>NZ_JALQDT010000012.1:0-106205 GCF_023631085.1 Caballeronia sp. INML1 | reverse complement strand
GAGGTGGTCGGCAAGCATCGCACCGGAAAGTTAACAGCCCGGCGCTCCGTTTACAACCACTTCTCACCCCATAAACAAAAATGCCGTGCAGCGCTAACTGAACGGCATTAGCCTCAGGGCCGTTTTTTCGTTTGGCGCGCCTCATGGATCGAGCATGGCGTGTGCTACATTGCGCATCGTCTTTTCAATGATTCAACCGTGGAGCGCACTCACCGTGCGAACGACAGCATGAGCAATATCCAGCTCGATATCGAATGGACCGAAGCGGCATCGCGCAAGATCGAAAAACTGATGCCGCGCAACGTGAACAAGGACTCGTATCTGGCGCTGCCGCCGGTCGAATGTCTGCCGATGGAAGGTGACGTGCTCTTCCTCGGGCCGAGCGGCAAGCAACAACCGTTCATCGTCGCGGAGCGCCAGTATCACCACGACGGCGACGCCGACTGGACCATCATCCTGATCCTCGACGTTCCGCACGAAACGCACTGAAGACGGTCTCGACCGTCAGAGGATCTTGCTCGCGACGCGGACCTCGCCGTGCTCGTACAGATCCGGCGCTTTGGCGCGAAACGCCTGAATATGCGCCGATTCGCCGTGCTTTTGGAGCGCGGCTTCGCTCTCCCAGCGCTCGACGAAGATAAAGCGCCGCGGCTCCTTGATGTCGCGGTGCAAGTCGTATTGCAGCGCACCCGGTTCTTTCCGCGTCGGCTCGACGTTGGCTTCGAGCACCTGCCTCAGTTCCTCTTCCTTGCCCGGCTTGGCGACGAAAATAGCAACGACGGCAACTTCCGACATGAATGTTCTCCTTATTCAATGAAGCGATGAAAGCACGAGCATAACCGCGCTCCGCCGAGATCGCTGAAAACATCCGATGAGCGCACGCAAAGAAAAAGCCCGCGTTCCAAGCGAAACGCGGGCAAAAACCGTCGCCCTACGAGGATAGGCGACGGGGCCATCGGGGTTCGCGCGTAGCGAACCAATCGTCTGTTTGTCCAGTGCGACGCGCCTGATGACGCGCTTTCGAAGCGCTTCGGGCGGGTGAATGACGCTATTGATGCAATGTACTGTCCGCCCGTTCATTTCTATAAGCTTTTGCGCACATTTCCCGATAGAAAGAATTGTCTGCGCAATTCTCGGGCGACGCTCGCATTTCTGTGCATGCTGAAAAAATCGTTTGCGCGTGCGGCGGGCATAAAAAAACCGCCTCGCGGACGAGGCGGTTTCCCTGCGATCAGGCTGACGGTACGTTCAGCTGATCTGGTCGGCGAGCAACGCCATGATCTGGCGCGCCTGCGGGGACGAATCGACATTCCCCTTGTCGTCGACGATCGCCACGCGCGTCTGCTGCTCCGTGACTGCGCGCACGTTGACCTGATATTGCTTGGCCTTCATTTCCTTGCGGCCGTGGAACACCTGACTCCAGAAGCCCTGCTCCGCGGATGACTTGTCCGTGGGATCGACATAACGCACGTAGTAGACGCCCTTGCTGCGGTCGCGGTCGTCCACCGTGAAGTTCGCGCGATCGAGCGCGATGCCCACGCGCAGCCACGCGCGGTCATACGCTTCCGGCAACGTCAGTTGCGAGGTCGTGGCCTCGGGCACGACTTCGTTGCGAATCGGCGAGTTGCCCGTGTTCGCGACATTCTGTGCCGCAACCGACGCGGCCTTCGAATCACCGCCCTTCGCGGCTTGCGCGCCTGCGGCGCCTGCTGCGCCTGCCGCAACCGGCGTGTCGAGCGGCGTCGCGCCGCCCGAAGCGGTCCGTTGATCGGCCATCGCGAGCGAGGACATCAGACGCTTGAGATATTCGTTTTCCAGCGCCGGATCGTTCGGACGCGCCTGCCACTGGCTGGAATCGTTGTTCACGCCCGTCAGCGCCTCGCGCATGCCCTTCTGGCTGATGAACACATAAGTGCCGCCGCTCGGTGCCGTTTCGAGGCGCGTGCGGTACTTGTTGCGCTCAGCGGTCACATACGAATTGCCGGTTGCCTTGGCGAGCGTGTCACGGATCAGGCCGTCCGAAATCTGCGGATGGGTTTCGTTCCAGTCCGTTTCCATCACACCTTTGCTGCGCTGATCGACGACGAGCAGGAAGCCCTGCTCCTGCCAGAAACGGCGGATTTGCGGCCATACCTGATCGGGCGTCTTGCCATCGACGACGAGCCAACGCTCGGTGCCGTCGCGTTGAATGTGCATGCCGGAGACCGGCGGGACCACCGTGGGCGCGTTCGGTGCGACTTTCTGGACTTGTTGAAGCTCGGAGAGCGATGCCTGCCCGCCCTGCGGCGGCAGCGAGCGCTGGTCGACCGCTTCGTCGAGCAGATTCGGCGGAACGGCGAGAGACACCTGTTTGGAACGCTGATCGCTCTTGTAGTTGAATGCGTTGGGATTGGTGCTGCCGCATCCCGCCACGATTCCGGCCACCGCGAAAAGCGCAGCCATGCGCTTGGTCACACGAAAATCTGTCATTTGGAGAAATCCTTCCGCTACGCCACGGGCGTTCTTCCGTGGATCAACCCAGCATTTTACCGGTCCGACGGTGTGCCGTGAAAAAAAGAGGTCCGGTCGGCCTCCGGCGAGCGCGTGCAGCGCGCGCATCTTGCCTATTGCTCGGTGTCGCAGAATGCGGATTGAAAGCAGCCAAATAGCGCGTGCGCATTTTGTATTTAAGACGCTCCGGCATCGCATTGACAATTTATGACAATCACGAAAATCAGGAATTCGGTCTTTCGCTGTGTGCAACCTGCTGATTTATAGGCGAATTTATCGCTAGTACGACGGGAATCGATCGCTCTGCCACGTGCCTTCCTCCGTATCGTTTTGCCGGGCTCTACATCTAAAATCCCATCTCAAAAACAAGAAGAGTCCTAAATAACGGAGAAAGTACATGAGAGAGATCAGAATTCCTCACTACGCGATCGCTGGCCTGGCGATTCTCACGATCGGCGCGACGGCGCCCGCTCGCGCGGAACTCGGCGCGACCGGGCGCGCCGCCGGTGCCTCGCAAGGCGATGTCGTGCATCAGGCACAGGGCGGACTCGTGCAATATCGCGAAACGACCGACCAACAAGGCATCGTCGTGCGTGAATATGTCGATACGAGCGGTGCGGTGTACGGCGTCTCCTGGCGCGGCCCGGCGATGCCGGACATCGGCGCGCTGCTTGGCGCGCACTTCGAGACGTTCAGGCAAGGCGCGAATGCGTCGGTCGGCGACGCCGGTCTGCATGCGACGCGCGTCGCGCAGGGCGATCTCGTCGTCGAAAATCGCGTGCGGCTTCGCGAATTCAGCGGACGCGCATGGCTCGCGAGCGGCCTGCCGGCGGGCGTGACATCGAGCGACATCCAGTGAGAGGCCGACGATGAACACACGCGCCCTCCACTCGATGCCCCTCTTCGCGCTCTGCGCCCTGCTTAACGCGTGCGGCGGAGGCGGAGGCTCGAACGACAGTTCCGCCGCGCCGCCCCCGCAACCGAGCGCGCCCGCAACCGCGAGCGCGGCGGCCGCGGCAAGCGCCGCCACGCCCTCGAGCGCCCCATCGCCTGCGTCCACGGACACGAGCCTGCCGCAATCGACGACACCCAACGTCCAGACGATCCACGTCACCAGCACGCCCACCAACACGCGCAACATGCTGCAAACGAGCGTCACGATCTGCGTGCCCGGCACGAACACCTGTCAGACCATCGACAACATTCAGGTCGATACCGGCTCGCATGGCCTGCGCGTGCTTGCCTCCGCGCTCAGCCCGTCGATTGCCTTGCCGCTGATCGCGGGCAGCAATCAAAGCGCGATCGTTGCGGAATGCGCGGTGTTCGGTTCGGGTTACACGTGGGGCGCGGTACGCACGGCCGACGTGCGGCTCGCCGGCCAGGTCGCGCGCTCGACCTCCGTCCAACTGATCGCCGACAGCGCCGCGCCCACGACCGCGCAGGACTGCACCCAGTCCGGTCTGCCGATGCTCTCCGCGTCGTCCTTGCGCGCGAACGGCATTCTCGGCGTCGGGCCCTTCAGCGCCGATTGCGGCGCGGGATGTGCGGTCACCGCGATGCCGCGCTGGTACTACAGCTGCATCGCGGGCAACTGCGTCTCGAGCACGGTGGCGGTCGCCCAGCAGGTGACGAATCCGGTCGCGAACTTCGCCACCGACAACAATGGCGTGCTGATCGAGCTTCCCGACGTGCCGGACAACGGCGCGATGACCGTGACCGGCACGATGACTTTCGGCATCGGCTCGCAGTCGAACAATCTGCTCGGCTCGGCGACCGTGCTCAAGTCGAGTTCGTCGTCGGGCTACGTCACGACGGATTTCGGCGGCAGCCAGTATGGGTCGAGTTTCATCGACAGCGGATCGAACGGCGTCTTCTTCCCTTCGACGACGCTTGCGAAATGCGGCGTGTGGTATTGCCCGTCCACACCGCAGACGATCGCGGCGACCATTCGCTCGTCGAGCGGCGCACAAAGCGCGGTGAGCTTTACCGTCGCGCAATCGACCGCATTGTTCGGCACAGGCAACTTCGCCTTCGACAACCTCGCCGGCGCGGCGAGCGGCTACTTCGACTGGGGCTTGCCGTTCTTCTACGGGCGCCGCGTGTTCACGGCGCTCGCCGGACGCGCGACGCCCGCCGGACCGGGACCGTACTACGCGTTCTGAGTCCAGAAACAAAAAAAACCGTCTCCGGTTTCCCGGAGACGGTTCCTCTCGAAGCCGTATTACGCGATTACGCCTTGCTTTCCTCGTCGAAGATCTTCTGCGCAAGGTGGAATGCCGAATTCGCCGCCGGCACGCCGCAGTAGACCGCCGTCTGTAGCAGCACTTCCTTGATTTCGTCCTGCGTCACGCCATTGTTCTTCGCGGCGCGCAAGTGCAGCGCGAGTTCCTCGCTGCGGTTGAGCGCAACCATCATCGCGATCGTGATGAGGCTGCGCGTGTGGCGCGGCAGGCCATCGCGCGTCCAGATCTCGCCCCACGCATAGCGCGTGATGAAGTTCTGGAACTCCGTCGTCAACTCCGTGCGATTCGCAAGCGAGCGGTCCACGTGCGCATCGGACAGCACCGCGCGACGCACCTTCATCCCCGCTTCGTAACGTTCGTCGTCGGTCATTTCTTTTCTCCGAGGAAGTCGAGGACGGCGCGCGTGTAGTCGTCGCGCTTTTCGATGTTCGACAGATGCGCCGCGTCCAGTTCGAGGTAGCGCGATCCGTCGATGTAACCCGCGAGCTCGCGGCCCTGCTCGGCCGTCGTCGACAGATCGTGCGTGCCTGCGATCACGAGCACCGGCAGCCTGATCGTTTTGGCTTCGTCGCGCAGATCGGCGTCGCGGATCGCCTCGCAGTTCGACGCGTAGCCATCGCCCGAGGTGTGGCGAAACACGTCGCGGATATTTGCGAGCTCGAGTTGCTCGCGCTCGATGAACGGCGCGGTGAACCAGCGCGCGATCACGGCGTCGGTGAGCGCGGGCATGCCGCCCGGCTCGCGCGCCTTCGCGGCGCGCGGCGTCCATACGGCGTCGGAGCCGATCAGCGCGGCGGTGTTCGACAGCACGACGCGCGAGAAACGTTCCGGATGACGCGCGGCCAAACCGATGCCGGTCAGCCCGCCCATCGACAGGCCGCAGTAGTTCGCGCGCTCGATTTTCAGATGATCCATGAGGCCGATCACGTCGCCGATCAACTGATCGATCGTGTACGGTCCCGGCGGCACGTCGGAATGGCCGTGGCCGCGCGTGTCGTAGCGCACCACGCGGTAGTGCTTCGCGAAGGCCTCGATGTTCGGCGTCCACATCGAGACATCGGCGCCGAGCGAATTCGACAGCACGAGCCACGGCGCGCTGTCGCCCGCCGTGGCATCGATGCGATAGTGAATCCGCGTTCCGTTCACTTCGGCAAGAGGCATGTTTTTACTGCTCCTGTTGTTTCGAGTTAGCGCTCGCGATGGCGGCAGCGACGAACGCCTGCGCCTCACCGACGTAGTTCGCCGGATCGAGCAATTGCTTCAATTGATCTTGCGAGAGATGGCGCGTGACGGTTTCGTTCGCGGCGAGTTCGTCGAAGAGCGACGTGCCCTTCGCGACCGACGCCTTCGATGCGCCTTCGACGAGCTTGTGCGCATCGAGCCTGCCGATGGCGTCGCCGAGCGCGAGCATCACCGCTTCGCCGAGCACGAGGCCGTTCGTCACATCGAGGTTGTGCGCGAGACGTTCGACGTTGACTTCCATCGCCGCAACGATGCCTACGATGTTCGAAAGCGCCCCGGCCGTCAGGCGTGCGAGGTCGGGCAGCGCCTCCCACTCGGCCTGCCAGCCACCCAATGCGCGCTCGTGCTCCTGAACCATGCCGGCGAAGATCGTCGCGACGAGGTTCGGCGCGCGTGTCGCGGCGGTGAGCACCGCGGCGCAGCCGACGGGATTGCGCTTGTGCGGCATCGTCGACGAACCGCCCTTGCCTGCCGCGGCGGGTTCCGCGACTTCGCCGACTTCGGTCTGCATCATGAGCGAAATGTCGCGCGCGATTTTTCCCAGCGTGCCCGTCAACATGCCGAAGAAGGACGCCGCTTCCGCGATGCGGTCGCGCTGCGTATGCCAAGGCAGCGCGGGAAGCGTCAGTCTCAGATCTTGCGCGAGCGATGCCGCAACCGGCAGCGCCTTGTCACGCAGACTCGCGAGCGTTCCCGCCGCGCCGCCGAATTGCAGCACCAGCGTGCGCGCTTTCAACTCCGCAAGACGCTGGCGATGACGCGTCACCGCATCGAGCCATTGCGCGAACTTCAGGCCGAGCGTGATCGGCAGCGCTTGCTGAAGCCACGTGCGGCCGATCATCGGCGTTGCGCGATGCCGGTCGCCCTGCTGCGCGAGCCCATCGGACAACGAACGCAGGTCGGCATCGAAGAGATCGAGCGCCGCGCGCAATTGCAGCACGACGCCCGTATCGATGATGTCCTGACTCGTCGCGCCCCAGTGCACATACTTCGCGGCTTCGGCATCGCTCGCCTTCACGACGGCCGTCAATTGCTTGACGAGCGGAATCGCGAGGTTGCCGCCTGCTTGCGCGCCGGTCATCAGTGCGTCGCCGTCGATGTTGTCCGCGTTGCATGCGGCGACGATCGCCTCGACCGCGCCCGGCGGAATCACGCGATGCAGCGCCGACGCACGCGCGAGCGCGGCTTCGACGTCGAGCATCGCCTGCACGGTCGCGCGCGGCGACCAGATCTCGTTCGCGGCGGCGTTGCCGCACACGAGATCGGTGAGACGTCCCGTGGATGCGAACATTGCGTCAGACGCGCTCGATGATCATCGCGATGCCTTGGCCCACGCCGATGCACATCGTGCACAGCGCAAAGCGGCCGCCGGTGCGATGAAGCTGGTAGCTCGCGGTCGTGACGAGCCGCGCGCCCGACGCGCCTAGCGGATGGCCCAGCGCGATCGCGCCGCCGTTCGGGTTGACGCGGGGATCGTCGTCGGCGACGCCGAGCATGCGCAGCGTCGCCAGTCCTTGCGACGCGAAGGCTTCGTTCAGCTCGATCACATCCATCTGGTCGATGGTCATGCCAAGACGCGCGAGCAGCTTCTGCGACGCCGGACCCGGGCCGATGCCCATCACGCGCGGCGGCACGCCCGCGGTCGCGAGGCCGAGAATGCGCGCGCGCGGCGTGAGACCGTGGCGCTTAGCACTTTCCTCGTCGCCGATCAGCATCGCGACCGCGCCGTCGTTCACGCCCGACGCGTTGCCGGCCGTCACGCTTCCGTCCGGACGCACGACGCCCTTGAGCTTGGCGAGCGCTTCGAGGCTCGTTTCACGCGGATGCTCATCGCGGTCGACGACGAGCGCATCGCCCTTTTTCTGCGGAATCGTCACCGCGACGATTTCCTGTGCGAGCGTCCCGTCCTTCTGCGCGCGCGCCGCCTTCTGCTGCGAGCGCAGTGCGAACGCGTCCTGATCGGCGCGGCTGATCTTGTAGTCGTCCGCGACGTTTTCGGCGGTCTCGGGCATCGAATCGACGCCGTACTGCTTCTTCATCAGCGGATTGATGAAACGCCAGCCGATGGTCGTGTCGTGAATTTCGGCGGAACGCGAGAACGCGCTCGTCGCCTTGCCCATCACGAACGGCGCGCGGCTCATGCTCTCGACGCCGCCCGCGATCATCAGGCTCGTCTCGCCTGCCTTGATCGCCCGCGCCGCGACACCGATCGCGTCCATGCCCGAGCCGCACAGGCGGTTCACCGTCGAGCCCGGCGTGCCGACCGGAAGTCCGGCCAGAAGCGCCGACATGCGCGCGACGTTGCGGTTGTCTTCGCCCGCCTGATTCGCGCAGCCGTAGATCACTTCGTCCACCGCTTCCCAGTCCACTTCCTTGTTGCGCTCGACGAGCGCACGCAGCGGCACGGCGCCCAGATCGTCGGCGCGCACGGAGGACAGCGAACCGCCGTAACGGCCGATCGGCGTGCGGATGGCATCACATACGAAAGCTTCTTTCATCAGTTGCTCCAGTTCCTTTATGTCTCTCAGGCGTCAGACGGCTTCGGTCAGCGGCGCGTATTGAAGCGGCACCTTGGCCAGCTTCTGCAATTCGTCGAACGACAGACCTTCCACGATCTCGCGCACGACGAAGCCTTCCGGCGTCACGTCGAACACGGCGAGGTCCGTGTACACGCGATCCACGCACTGGACGCCCGTCACCGGATATGAACATTGCGCGACGAGCTTGCTTTCGCCCTGCTTCGTCAGCAGTTCCATCATCACATAGACCTGCTTTGCGCCGATCGCGAGGTCCATCGCGCCGCCGACGGCCGGAATCGCATCGGGCGCGCCGGTGTGCCAGTTCGCGAGATCGCCCGTCGCCGACACCTGGAATGCGCCGAGCACGCAGAAGTCGAGGTGGCCGCCGCGCATCATCGCGAACGAGTCGGCGTGATGAAAATAGGCGCCGCCCGTCAGCAGCGTCACATGTTGCTTGCCGGCGTTGATGAGTTCGTCGTCTTCGGAGCCGGCAGCGGGCGCCGGGCCCATGCCGAGCAGGCCGTTTTCGCTGTGCAGGAAGATTTCGCGATCCGCCGCGAGGTGATTGGCGACGAGCGTCGGCACGCCGATGCCCAGATTCACGTATGCGCCTTCGGGAATATCCGCGGCCACGCGCCTGGCCATTTCGTCACGAGTGAGTTTCTTCATGGCTTTTCGTCCTTCCTTAAGCAGCGAGTTCGGCTTGATGCACGGCTTGCGGCACTTCCACGACGCGCTGCACGAAGATGCCCGGCGTCACGATGTTTTCGGGGTCCAACTCACCGAGCGGCACGACCTTCGAGACCTGCGCGATCGCCGTTTTCGCGGCGCTCGCCATGATCGGGCCGAAGTTGCGCGCAGTTTTACGATAGACCAGATTGCCCCAGCGGTCGCCCTTGAATGCCTTCACGAGCGCGAAATCCGCATGCAGCGGCGCTTCGAGCACATAGTGCTTGCCGTCGATCACGCGCGTTTCCTTGCCTTGTGCGAGCTTCGTGCCGTAGCCGGTCGGCGTGAAAAAGCCGCCGATGCCCGCGCCCGCCGCACGGATGCGCTCGGCCAGATTGCCCTGCGGCACGAGTTCCAGTTCGATTTCGCCCGCGCGGTACAGCGCGTCGAATACATAAGAATCCGTCTGGCGCGGGAACGAGCAGATGATCTTGCGCACGCGCTTCGCCTTGAGCAACGCAGCCAGGCCCGTGTCGCCGTTGCCGGCGTTGTTGTTGACGATCGTGAGTTCGCGCGCGCCCTGCTCGATGAGCGCGTCGATCAGCTCGGAGGGCATGCCCGCCGTACCGAAACCGCCGATCATGATGGTCGCGCCGTCGTGGACGTCGGCCACGGCCGAGGCGAGCGAATCGAAAATCTTGTTGATCATGTGCCGTTCCTTCTCCTGTCTCGGGCGCCGATTTGAAAATCGCGCCTCGAATTCGGGTTTACCAGTTGGTAATCAGACTTGCTTCAAAATGTTCGTCATGCGAACATGGATTCGTTTAGCGAACATCGGCATAGTAGTCCCGCGTTCGTTGTCGTGTCAACGAAGCATGCGCAAACTGCGGGTTTTCACTGAAGCCGCAGACCGTTCGCCCCTTTCGTGACGAGCCTTATGAAGAATCCAGCCACGCCCAATCCAGATGCCGAGCCGCAAGACACGCAGACGCGCCCCGGCGACGCATACGTTCAGTCTTTCGCACGCGGGCTCGCGGTGATCCGTTCGTTCGACGCGAACCGCCCCGCCCAGACGCTCACCGATGTCGCCGCGGCAACGGGCCTCACGCGCGCGGGCGCCCGCCGCATTCTTCTGACGCTGCAGGCGCTCGGCTATGTCGAAGCCGACGGGCGTCTCTTTCAACTGACGCCGAAGATTCTCGACCTCGGGTTCGCGTACCTGACCTCGATGCCCTTCTGGAATCTCGCGGAGCCGGTGATGGAAGACCTCGTCGAGCAGGTTCACGAAAGCTGCTCGGCCGCGGTGCTGAACGGCGCGGAAATCGTCTATGTCCTGCGCGTGCCGACGCACAAGATCATTACGCAGAATCTGTCGATCGGCAGCCGCCTGCCCGCGTTCTGCACGTCGATGGGTCGCGTGCTGCTCGCCGCGCTCGACGAAGCGCGCCTCGACGAAGTGCTCGATTCGAGCCCGCTCGTCGCGCGCACGCCGCGCACGGTCGTCGACAAGAACGCGCTCAAGGAAGCGATCGCCATCGTGCGCCGCCAGGGCTGGGCGATCGTCGATCAGGAACTGGAGGAAGGGCTGATTTCGATGTCCGCGCCGATCCGCGACCGGCAGGGACGCGTGATCGCGGCGCTGAACATCAGCGGAAACGCCCAGCGCAAAAACGCCAGACAGATGGTGAAAGCGTTTCTGGAGCCGTTGCAGGAAGCGGCTCAGCGCGTGTCGGACATGGTCGCGCGGCGCGGCTGATGGCGCGCGTTGACGTGGGAATCGCCGCGCGCCAACATCGTTGGCGGAGCATCGCGCCATGAACGACCTCGATCTCAATCTGATTCCCTACCTCGTCGCCATCGAGGAAACGCGCAACGTGAGCCGCGCGGCCGAACGGCTCGGCGTGAGCCAGCCGCGCGTGTCGACGGCGCTCGCGCGCCTGCGCGAATACTTCAACGATCCGCTTTTCGTACGCACCTCGCGCGGCATGGAACCGACGCCGCGCACCATCGCGCTCGTGCCCGCTGCGCGCGAGGCGTTGGCGCGCATCGAACGCGGCCTGCTCGACCGGCAGCACTTCGATGCGTCGACAAGCACGGAGACTTTCTCGATCGCGCTATCCGATGTCGGCGAAATCGTATTCCTGCCGCGGCTGCTGCAAGCGTTCGCGAAGGAGGCGCCGAATGCGAATCTGCGCTCGGTGTCGGCGTCGCACGGGGATGTCGAGCGCGGGCTCGAATCGGGCGATATCGATCTTGCGGTCGGCTATTTCCCGGATCTGCGCGGCAACAACTTCTTTCAGCAGCGACTTTTTTCGCATCGCTTCATCTGTCTGATGCGGCGCGATCATCCGTACGCGAGCGAGCCGCTCACGCTCGCGCGCTTCATGGAATGCGGCCACGCCGTCGTGCGCGCCGAAGGCCGCAGTCAGGAGATCCTGGAAAATTTTCTCGACAAGGAACGCGTGCGGCGCCGTGCGGTGCTCGAGACGCCGCACTTCATGAGCCTGCCGTTCATCCTGTCGCGCACCGATCTGATCGCGACGGTGCCGCACGCGATCGGCTTCGCGTATGTGGCCGAGCATGCGTCGATCACGCTCGCCGAGCCGCCGCTCGCGCTGCCGCGCTTCGATCTGAAGCAGCACTGGCATCGCAAGTTTCATAACGATGCGCGCACGATGTGGCTGCGCCGGATCGTCGCTTCACTCTTCAACGACGAGCTCGACGAGTGGCCGAAATAGCTTCACCGCCGATTGTCGATGCTCCACGCGCCCGGCCCCGCCGCCGCAATGAACAGGCAGATGAACGACAGCAGCACGGCCGGCTCGCCCTGATTCAGCAGCGGCAGGAAGAAGTGTCCATTCGGCGCATGTCCGAGGAAATAGGCGAACGCGAGTTCACCGGACAACACGAACGCCGCCGCGCGCGTGAACCAGCCGATCAACACGAGCACGCCGCCAACCAGTTCAATGGCGCCCGCCGCGCCGAGCAACGAGAAGAGCGGCAAGCCATCGAACATCGCGATGTGCGGAACATGAAACAGCTTGGCGCTCGCATGCGTGAGCAGCACATACGACGCGACGATGCGCAACAGAGCGTGAGCGTAGCCGGCTAGCGCAGGTACGCGGGACACGGCTGAGGGAACTTGAGTCGTAGACATCGCGAAACTCCTGTGATGGTTAATGCTCGCAGTCTAGGCAGGCATCGTCCGTCGATAAATCCGGTTAACATTGGCTTTTTGTTTCCGAACAGGAAATGATCGATGGACGCTCTGACCAGCCTGCGCGTGTTCCGTGAAGTCGTCGAGGCGGGAAGTTTCGTGAAAGCCGCCGAGCGGCTCGACATCTCTACCGCGATGACGAGCAAGCACGTTGCCAATCTCGAACGTCAGTTGGGCGTGCGCCTCTTGAACCGCACGACGCGCCATCTGAGCCTCACAGAGGCCGGCAGCGTGTATTACGAGCAGTGCAGCGAGGCGCTCGACATCCTGCAGGCCGCGCAGGCGGCAGTCGGCGTGCAGACCGCGCAGCCGCAAGGCGTGCTCAAGGTCACCGCACCGGGCTGGTTCGCCAATCGCACGTTCGCGGATCTGCTCGTCGCGTATCAGGCGCGCTATCCGGGCGTGCTCGTCGATCTGCGGCTGGAGAACCGCTTCGTCGATCTGGTCGAGGAAGGCTATGACATGGCGATCCGCGCGACATCCGAGCCGTCGCCTTCGCTGATCGTGCGGCCGCTGTGCAAGATGCCCTTCGTGCTCGCCGGCTCGCGCGCCTATCTCGAACAGCACGGCAAGCTGCGTCATCCGGACGATGTCGCGCGTCATCGCTTCGTGTTGCCGACGTACACGAACGTCGACACCGTGACGCTGACGGGACCGGACGGCGTGTTCACCGTGAAGAATCAAGCTGTGCTCAAGACCAACGATACGTCGATGGCGCTGCAACTCGTGCGCGCGGGGCTCGGCCTCGCGTATTTTCCGGCGTGGATCGTCGAACCCGAGCTGGCCTCAGGCTCGCTCGTGCGCGTGCTGCCGAGCTACACGGCGTTCGCGCCGTCCGTGTATGCGGTGTACACGAGCCGAAAGTACATGACGACCAAGGTACGGACTTTCATCGACTTTTTGTCGGAGTCGTTAGCCGATCGGCCTATGTAATTAGGAATACTCTCATTCAAGCGTTAGGTCTTGCGTGTGATGATCGCGCCCGCTTCCGGATCGGGCGCTCGAGACGCGACAAAAAGTTTCATCTTGCGCGCCGCCGGGATCTTCCCTGTTACCCGCACGCGAGGCACGCGCGATATGGATTTTCCCTGGCTTCCCCTGGCCTTCAGTCTGACCTTGCTTGGCCTGGCGCTTTTTATCTGTCGCGCCTTGAACGCGAGCCTTGGCGCGCCGAAGTGGAACGGCGCACTGCTTTTTCTGGCCCTCTGCGTATTGGCGATGCTGCTGGACTTTACGCTGACGATGGTCTTCGCATCCGCGAATTTCCATGAACGCACTCGCTACGACAGCCTCGGATCGAGGATCGCGTGGAGCGAACGGATCGTCACGTATCTGATTCCCTGCACGATATCGCTGCTGCTTGCGTTGAGATTTCGTCGGCGTCAGCGCTTCGCGCGCGAGGGTGTCCACGGTCGAAGCGAGACGGAACGCGAAGGCTCCGTGCAGATTCAAACCTCGCCTTACACGCAGTCGGAGCTGACGCTCTGACCCACCGCGAGTGAATTTGGTGAGTGCAACAGCGAAATTGTTGGAAGCAGTTCTACTATCCGTTTCTCTCTGATATACTTTCGCTCTTTCGGGGCGTAGCGCAGCCTGGTAGCGTACCTGCATGGGGTGCAGGTGGTCGGAGGTTCAAATCCTCTCGCCCCGACCAGGAATCAAAGGCTCTCCGGCTTCTGGCCGGAGAGCCTTTTTCTTTGTCCGTCCCAAGCCATCGTATTCATAAAACGAGCAAGAACAATGGCATACAACAAGCTCAACAACCCACGCGCATTTCCCGGCAACAGCAATTACGGCATGTCATTGCGAGACTACTTCGCGGGCCAGGCGCTGGCTGGCGAAATGGCTGGCGAAAGACTTTCCGGCGACGCGTCACCCGCGGTCCTCGAACAGCGCGCCCAACTCTACTACCGTCTGGCTGATGCAATGCTCAAGGTCCGCGCCGAAGAGGAGACTTTGACCAACGCGACCGCGATGATGGGCTTAAGCATCTGACACCGCTCGTCACATGGGGATTACCGGCGCTCAGCCCACCCTTTATTCAGACGTAAAACGGAAAAAACACTTGTGTGTCAGTGATTTAAGGCCTAATGTTAAGGTGCCACATAAGGAACGGCGCTTATGCCTTCGTCTGTCTCGACGTCCGCGCAACAGCGGCGCATCCAATCCGGTCGACCCTGCTCCGCCTTGCACGCGGAAGTCGCTCGCTGGTTCGATCCGGCGAGCCGCGCACGCGTCACGAGGTTCGGGCGCATCTATCCCGGCGGCAGCCGCTATGTGTGTGTGAGCGCCACCAGGCCAGGCCGATGCTTCGCGCTCTACTTCTTCCACCACGGCACTGACGACTGGCGCATCTATCCGCCCTGGGGCGTCGGGCCGAGCATCGTCTATTGGTCAATCAACGTGAAGATGCCTGTCTCCCGCTCCGAGGCCACGGTCGGCCCGAAGCGGCGCATTCGCGCGGGCATCAAGTCTTAGCCGCGGCCAGCGTCTGCCCGGTCATTGTCTCGTCGACGGCACGCCTATACACTTTGGCGACTTCCGCAGCCGCGATGCCTTGCGATCCATCCTTCCCCATCGAGACCAACGTTTCAGAGACCCATCCGGGACTTACGACGTTCACACGCAGCATGCCCTGCAACTCGAGCGCGGCCGCACGCACGAATCCTTCGACGCCCGCGTTCACGAGGCTCACGGCCGCGCTGCCGATCATCGGTGCTTGAGCGAGCGTGCCGCTCGTCAGCGTGACGGATCCGCCTTCATCGACGTGACCGACCGCGCAGCGCACGAGATTCACCTGCCCCATGAGCTTGTTCGCGAGGCTGAAGGCATAGTCGTCATCGGCGAGCGCGTCGAGCGGCGCGAACTTCGCAGCGCCGCCGACACACACGACAGCGCCGACCTTCCCGACTTTCTCGTACATCGCGACCATGCTCGCCTTGTCCGACAAATCGACCGCTACGTCCGAGCCCTTGCGGCTCGCGCTGATCACTTCGTGCCCGGGTTCGAGAATCCGCTTGATCTCCGTGCCCAACATTCCAGTTGCGCCAACGAGCAACACTCGCATAAGCCCTCCTGAGTCGATGTGATGAAGCCGCCGCGAACACGTCCCGTGCGGCAACGAGAAAAAAGCAAGGAACCATGCTACTGCCGTCGCTGGCGGCGCGCAGCGCGCGTCGTAGGGACGAAAAAAATGCCGCGACGAATCGCGGCATCATGGCGTGGATCACAGCGGCGTTCATCCGCCGAGAAGATCGATCACCTGAAGAATATCCTTGCGAAGCTGATCGACATCGACGCCCGGTTGCGCTTGCGCCGACGCCTGCGTTTCATCGAGCTCGGCTTCGTCGCCATTCGCGCGTCCTTGTGAATCGAGCCGGTTGCGCGCGCCGTTGATCGTGAAACCCTGTTCGTACAGCAACTCACGAATGCGCCGGATCAGCAAGACTTCGTGATGCTGATAGTAGCGGCGATTGCCCCGCCGCTTGACCGGCCTCAGTTGCGTGAACTCCTGCTCCCAATAGCGCAGCACGTGAGGCTTGACGCCGCACAACTCGCTGACTTCGCCAATCGTGAAGTAACGCTTGGCGGGGATCGGAGGCAAGACGACTTTTTCCATCGTCGATCAACCATCGTTATAAGTGATGTCGATTGAAGCGCGGCGGTCATGCAGCGCGGCGCGGGTCATTCGCGCGCCGCCGGGAGATCAGCGAGTGAGATCGGTCTCCGCTCCCGTTTCGACCAGCGCCTTCAGCTTCTGACTTGCATGAAACGTGACGACCCGCCGCGCGGCAATAGGAATGGCCTCGCCCGTCTTCGGGTTGCGGCCCGGACGCTGAGGCTTGTCGCGCAGCTGGAAGTTGCCGAAGCCCGACAGCTTGACGCTCTCGCCGCTCTCCAGCGCATCGCGGATGACTTCGAAGAAGGCTTCGACCATGTCCTTGGCTTCACGCTTGTTCAGACCGACGTGGTCGAACAGCATCTCCGCCAGTTCGGCTTTGGTGAGCGTCGGCGTGTCGCCGGGCGCGCTCGAGGTCGGGGTATCGCGGTTCATGGCGCTACGCTGCGCCGAAAGAAGGGCTTCGAAATCACTCGAGTTCATTTGGTTCATATCGGTAGAACGGCGCTTGCCACATTGAAGACTTGGCGATTGAGACGGAAAGGGCCAACTGCAGGCTATCCGCGTAACCGCGCGCCGTGTACTCGAGCCAGGCGATCCACCAGCGTTTTGATGGCCGTATCGACCGTTTCGTCCTGAAGCGTGCCGCCAGTATCTTGCAACGTTACACGGAAGGCAAGACTTTTCTCATGCGCTCCCAAGCCACCGGAAGTATTTGATTTTGGACGAAATTCATCGAAAAGCGCAACCCGCGTAACGTGCCTGCAAGCGTCCTCCGAGCGGGCACTTTCGAGCTCGTCCAAGAGCGCCTGAACCGGGACGTGTTGATCCACGACAATTGCGATATCGCGTCGCACGGGCGGGAATTTCGACACCTCGGATGGCGCGGGGAGCGCGCGATCCATCAGCGCGTCCGCGTCGATTTCGAAGAGGATCGGCGGGTTCGGCAGGTCATACTTCTGCAGCCAGCGCGGATGCAGTTCGCCGATCCAGCCGACCGCGTGCCCCGCCACTTCGATGCGCGCGCTGCGCCCCGGATGCAGCGCCGGATGCTCCGCCTTCACGAAGCGCGGCACGACCGGCGCGAAGAGCGCTTCGACATCGCCCTTCACGTCGAAGAAGTCGACATTGCGCGAAGCCGCGCCCCACTGCTCCTCGATCACCGGACCATACGCAAGAGCGCCGATCATCTTCGGCTGCGCGAAGCCTTCGACCGTCAGTTCGCCCGCCTTCACGGATGCATCGCGATGGAACACGCGACCCGCCTCGAACACGCGGATGCGGTCCGCGCGACGATTCAGGTTGTAGCGCAGCACTTCGATCAGGCTGCCGAACGTCGTCGTGCGCATGACCGAGAGCTGGCTCGCGATCGGGTTGAGCAGCCTGATCGGATTGTCGTTGCCGGCGAAGTCTTTCTCCCACTCGGCATCGACGAAACTGAAGTTGACCGTCTCCGAGTAATCGCGCGCGGCCACTTCATGGCGCAGCGTGTGGATCGAGCGCTTCGTTTCGTTCGTGATGCGCATCTCGCTGCGCGCAACCGGGGGGCGCGCCGGAATCTTCTCGAAACCGTAGATGCGCGCGACTTCTTCGATCAGATCTTCCTCGATCTCGATGTCGAAACGATACGGCGGCGGCGTAACCCTGAAAGTATCGCCGTCGCGCTCGAATGCGAGGTTCAGGCGCGTGAAGATCTGCGCGATTTCTTCGGCGCCAATCTCCACGCCGATGATTCGATGCGCGCGCGACACGCGCATCGACACCGGATTGCGCTCGGGTACGTTGATGATCTGGTCGTCGACCGGACCGGCTGCGCCGCCGCAGATGTCGAGGATCAGGCGCGAGATGCGTTCGATGTGCTCGACGGTCGTCGAGTAGTCGACGCCGCGCTCGAAGCGATGCGCCGCATCGGTCGAGAAGTTGTACTTGCGCGCGCGGCCGCGGATTGCATCCGGCCACCAGAAAGCGGCTTCGAGATAGATGTTGGTCGTGTCGAGCGACACGGCGGTGCTGTCGCCGCCCATGATGCCCGCGAGGCTTTCGAGATGGTGATCGTCCGCGATCACGCCGACGGTTTCATCGACCTCGATGGTATTGCCGTTCAGGAGCTTCAGCGACTCGCCCTTCTTGCCCCAGCGCACTTCCATCGCGCCGTGGATCTTGTCGAGATCGAACACGTGCGACGGACGGCCGAGCTCGAGCATCACGTAATTGGAGATATCGACGAGCGCGGAGATGCTGCGCTGGCCCGCGCGCTCGAGGCGCTCGACCATCCATTGCGGCGTCTTCGCGTGCGCGTTCACGCCGCGGATCACGCGGCCGGAGAAGCGGCCGCACAGATCGGGCGCCATGATCTTCACGGGCAGCTTTTCGTCGAGCTTCGTTTCGACCGCGGGCATGTCCGGTTGCTTCAGCGGTGCGCCGGTGATCGCGGCGGTCTCGCGCGCGACGCCGAACACCGACAGGCAATCCGCCTTGTTCGGCGTGAGCTTGATTTCGAACACGGTGTCGTCGAGGTTGAGCGCCTCGCGGATATCCTGACCGACCTTCGCATCGGCGGACAGGATCAGCAAACCGCTGTGATCCTCCGATAGCTTCAGCTCGCGCGCCGAACACAACATGCCCTGGCTATCGACACCGCGCAGCTTCGTGGGCTTGATCGCGAACGGCTCGCCGCCCGGCTCCGCCGGAGGCAGCACCGCGCCGATGAGCGCCACTGGCACCTTGATGCCCGGCGACACATTCGGCGCGCCGCACACGATGTTCAACTGCTCGCCCGTGCCAACGTCGACCTGACAGACATTGAGCTTGTCGGCATTCGGATGCTTGGCGACTTCGAGCACCTGCCCGACGACGATCTTCGTGGTCGGCGGCGCGACCGGGCGCAGGTCTTCGACTTCGAGACCGGCCATCGTCAGCGCGTGCGCGAGTTCATCGGTGGAGAGCTTGGGATCGACGAAACTGCGGAGCCAGGATTCTGGGAATTGCATGTGTGTCTACGTTCGAAATGTTTGGAGTCTCGTCCGGCTTCCCGTTGGAGCGCCGGACGCCGCAGGCAAGGCCGCCGCGTTACGCGAACTGGCGCAGGAAACGCAGATCGTTCTCGAAAAACAGACGCAGATCCTGCACGCCATAGCGCAGCATCGTCAGGCGCTCGAGCCCGCTACCGAATGCGAAGCCGATATAGCGCTCAGGATCGAGGCCCATGTTGCGGATGACGGTCGGGTGAACCTGACCCGAGCCGGAGATTTCCAGCCATTTGCCCGCGTTCTTGCCATGCTCGAACATCATGTCGATTTCGGCAGACGGCTCCGTGAACGGAAAGTACGACGGACGAAAGCGCACGAGAATGTCGTCGCGCTCGAAAAATTTCTTCAGGAAATCGGTGTAGACGCCCTTCAGGTCCGCGAAGCTGATGTTTTCTTCGATCCACAGGCCTTCGACCTGGTTGAACATCGGCGAGTGCGTAGCGTCGCTATCCACCCGATACGTGCGGCCCGGCACGATCACCTTGATCGGCGGCTTGTTCATGCGCGCGTAGCGCACCTGCATCGGGCTCGTGTGCGTGCGAAGCAGCAGCGGCCGGCCATCGGCGTCCTTGCCGTGAACGTAGAACGTGTCCTGCATCGAGCGCGCCGGATGGTTCTCCGGGCTGTTCAGTGCGGTGAAGTTGTACCAGTCGGTTTCGATCTCTGGACCGTCGGCCACGTCGAAGCCGATCGTGCGGAACACTTGCTCAACGCGCTCCCACGTGCGCATCACAGGATGCAGCGTGCCCACTCCCGCGCCGCGTCCCGGCAGCGTGACGTCGATCGCTTCGGCCGCGAGACGCTGGTTCAGCAACGCGTCCGCGAGCGCCTGACGGCGCGCGTTCAACGCGGCTTCGACCTGCTGCTTCGCCTGATTGATGCGCGCGCCTTCGGTCTTCTTCGCTTCCGGGTCGAGTTTGCCCAATCCCTTCAGCAACTCGGTCAGCGCACCGGACTTGCCGAGAAACCGGGCCTTCTCGTTTTCGAGCGTGGTGGTATCGGTGGCGTGTTCAAAGGCGCTCTTCGCGTCGGCGACAATCTGGTCCAGATCCATTGATCCCATCTTTTAACGTCGAAATTCAATCTGAGGTTCGGTTTTGCTCATCCACGCTTCACGAAGCGCGTGCCAATCGCGAGGATAAGCAAAACCGTCCGACCAACAAAAACGGGGCTCGGTGAGAGCCCCGTTTTCTGCCTTCCGCCGCCGTCAACGACCTGGCGACGAAGAGGCGAACCACGCAGTACTAATTTCGCAATTAGGCTGCAACGGCGGCTTTCACCTGCTTCACGATCGCAGCAAAAGCAGCCTTGTCGAACACAGCCATGTCAGCCAGAACCTTGCGGTCGAGTTCGATCGATGCCTTCTTCAGGCCGTTGATGAACACGCTATAGGTCATGTCGTGCTGACGCACCGCCGCGTTGATACGCGTGATCCACAGTGCGCGGAACACACGCTTCTTGTTGCGGCGATCGCGGTAGGCGTACTGGCCTGCGCGCATGACCGCCTGCTTGGCGATGCGATAGACGTTATTGCGACGGCCGCGGTAACCCTTGGCCAGACGGATGATCTTCTTGTGACGGGCCCGTGCGGTAACCCCACGTTTTACTCGAGGCATGTTGCGCTCCTATGAGTTTAAGTTGAGGTTAGGCGAACGGCAGCATCGCGCGGACGGAGTTCAGATCGGAATCGTGAACGGCCGTCGAGCCACGCAGATGGCGTTTGTTCTTGGTGGTTTTCTTGGTAAGAATGTGGCGCTTGAAGGCCTGACCGCGCTTGACGGTACCGCCCGGACGCACCACGAAGCGCTTTGCAGCACTCTTCTTGGTCTTCATCTTCGGCATGAAACAACTCCAGTTTATTAGATGGTCATGGGTGTGCGGCTGATCCGTCGATGCGGCCGACGAACCCCTTCCCGCCCTTCGAAACCCACGCTCCACTTATGTGCAAACGGCTCAGTGAAGAACCGCCGCCTTTCATGAGCGCCGCCACCGAAGCGGCGACGCCCTGAAACTTCCGACAATGCCGCGCCAGCCGCCTTGTGACGGCGCGCGATCCATCGCCTTACCGCTTTTGCGCTTACTTACCCTTTTTCTTCGGGGCAAGCACCATGATCATCTGGCGCCCTTCCATCTTCGGCATCTGCTCGACCTGGCCAAATTCGTCCAGATCGGACTTCAGGCGTTCGAGCATACGCATGCCGATTTCCTGGTGCGCCATTTCACGGCCGCGGAAACGCAACGTGATCTTCGTCTTGTCGCCGTCTTCGAGGAAGCGCGTAAGGTTGCGCAGCTTGACGTTGTAGTCACCGTCATCGGTGCCGGGGCGGAATTTTACTTCCTTCACCTGCACGATCTTCTGCTTCAACTTCGCTTCGTGTTGCTTCTTCGCTTCCGAATACTTGAACTTTCCGTAGTCCATCAAACGGCAGACAGGCGGTGACGCCTGCGGCGCGATTTCGACGAGATCCACGTCGAGCTGTTCCGATTGACGGAACGCTTCGGCGAGCTTCACGATTCCGAGCGGCTCGTTGTCCACTCCGACCAAGCGCACTTCCGGCGCGGTAATTTCACCGTTGATGCGATGTGACGACTTATCAGTAGCGATGTTACGTTTCCTCTAAAAATGAAAAAACAAGCCGCGCTGCGAGTGACTTACTTGAACGCCCGCACTTCCTGCTGCAGACGTTCGAGGAATGCGTCGACCGGCATCACGCCCAGATCGACACCGCCACGAGCACGCACGGCTACGGTTTGCGCATCACGCTCCTTGTCGCCGACGACCAGCAAATACGGCACCTTTTGCAGCGTGTGCTCGCGTATTTTATAGCTAATCTTCTCGTTGCGCAAATCCGACTCGACTCTAAGCCCTTGTTTTTGCAACGATTGGGCCAGATTACCCGCATATTCAGCCTGACTTTCGGCAATATTCAGCACGACGGCCTGGATCGGCGCGAGCCACGGCGGCATTGCGCCGGCATGATGCTCGATCAGGATGCCGAGGAATCGCTCCATTGATCCGACGATTGCGCGGTGGAGCATCACCGGACGGCGGCGGCTGTTGTCTTCCGCGACGTACTCGGCGCCCAGACGCTCCGGCAGCACCATATCGAGCTGCAGCGTGCCGCATTGCCACGAGCGGCCGAGCGCGTCCTTGATGTGATATTCGATTTTCGGACCGTAGAACGCGCCTTCGCCGGCGAGTTCCTCCCACTTGAGACCGCACGCGGTCAGCGCCTCGCGCAAGCCCTGCTCCGCGCGGTCCCAGATTTCATCGGTGCCGGCACGTTGATCGGGGCGCAGCGACAGCTTGATGTCGATGTGATCGAACCCGAAATCCTTGTACACGCTCATCGCGAGCGTATTGAAGGCGATCGATTCCGCGATGAACTGATCTTCGGTGCAGAAGATATGCGCATCGTCCTGAACGAAACCGCGCACGCGCATCAGGCCATGCAGCGCGCCCGACGGCTCGTTGCGATGGCATGAGCCGAACTCCGCGTAACGCAGCGGCAGATCGCGATACGAACGCAGACCATGGTTGAACACCTGAACGTGACCCGGACAGTTCATCGGCTTGATCGCGTAGTCGCGCTTTTCCGACTCGGTCGTGAACATGTTTTCACGATAGTTCTGCCAATGGCCCGACGCTTCCCAGAGCGAGCGGTCCATCACCATCGGGGTCTTGATTTCGAGGTAACCGGCCTCGTTCACGCGGCGGCGCATGTACTGCTCGACCTGCTGCCACAGCGACCAGCCCTTGGGATGCCAGAACACCATGCCCGGCGCTTCGTCCTGCAGATGGAACAGGTCGAGTTGCTTGCCGAGCTTTCGATGATCGCGCTTCTCGGCTTCTTCGAGCATGTGGAGATAGGCGTCCTGATCTTCCTTTTTGGTCCACGCGGTGCCGTAGATCCGCTGAAGCTGCTCGTTCTTCGAATCGCCGCGCCAGTAGGCGCCGGCGACTTTCATCAGCTTGAAGACCTTCAGCTTGCCGGTGGACGGCACGTGCGGACCGCGGCACAGGTCGATGAAGTTGCCGTGCCCGTACAGACGGATTTCATCGCTTTCCGGGATGGACTCGATGATCTCTGCCTTGTAGTTTTCGCCGATGCTCTTGAAGTACTCCACCGCCTCGTTGCGCGAGACGACGCGGCGCGACACCGGCTCGTCCTTCTTCGCGAGTTCCTGCATGCGCTTTTCGATCTTCTCGAGATCTTCGGGGGTGAAGGGACGGTTGTACGAGAAGTCGTAATAGAAGCCGTTGTCGATGACCGGCCCGATGGTCACTTGCGCCTCGGGAAACAGATCCTTGACCGCATAAGCGAGCAAATGCGCGGTAGAGTGGCGCACGACATCGACGCCTTCCGGATCCTTGTCAGTGACGATGGCAAGCGACGAATCCTTGTCGATCAGAAACGAGGTATCGACGAGTTCGCCATTGAGCTTGCCGGCGAGCGCTGCCTTGGCAAGGCCCGCGCCGATCGATGCCGCGACTTCCGCGACGGTCACCGGGTGGTCGTATTGTCGGACCGACCCATCAGGCAAACGTACCGAAACCATATCGTTCTCCAAGACGCTGGCGCATGCCGAGCGATTCGATTTAAGCATTGCCGCGCGATTTCACTTCAAAAATCGCAAGGCAAAAAAAATGCGGCCCCGCTATCGAGGGGCCGCATTCACTTTTCACACATACCGCGAAACAATTTGGCAGAAGGCGAAATAGGTCCTCGACTAGCGTCGCTCCGAATTTGTTTCGGTCAACGTTCGAAGTGCCATTTATATTCGCCTTTTGCGCTAAGCGCTTCTTGCGGTTTGAAACTCCGCAAACCAGAGTTCGCCGAATTTCGTTTTCGTTGGTAGGCTCGATTGGACTCGAACCAACGACCCCCACCATGTCAAGGTGGTGCTCTAACCAGCTGAGCTACGAGCCTGAAAGAAGTGAGATTATATGGAGCGTTTCGGATCTTGGCAAGTGGTTATCTTCAGAAAAATCTAAAATATTCGCCGATCCGTTCAACGCCCAGCGATTACGCGCGACGCGACGCGCGAATCACACCCTGCACTTCATTGAGCAGCGTGCACGCGCGCTGAATCTGCGCCGCGCTCGACACTTCCACCGTAAACTGCATATAGGCGATATTCCTGCGGCTCTGGCTCTTTACGCCAATCACGTTGATCTTCTCGCGCGCGAACACTTCGGAGATATCGCGTAGCAAACCCTGCCGGTCCGCGGACTCCACCGAAAGATCCACCGGATATACCGACGAACCGCGTCCGTTCATCACATCGGCGGACCAGGTCGTGTGCAACACGCGCTCGGGCGAGCGCTGGGCCATGCGCTTGAACGTCGCGCAATCGCTGCGGTGAACCGACATGCCCTTGCCGCGCGTGATGAAGCCCGCGATCGGATCGGGCGGCGCAGGGCGGCAGCAGCGCGCGAGTTGCGTGAGCAACGCATCCACGCCCACGACGAGCACGCCCGTGGACGCGCCGTGCGCGACGCTTTGCCCGCTGCTGCGCTTCTCGAACTGCTCGGGCGCCTCCGGCTCCGGCTCGGGCGGCGGCGTGTCCGAAAGCGCTTGCTCGATGTTGCGCAGGCTGAACTCTTCCTTCGCGACGACCGCATAGAGATCTTCGGGTGTCTTGAAGCCAAGCTTCGTCGCGAGCTGCTCCAGGCTCACCGACGTCTTTCCCTCGCGCTGCAAAGTCTTTTCAACGATCGTGCGCCCCGCCGCGATGTGCTCCGCGGCATCGGCCGCGAGGAACCACGAGCGCACCTTCTGCCGCGCCCGTGCGCTGTGCAAATAGCCGAGCTGCGGATTGAGCCAGTCGCGCGACGGCCCGCCTTCCTTTACCGCGACGATCTCGACCGTCTGCCCGTTCTGCAGCTGCGTGTTGAGCGGCACCATCGCGCCGTCGACACGCGCGCCGCGGCAGCGATGCCCAAGCTCGCTGTGCAGGTGATACGCGAAATCGACGGCAGTAGCGCCCTGCGGCAGCGCGATCACGCGCGCCTGCGGCGTCAACACGTAAATATGATCGTCGTCGAGCGTGGCGTCGCGCAGATGTTGCCAGCCCGGCGGCTCGCCTTCGACGTCATCCTTCCACGCGAGAAGCTGACGCAGCCATGCAATCTTCTCGTCGTATTTCTCGCTCGCCGTCACCTGCCCCGCATAGCCGCGCGCGCCCGCTTCCTTGTAACGCCAGTGCGCAGCCACACCGTACTCGGCGAACTGATGCATTTCGTGGGTACGGATCTGCACTTCGAACGCGCGCCCGTCATCGCCGATCACGACCGTATGCAGCGACTTGTAGCCATTGGGCTTGGGACGTGAAATGTAGTCGTCGAATTCTCGCGGCACCGGTTGCCACAGGTTGTGCACGATGCCGAGCACGGTGTAGCAGTCCTTGATGTCGCCGACGATCACCCGAAACGCACGCACGTCGTTCAGTTCGGAGAAGTCGAGATGCTTGCCGCGCATCTTCTTCCAGATGCTGTAGATGTGCTTCGGCCGCCCGCTGACTTCCGCTTTGATGTGCGCGGTGTCGAGCTCTTTCTGCAATCGAGCGATTGCCTCGGTCACATACGTCTCGCGCTCGACGCGCCGCTCGTCGAGCAGCTTCGCGATGCGTTTGTACGTGACCGGATCCTCGAAGCGGAACGACAGATCCTCCAGTTCCCACTTCAGTTGCCAGATACCAAGGCGATTGGCGAGCGGCGCGTAGATCTCGAGCGTCTCCCGCGGCACGTCCGGCGAGGGATCGGTCTTGTGCGCGGCGTGATAACGCAACGTCTGCACGCGCGACGCGAGCCTGATCAAGACGACGCGTATGTCCTGAGCGAACGCGAGCAGCATCTTGCGCAGCGCCTCGACCTGCGCGCGGCGCGCGGCCTGCGCATCGCGCGTGTTCTCGGGCAATGCCGCGAGCGTCGCACGGGAACTGACCGAGCCGAGCCGCAAGAGCTTGCGCACATCGCCGACGAGCCGCTGCACTTCCGGGCCGAAGCGCTCGGCAATGACTTTCTCCGGATCATCGAGATGCGGCACCAGCACGAACAACGCCGCCGCCGCGATCGCATGCGAATCGACGTTGAGCGTCTGCATGATGCGCGCTGTGCCCGCCGCATGATCCGCCAGCAGTTCGCCCGTCGAGACCCGCGCATCCTTCGCGTGCTCGCGCACGAACGCGAGCGCGTCGTCGATGGACGGCTCGGGCAGCGTTTGGGCGGGGACGGCGGTCGCGGTCATGCGGGTATTGCCACTACTTCAGGCGAAGCGATGAATCAGCTGCGTTGCGCGGCGATCACGACGATTTCGACGAGGCACGCCGGATTGGCGAGCTTCGCCTCGACCGTCGCGCGCGGCGGCGTGTTGCCTTCCGCGACCCACGAGTCCCACACGGCGTTCATGCCGGGGAAGTGAATCATGTCCGAGATATAGATCTGCACCGAAAGCAGGTGCGACTTGTCGCTGTTCGCTTCCTCGAGCAAGCGGTCGATGTGGCCGAGCACTTCGCGCGTCTGGCCCGTAATGTCCTGGTCCGTGTCTTCTGCGATCTGGCCCGCGAGATATACCGTGCCGTTGTGGATGGCGGTTTCGGAGAGGCGCGGACCGACGTGATGACGAATGACTGCCATTGTGTGTTCCTGATCGATGAAGGGTGAAAAACGGGCACAAGCGACGTGCGCCCAGCCCGATATTATGCCCCGCTGTCGCTATTTTCGAGAAAGAACCCCCTGGCGACAGCGATTTGATCTTCGGCAAGAAATGCCGGCGCATGTCCCGCGCCGGGAATCTCGACGCTCGTCACGGCCTGACCTTTTTCGACCATTTGCGCGACCGTCTCGCGCGACAGCAGATCCGACGTCTCGCCGCGCACGACCAGCACCGGCGTCCTGATCGACGCAAGAGAGCGCCACAGGAACGCCTCGCCGGCCGCATTCTGCTCGTCCGTTGCCGACGTGAACGGCGTCGCGATGCCCGGGTCGTAGCGGAAGCCCCACGCGCCGTCGCGCTCGTGCAGCAGCGGCGTATTGATGCTCGTCCACTCCGCATCGGTCAGCGGCCCGAACGACGCCGCGAGCGCCGCCGCATGCCGCACGCCTTCATCGAGCGATGCGAAGCGCGCTGGCTTGCCGAGATAGTCGCCGATGCGCTGTAGCGCGATCGGCTCGATATGGGGCCCGACATCGTTGAGCAGCATCTTCCGGATGGGCGTATTCGGCAACCCGCCGAGCGCCATGCCGATGAGCCCGCCCATCGACGTGCCGAACCAGTCCACCGTCTCGACGTTCAGACGTGCGATCAGCGTGACCATGTCGGCGACGTATTGCGGCACCCCGTAATAACGCGGGTCGGCAAGCCAGTCGGAGAGCCCTCGTCCCACCACATCCGGGCACACCACGCGATAGTCGCGTGCGAACGCCTGCGCGAGCTTGTCGAAGTCACGGCCCGAACGCGTCAATCCGTGCACGCAAAGCAGCACGCGCGGATTCGCCGGATCGCCCCACTCCGTGTAAGCAATGCGATGCAGACCCGCCGGGCTCGCGCATTGCACGAAGTGCTGTCGCGGATCGCTCAAATCGGAATGCACGGGTTCGACGACGATGGGTGCGGTCATAGAGAGTTCCTCGTGGCAAGTGTCGAAACGATTGTAAAGCGCATCCCGTGGGTTCGAGCGGACGTTGGCCGGATGGACGACCCGCCTGCACGCAGCAAATACCGACGATCGGGCAAAAAAAGAAAACGGGCGAAGCTGCAAAAGCTTCGCCCGCCTGCAATCGGCTCCGAGCCGCGCTCACGCCGCGCAAGCGGCGTTCTGTCAGATCGCCATCACTTCACGCTCGTCACATCGAGCGGCGCGCCCGTTTTCTGCTGGATTTCCTCGGCGGTCACGCCGTCGGCCAGCTCGACCACCTTCAGCCCGGTGTCGGTGACGTCGATCACGCCGAGATCCGTGATGATGCGATCCACGACGCCCACGCCCGTCAGCGGCAACGAGCACTCTTCGAGGATCTTGTGCTGATCGCCCTTCGCGACATGCTCCATCAGCACGACGACGCGCTTCACGCCAGCGACGAGGTCCATCGCGCCGCCCATGCCCTTGATCATCTTGCCGGGGATCATCCAGTTGGCCAGATCGCCCTTCTTGCTGATCTGCATCGCGCCGAGGATCGCCAGGTTGATGTGGCCGCCGCGGATCATCGCGAACGAATCCGCCGACGAAAAGATCGACGAGCCGGGCAGCGTCGTCACCGTCTGCTTGCCGGCGTTGATGAGATCGGCGTCGACTTCGTCTTCATACGGCGACGGGCCGATGCCCAGCAAGCCGTTTTCCGACTGCAGCCACACTTCCATGCCTTCCGGCACGTGATTGGCGACGAGCGTCGGCAAGCCGATGCCGAGGTTCACGTAGAAGCCGTCCTGCAGTTCCTTCGCCGCGCGCGCGGCCATCTGGTCTCGAGTCCAAGCCATGATTACTCTCCTTTCGCGCGGACGATGCGTTGTTCGATGCGCTTTTCCGGATGCGCATTCAGGACGAGGCGTTGCACAAAGATGCCGGGCGTATGAATCATGTCCGGATCGAGTTCGCCCGTCTCGACGATCTCTTCCACTTCGGCCACGGTGATCTTGCCGGCCATCGCGCAGTTCGGGTTGAAGTTGCGTGCCGTGCGGCGATAAATCAGGTTGCCGGACTTGTCCGCCTTCCAGGCTTTCACGAGCGCGACATCGGCCGTCAGCGAATGTTCGAGCACGTAGTGGTTCTCGCCGAACTGGCGCGTTTCCTTGCCTTCCGCGATCACCGTGCCGAAGCCCGTGTTCGTGAAAAACGCCGGGATGCCCGCGCCGCCCGCGCGCAGTTTCTCGGCGAGCGTGCCTTGCGGCGTGAATTCGAGTTCGAGTTCGCCAGCGAGATATTGCCGCTCGAACTCCTTGTTTTCGCCGACGTACGACGAAATCATCTTCTTGATCTGGCGTGTCTCGAGAAGCAGACCCAGCCCGAAACCGTCGACGCCCGCATTATTGCTGATGCAGGTGATGCCCTTCACGCCCGTGTCGCGCAGCGCTTCGATCAGCGCCTCGGGAATGCCGCACAGCCCGAAACCGCCGACGGCGAACGTCTGCCCGTCCTTGACGATGTCCTCGAGCGCGGCTTTCGCGCTGGGATAGACCTTGTTCATCTGAATGTCCCTTCCATGTTGAACCAACTGAAAATCGGTTTTTTGACGCCGCGTTCGCGCTGTCAGGAGCGCGTCGCACGGCCTTTTCGCATGGCGAAAGAGTACTTTGGCGCGGTGATCCGGCACAATACGCAAAAATACATAAGTCTTTGCCCGCGCGCGTTTGGTTCCCGGCGCCTTTTTCGCCGCGAAACGCAAGCGCCCGCGCGCCCGATTTCACATGCGTGCACTGGATTATCAAACCGCGTTTCACCTCGCGCCCGTCGGGCTCGTGCTTTCGCGCGAGCGCATCATCGAGGACTGCAACGAGCAGCTCTGCGCGATATTCGGTTTCGCGCGTGAGGCGCTCATCGGCAAGTCGTTCGAGGTGTTATATCCGTCGCCGGACGAGTTCGCGCGCATCGGTGAGCGCATCGCGGCGCATATCAGCAAGGAAGGCACTTACAGCGACGACCGGATCATGAAGCGGAGAAACGGTGAACTCTTCTGGTGCCACGTGACCGGGCGCGCCCTCGATCGGGCCGCGCCGCATGCGGCGGGCGTCTGGACGTTCGAAGACTTGAGCGCGACGCGGCGGGTGGCGATCGAACTGACGCCGCGCGAGCGGGAGATTGCCGCGCAGCTCGTGACAGGCAAGACGAGCAAGCAGATCGGCCGCGTGCTCGATATCAGCCCGCGCACGGTCGATATCTACCGGGCGCGGCTCATGAGGAAGTACGACACGGGCAATGCCACCGAACTTCTACAGCGGCTGCTCGGCACCTGAGGCATTCAGACCGACCGCGCGCGATCACGACGCCACCGGTATGGCCTTCTCGATGGTCTGCCGCATGAAATCCGGAATCGGCAGCGACTTGCCCGCGGCATAGTCGATCCACACGATCCTCGCCGCGCCACGCGCGTAGAGCACGCCGGGCGCATCGGCGCGATAGAGCTCGAAGCGCGTGTCGAAGCTGCTGCGTCCGGGCTTGCCGACGGACATCCGGCCGATCACGTCGCCGGGATAATGGAGCTGCTTCAGAAACTCCATCGACGCATTCACGATCACCGGCCCTTGCCCCTCGCCATTGCCGCCCGCGATGCCGAGTCGCTCGAACCACGAGATGCGCACCTGTTCCATGTAGCGGAAAAAGACCGTGTTGTTGACGTGGCCGAACGCGTCCATGTCGCCCCAGCGGATCGGCATGGACACATCGATGACGGTGTGAAATTGGCTGTCGGTGCTCATGGACTGCTCTACAGTTGCAAGTGTAAAAAAGAGAAAACCGCTCAGAGCGAAAAGCCATCGTCCGCCGAGATCACCGAGCCGTTCATGAACTGCGATTCGTCGGCTGCGAGCAGCAGCAGCAGACCGTCGAGATCGTCAGGCGAACCCAAGCGGCGGCGCGGCAGCATCGAAATGAGCTTCTGTCCCTGCTCGGTCTTCCAGTGATGATGATTGATTTCGGTGTCGATGTAACCCGGGCAGATCGCGTTGACGTTGATGCCGTGGCGGCCCCATTCGAGCGCCATCGCCTTCGTCATCTGCACGACGGCGGCCTTGCTCATCGCATAGAGGCCAATCTGCGGGAACACGCGCAAGCCGGCCACGGACGCCACGTTGATGATGCGATACGCCGGCTTGGCCGCGCCGTTGCCGCGCATGATCATGCGCTTCGCGACTTCCTGCGCGACGAAAAACGCGCCCCGCACGTTCGTGCCGAAGACGAACTCGAAGTCAGCGGGCGTGACCTCCGTGAGCTTCTGCGTGGTCGACACACCCGAGTTATTGACGAGGATGTCGATGGTACCCGCTTCGGTCTCCGCATGCGCAACCGCCGATTTGACGCTCTGGTAATCCGTCACATCGAGCGAGACGACGTGCGCCGCGCCGCCCGACGCCTCGATTTCGGCGCGCAGTTCCTTCAGGCGCTCGGTGCGACGGCTCGCGAGCACCACCTTGGCGCCTGCCTGCGACAGCACTTGTGCGAAACGCTTGCCCAAACCACTGGACGCGCCGGTGATCAGCGCGACCTTGCCTTCCAGGTTGATCGAACGGCCCATTGTGCTTCCTTTTTATGGTTGGCTCAGCCCTGACGGGCGCACAGACGCGCCGATGCGGGCTATAAGCATCAACACCGATAGCGCGGGTGTCGTGGATAATAGTACGGTCGTGCTAAATTGGCGAGCTTTTGGTTGCAGCCCGCTTCGCCTTCCCTGAAAATACGCGATCCCGAAAGGGCATTCTAACGGTACATAGGAGCATTGATGACCCCGGCGAGCCTCATCGAGCAGTACGGTCCCCGCGAATCGATGGAATACGACGTCGTCATCGTTGGCGGGGGACCAGCCGGTTTGTCGGCGGCCATCCGGTTGAAGCAACTGGCGGAGGAGAAAGGCGTCGAAATCGGCGTGTGCGTGCTGGAGAAAGGCTCCGAGATCGGCGCGCACATTCTGTCCGGCGCGGTGATGGACCCGCGCGGCCTCTCCGAACTCATTCCCGACTGGAAGGAAAAAGGCGCTCCGCTCGACGTCGAAGTGACCGAGGACCGGTTCCTTTTCCTGACGCAGAGCGACGCGAAGCAGGTGCCGAACTGGCTGCTTCCCGACAACTTCAAGAATCACGGCAACTACGTCATCAGCCTCGCGAACGTGACGCGATGGCTCGGCCAGCAGGCCGAGGCGCTCGGGGTGGAGATCTTTCCGGGCTTTCCGGCCGCCGAAGTGCTCTATGCCGAGGACGGTTCGGTGCGCGGGGTCGTCACGGGCAACATGGGCGTCGGCAAGGATGGCGAGCCGACCGAGAATTTCCAGCTCGGCATGGAACTGCACGCGAAATACACGCTTTTCTGCGAAGGCGCGCGCGGGCATCTCGGCCGTCAACTGGTCGACAAGTTCAAGCTCAACCAGAATTCCGATCCGCAGGTGTATGGCATCGGCATCAAGGAGCTGTGGGAAATCGATCCGGTCAAGCACAAGCCGGGACTCGTGATCCACACAGCCGGTTGGCCGCTCGAACCCGACACCTACGGCGGCTCGTTCCTCTACCACATGGACAACAATCAGGTGGTGGTGGGCTTTGTCGTCGGGCTGGGGTATTCGAATCCGTATCTGTCGCCGTTCGAGGAATTCCAGCGCTACAAGACGCATCCGTCGATCCGACCGTTCCTCGAAGGCGGCAAGCGCATTTCTTACGGCGCGCGGGCGATCACCGCGGGCGGCCTCATGTCGCTGCCAAAGCTCGCGTTCCCGGGCGGCGCGCTCGCGGGCGACGACGCGGGCTTTCTCAACGCATCGCGCATCAAGGGCAGTCACGCGGCGATCAAGTCCGGCAAGATGGCTGCCGAAGCCGCGTTCGAAGCCGTGCAGGCGGGCCGCCAGAACGACGAACTCACTGCTTACCCCGAAGCGTTCGACAGTTCGTGGCTCAAGACCGAGCTGTATCGCGCGCGCAACTTCAAGCAGTGGATGAGCAAGGGCCTCTACCTCGGCACCTTCATGGTCGGCCTCGAGCAAAAGGTGATGGGCGGCAACGTGCCGTGGACGCTGCATCATCAGCATTGGGATCACGAGATGCTGAAGCCGGCGTCGCAGTGCAAGCCGATCGTCTATCCGAAGCCCGATGGCAAGCTCACGTTCGACCGTCTCTCGTCGGTGTTCATCTCGAACACGAATCACGAAGAGAATCAGCCAGCGCATCTGACGCTGAAGGATCCGAGCGTGCCGGTCAACGTGAACCTGCGCACCTATGCCGGTCCGGAAGGCCGCTACTGCCCGGCCGCGGTGTACGAGTTCGTCAAGTCCGACGACGGCAACGAGCGCCTGCAGATCAACGCGCAAAACTGCGTGCACTGCAAGACGTGCGACATCAAGGACCCGACGCAGAACATCGTGTGGGTTACGCCGGAAGGCGGCGGCGGGCCGAACTATCCGAACATGTGATTTCTGCTTCGCCGAAAGAAAACGGGCGCCGGTCGTTGAGACCGGCGCCCGTTTTTTTAATGCTTCGACTTATTCCGTCGGTGCTTGCGCCGCTATCTTGGGCGTGTCGACCACGACATCGCCGCATTGCGCCCGATGACGCAGCGCGTGATCCATCAGCACGAGCGCGAGTAGCGCTTCGGCGATCGGCGTAGCGCGAATGCCGACGCACGGATCGTGACGCCCGAAGGTCTCGACGGTCGCGCTCGCGCCTTGCTTGTCGATCGACTGACGCGGCGTGCGAATGCTCGAGGTCGGTTTGATCGCGATCGACACCCTGATGTCCTGTCCGCTCGAAATGCCGCCGAGAATACCGCCCGCGTTGTTGGCCGCGAAGCCTTCGGGCGTCATCTCGTCGCCGTGCTGCGAACCGCGTTGCGCGACGCTTGCGAAGCCCGCGCCGATCTCGACGGCCTTCACTGCATTGAGGCCCATCATCGCGTGAGCGATGTCGGCATCGAGCCGGTCGTACAGCGGCTCGCCGAGTCCGACGGGCACCCCCGTCGCAACGACCTCGATGCGCGCGCCCACAGAATCGCCATCACGGCGCAGTCCGTCCATGTACGCTTCGAGTTGCGGCACGATTTCGGCATTCGGCGAGAAGAACGGGTTCTCGGGCACGTGCTGCCAGTCGACGAACGGAATCTCGATTTCACCCAGCGCGCTCATGCAGCCGCGCGTCTCGAGACCGAACTTCTCGCGCAGCCACTTCTTCGCGACCGCGCCCGCGGCGACGGTCGGCGCAGTGAGACGCGCCGACGAACGGCCGCCGCCGCGATAGTCGCGCACGCCGTACTTCTGCCAATAGGTGTAGTCCGCATGACCCGGCCGGAACGTCTGAGCGATGTTGCCGTAGTCCTTGCTGCGCTGATCGGTATTGCGGATCAGGAGCGCGATGGGCGTGCCGGTCGTCACGCCTTCGAACACGCCGGAGAGAATTTCGACCTGGTCCGCTTCCTGACGCTGCGTGACATGACGCGACGTGCCGGGGCGGCGGCGATCGAGTTCGATCTGGATATCGGCTTCGGTGAGCGCCATGCCGGGCGGGCAGCCGTCGATCACGCAGCCGATCGCCGGACCATGCGACTCGCCGAAGTTCGTGACGGTGAAGAGCGTGCCAAGGGTATTGCCGGACATGAGCGTCGACCTGAAAGAAGTGTCGGGGGAAACCGATATTATGCCAGCGCCGCCGCGCTCAGCGCCTTGCGCCGCGCAGCGCGCTCACCACGTCCTGCAGATGTTGCGGCGTCACGTCCTCGGGCGCGATCGGCTCGCCGACCGCGAGCGTCAGCCGCGTCATCGCGCCGCGCTGAATCGGACGCGGCCATTGCGCATCCTCGTGGCGCGAGAACACGCTGCCCCAGAGCCCGCGCAGCGCCATCGGCACGACGGGCGCGGGATGACGCCGCAGAATCTCCGAGACGCCATGCCGGAACGGATTGATCTCGCCGGTGCGCGTCAGCTTGCCTTCAGGAAAGATGCAGACGAGATCGCCCGCTTTGAGCGCCTGCCCGCATGCAGCGTAGGCGCGTTCGAGCATGTCGGCGTTTTCATGCGCGGGCGCGACCGGGATCGCCTTCACATGCCGGAACATCCAGCCGACGAACGGCGTCCGGAAAATGCGGTAATCCATCACGAAGCGGATCGGACGCGGGCTTTCGGCCATGATGACGACCGCGTCGACGAAACTCACGTGATTGCACACGAGCACGGCCGCGCCATGCGAGGGAATACGCTCGGCGCCGACGAGACGAATGCGGTAGAACGTGTGCACCAGAATCCACGCGATAAAGCGCAGCAGAAACTCGGGCACGAGCGAATAGATATAGACGGCGACGACGACATTGAGGAGCGCCGTGGCCAGAAAGAGCCCCGGAATGCCGACGCCGAACGACGTGAGCGCAAGCGCCATCAGCGCGGAGACGATCATGAAAAACGAGTTGAGGATATTGTTCGCCGCGATGATGCGCGCCCGGTGAGTGGGCTGACTGCGCGCCTGAATCAGCGCATAGAGCGGCACGCTGTAAAAACCGCCGAACATCGCGAGCAGGAACAGGTCCGCGAGAATGCGCCAGTGGGGCAGCGCGAGCAGGAATTCGCCGACGTCGAGCAAGTGCCCCGCGGGCGCGATGCGGTGGCTCGCGAAGAAAAGATCGATCGCGAACACGCTGATGCCGATCGAGCCCAGCGGCACGAGCCCGATCTCGACGCGGCGCTTCGACAGCCGCTCGCACAACAGCGATCCCGTACCGATGCCGATGGAAAACGTCGCGAGAAGAATGGTCACGACATCAGGATCGGCAGACAGCACATCCTTCGCGAAATTAAAGAAAGACGTGAGAAAGGTCGCCCCGACGAACCAGAGCCACGAAATCCCGAGCAGGCTGAGAAACACGGTGCGATCGGCCCGCGCGAGCTTGAGATTGCGCCACGTCTCGGAAAACGGATTCCAGTTGATGCGCAGGTCCGGCTGCGACGCGTCCGACTTCGGTACGAACGCCGAGGCCACGCGCCCGATGATCGCGAACGCGACGCACGCGACGGCGAGGAGCATCGCGCCGTGCTCCATCGCGCCCGCCGCCGCCCCGCCGATGATCGTGCCGATCAGGATCGCGACGAACGTGCCCATTTCGACGAGCCCGTTGCCGCCGACGAGTTCATGCGAATCGAGATGCTGCGGCAGATATGCATACTTCACCGGCCCGAAGACGGTCGAGTGGACGCCCATCAGAAAGGTGCATGCGTAAAGAAGCGGCGCGCTGTGCATCAGGAAGCCCGCGCCGCCGATCAGCATCACGACGATCTCGAAGGTCTTCACGAGGCGCGCGAGCACGGCTTTGTCATACTTGTCGGCGATCTGCCCGGAGGTTGCGGAGAACAGCACGAACGGTACGATGAAGATCGCGGAAATCAGGAACGCGGCCGTCTTCGGATCGACGCCGGAAAAACGTGCGGCCTGGAAGGTGACGAGCGATGTGAAGCCGACCTTGAAGATGTTGTCGTTCATCGCGCCGAGGAACTGCGTCCAGAAGAACGGCGCGAAACGGCGCTCGCGCAGGAGGCGGAACTGGCTTTCGCCTTCGTGCGAACGTCGGGAAGTGCGCGACGAGGCGCGCATCGGTTTGTCACTCATGTCTTGTGTACAGGTTGAGTTCGGCGTTGATCCGTGCATAGGGCGATCGAATCCGAATGAAACGAGAACCAGGCCGAAGGCTCGCCTTGCTGCCGGCCAGACGAAAAAAAGCGCGCCATGAGGGCGCGCTGCGGACACTGCATTCTGCGCGAAGCATCGGCTCGTACATCATGCCGCGAAGCGCGACGCCTCGCGGCACGACATCGACGCTCAGCGGGCTTCTTCCTGCTGCTCGGGCCAGTCGCGAATATAAGCCTTCAACATGCGATTTTCGAAGCCCTGCTCTTCCACGACGGCCTTGGCCACGTCGTAGAACGAGATGACGCCCATCAACTGACGATTCTCCATGACAGGCAGATAGCGCACGTGATGCTCCAGCATCATGCGGCGCACTTCGTTTACATCCGTTTCCGGCGTGCACGTGAGCGGATGGTCGTCCATGATCTTGCGGATGGTCGTGGCGCCGACCGAGCCGCTGTTGTTGTGCAAGGTCAGGATGATCTCGCGGAAGGTCAGCATGCCGACCAGGTCGCCGTACTCCATCACGACGAGCGAGCCGATATCGTGCGCAGCCATCGTGTCGATCGCGTCGGAGAGCGGCGTATCGGGTGTCACCGTAAAGAGCGTGTTGCCCTTTACTTTCAGAATGTCGCTGACTCGCATGACTGTCTCCTCGCGAAATGCCTGTTCGGATGCTCAAACGGTGATGAAACCATAGGTCGATGCTATCGGAAAGGCTCGCAAAAAGAAAGCGAACAAGGCCCGCATCAGCCGAACGGACAAGGCTTTGCGCGTTTTTTGACAAGCGTTCGCCCTAGGTTTGGGCACGCGCTTCCGATGTTACGATGATTGACCCTCATTTTTGCCGCATGCCGGCGCCGCCTCGCGCGCCGGCCGCCTATGATGCCAGCCAATCGTTTCGACACGCTCGCGCTGCATGCGGGCGCCGCGCCCGACCCCGCCACCGGCGCGCGCGCGACGCCGATTTATCAGACCACCTCGTTCACCTTCCGTGACAGCGATCACGCCGCGGCGCTCTTCAACATGGAGCGTTCGGGGCATGTGTATTCGCGCATCTCGAATCCGACCGTCGCGGTGTTCGAGGAACGCGTCGCGGCGCTCGAAGGCGGCGTCGGCGCCATCGGCACGGCGAGCGGCCAGGCCGCGCTGCATCTCGCCATCGCGACGCTGATGGGCGCGGGTTCGCATATCGTCGCGTCGAGCGCGCTATACGGCGGCTCGCACAACCTGCTGCATTACACGCTGCGGCGCTTTGGCATTGAGACGACTTTCGTCCCGCCGCACGATCTCGACGCGTGGCGCGCCGCCGCGCGGCCGAACACGCGGCTTTTCTTCGGCGAAACGCTCGGCAATCCGGGCCTCGACGTGCTCGATATCGCGGGCGTCGCGGAAATCGCGCACGAGCACGCAGCGCCGCTGCTCGTCGATTCCACCTTCACCACGCCTTATCTGTTGCGCCCGTTCGAGCATGGCGCGGACCTCGTCTATCACTCCGCCACCAAATTTCTGGGCGGCCACGGGACGACGATCGGGGGCGTGCTCGTCGACGGCGGCACCTTCGATTTCACCGCGAGCGGGCGCTTTCCGGAGTTCACCGAGCCTTACGACGGCTTTCACGGCATGGTGTTCGCCGAAGAGAGCACGGTCGCGCCGTTCCTGCTGCGTGCCCGGCGCGAGGGCCTGCGTGATTTCGGCGCGTGCCTGCATCCTCAAGCGGCCTGGCAACTGCTGCAAGGCATCGAGACGTTGCCGCTGCGCATGGACCGGCATGTCGCGAATACGCGCAAGGTGATCGAGTTCCTGCTGAGCTCGCCGGCAGTTGAAGGCGTGGCCTATCCGGAACTGCCGACGCACCGCGATCGCGCGCTCGCCGCGCGTCTGCTGCCACGCGGCGCGGGAGCGGTGTTCAGCTTCGATTTGAAGGGCGGCGTGCCGGCGGCGCGCAAGTTCATCGAAACGCTCACGCTGTTTTCGCATCTCGCGAACGTCGGCGATGCGCGCTCGCTCGTGATCCATCCCGCCTCGACCACGCACTTCCGCATGGACGCCGCCGCGCTCGAAGCCGCAGGCATCGGGCCGGGGCGCATCCGTCTTTCGATCGGACTCGAGGACCCGGACGATCTCATCGACGATCTCAAGCGCGGGCTGAAGGCCGCCCAGAAAGCCGCTGAAAGCGGTCAGGACGCCGGCGCGGCCGCGCCGCTCGGGAGCCGCGCATGATCCTCGACGTGCACGGCCGCGCCGCCTACGCCTACACCGGCGGCAAATCGCTCGACGCCGCCCGGCCCGCCATCGTATTCATCCACGGCGCCGAGCACGACCACAGCGTATGGGCGCTGCAGACGCGCTATTTCGCGCATCACGGCTTCGGCGTGCTGGCGCTCGACCTTCCGAGTCACGGACGAAGCGACGGGCCGGCGCTGCCGACCATTGGCGAGCTTGCCGACTGGGTGATCGCCGTACTCGACGCGGCGAATGTGCAAAAGGCGATGTTCGTCGGCCACAGCATGGGTTCGCTGATCGCGCTCGACGTCGCGGGCCGCTATCCCGCGCGCGCGACAGGCCTAGCCCTGCTCGCGACCGCCGCGCCGATGGCCGTCTCCGACACGCTGCTCGACGCCGCGCGCGAGCACGAGCCCGAGGCGATCGCGATGGTCAATCAGTGGTCGCATTCCACGATCGCCGCGAAGCCGTCCAGTCCCGCGCCCGGTTTCTGGTTGCAAGGCGTGAACCAGCGGCTCATGGAGCGCGTGAGCCTGCGCGGCGAAGCGCTCCTGTTTCATACCGATTTCAGCGCCTGCAACACTTACGCGGATGCCCTCGAACGCGCGGCCGCCGTGCGCTGCCCGGTGTGCGTCGTGAGCGGCATGCGCGACATGATGACGCCGCCGCGCGCCGCCCGACCGCTCGTCGATGCGCTCAGGAAGGCCGGTGCCACGGTGCAATCGGTGGAACTCGACGCCGGGCACGCGCTGATGTCCGAGCAGCCCGACGCGACGCTCGACACATTGTTCGCGTTCGCACTCGCCTGCCTCAAAACGGACACGAAGGCCGGCTGAACCGCGCGTGCTCGCTGCGGCCGCTTGCATGGCGCGCGTCGCAGTCGCAGAATGATTCTTGCCGGCCAATCGTCAGACAGGCGCACACCGCCTGCGCGACACCGGCTGCATCATCAGGGAGGCCGCCATGGCGCACACCGCACACGGTGAACATTTCGCGAATTTCGCCGAGTTCTATCCCTATTACCTCGACGAACACCGGAACCTGGTCTCGCGCAGGCTGCATTTCATCGGCTCACTCGGCGTGATCGGCTGCGTCGCGATGGCGGTCGCGACCGGCGACTGGCTCTGGCTGCCCGCGGCCGTCGTCTGCGGCTACGGCTTCGCGTGGATCGGCCATTTCTTTTTCGAGAAGAACCGCCCCGCGACGTTTCGCCATCCGGTCTACAGCCTGATGGGCGACTGGGTGATGTTCAAGGACATCTGCGTCGGCAAGATCTCGCTTTGATCCGCGCGCGACAAACGCCGGCATTCGCTCAGGCGGGCTGCTCCGGCATCGACGAGCGCGGCGCCTCGCGCAGGCGCGGATTCGTGAGCGCGGACACCCGCGCGGCGATTAGCGAGCCGAGCGTGATCTCCAGCTTTTCGTTCTCCAGCGCGTTCATGAGCGCGGCGCAATCGACCTGCGCCGCGTCCAGCTTCAGTTGGTATTCCAGCTCGGCGCGGTCGATCACGAACTGCTCGAAGAGCATCGTCACCGTGATCTGACTCGGATTGGCGATGAGGATGTAGCGCGGCATGCGCGAATCCTCCAGCCGGCCGATCCAGCCGAGCGCGTCGAGCCGTGCGATCAGGCGCGTCGACGTATCCAGATCGCAGCGCGCCATGCTGGAAAGCTGCAATGCGGTGTGGCCTGGTTTGCCTTCGTCGCGCGCCTCGACGAGCCGCGCGAGGATTTCGAGTGCGTCGAGCAGATCGCTGCCCGGAAAATCACGCCGATGATACTGGCCCGTGCGAATGGCAGGCAGCGCGGACGTGACCATCGCGCCGATGAGCGCGAACATCCAGCACAGATAGACCCACAGCAGGAACACCGGCAGCGCGGCGAATGCGCCATAGACAGCGGTATAGGTCGGAATGCGCCGCACGTAATAGCCGAAGCCGCGCTTGCCGAGTTCGAAAGCGACCGCCGCGATCAATCCGCCGACGATCGCATCGCGCCACTCTACCTTGCAGTTCGGCATGTAGACGTAAATGATCGTGAAGGCGAGCGCCGTGACCGGCAGCGAGAGGCCCGTCAGCGCCCATTCGACGATCGGCGGCATCAGGTTGTGCGAGCCCGCGAACGCGACCGAATGCGCAAACACGTAGGACGAGATGGACAGGCTGCAGCCGAAGAGAATCGGCCCGAGCGTGATGATCGACCAATAGACGAGCACGCGTTGCGCGATCGGACGCGCCTTCTTCACGCGCCAGATCACGTTGAACGCGGACTCGACCGTCATCATCGTCATGACGGAGGTCACGAACAGGATGATCATGCCGACGGTCGTGAGCCCCTTGGCCTTCGACGCGAACTGGTTCAGATACTTGAAGATCTGATCGTTGATCTGCGGCGGCATCAGATGCACCGCAAGGAAATCCTGCAGCGACGCCTGGAACGAACCGAAGATCGGGAACGCAGTGAAGAGCGCGAAGGCGACGGTGGCGAGCGGTACGAGCGACAGCACGCTCGTGAACGTGAGGCTGCCCGCCACTTGCGCGACGCGATCTTCGCCGATGCGTCGCGCGACGAAGCTGGCGAGCCGCTTGACCGCCGCGAGATCGATGGAAACGTGCTGCAAACGCATTCTCCCGTCATGGCGAAGCGCCTGCGCAAAGCCGCGTCTCGCCACGAAAATCACCCAATACCTATAATAGCCGTTCACTAAAAAAGCCTTATGAACGACATCCTCGTGCTCTATTACAGCCGCCACGGCGCGACCCGCGAGCTTGCGCTCGCGATTGCCCAAGGCGTCGACAGCGTGCCCGGCATGCAAGCCCGTGTGCGCACGGTTGCGCCGGTCTCCGCCGTCTGCGAAGCCACCCACCCCGACATTCCCGCCGACGGCCCGCCTTACGCCGAGCTGCGCGATCTCGAAGAATGCGCGGGCCTCGCGCTCGGCTCGCCGACGCGCTTCGGCAACATGGCCGCGCCGCTCAAATACTTCCTCGACGGCACGACGCCGCAGTGGCTTTCCGGCGCGCTGGCGGGCAAGCCCGCGAGCGTCTTCACGTCGACCGGGAGTCTGCACGGCGGTCAGGAAAGCACCCTGCTCTCGATGATGCTGCCGCTCTTGCACCACGGCATGTTGATCGTCGGCATCCCGTACACCGAGTCGCGGCTGACCACGACGCAAAGCGGCGGCACGCCCTACGGCGCGTCGCATCACGCGCGCGCGGGCAGCGACGAAAACCAGCTCCACGGCATTTCCGCCGACGAGAAGGCGCTGGCCATCGCGCTCGGCGCCCGGCTTGCGCGCACCGCGCTCAATCTCGTACGCGGCGCTCGCTCGGCATGAACTTGCCGCTGAACGCACCCGCCGCCGCGAATCCGCGATCGAACGCCGCGTTCGCACTGGCCGCGCTCGCGAGCCTTGTGGCGCTCATTGCGCTCGCGCTCGCCTGGGAACTCTGGCTCGCACCGCTGCGGCCCGGCGCATGGGCGCTCGCGTTGAAGGGGCTGCCGCTGGCGTGCGCGCTGCCGGGCGTCGCGCGCAAGAACGTCTACACGCTGCAATGGGCGTCGATGCTCGTACTTCTTTATCTGGCCGAAGGCGTCGTGCGCGGCATGACCGACGCGGGTCTGTCCGCTTCGCTCGCCTGGCTCGAAGCGCTCCTCGCCCTTGCCTTCTTCGTTTGCGCGCTCGCTTACGTCGCGCCTTTCAAACGCGCGGCCCGGTTGAACGCACGTTCGAAAAAAAGCTGATCCAGCCGCTTTTCTGAAGTCTGCATCGCCAGGACGTGATGCTTTTTAGCACGAAACGCGTGCCGACGCGCGTGCCTATGCCATTCGGACGAGGGTGGCGCGCCGCATCACTGCGCGATACTGTGCACTACGCTCCATCGGATTCCTTGCTCATCTGACATGACCGCAACTGAAGCTTTCATCGCCGCCTGCGCCGACGTTCTCGGCACGCCGCACGTCCTCACCGACGCCCACGATACCGAGCCCTACCTCGTAGACTGGCGCAAGCGCTATCGCGGCAGTGCATGCGCCGTGCTGCTGCCCGCCGACACGATGCAGGTCGCGGCAGTCGTGCGGCTCGCACGCGAGCATCGCATCGCGATCGTGCCGCAGGGCGGCAACACCGGTCTCGTCGGCGGTGCAACGCCCGATGCGAGCGGCGCGCAAGCAGTCGTGAGCCTGAAGCGGCTTAATCGCATTCGCAACGTTGATCCGCACAACAACACGATGACCGTCGAAGCGGGCGTCGTGCTCGCCGAAATTCAGGCGCACGCCCAAAGCGCGCAACGGCTCTTCCCCTTGAGTCTCGCCGCCGAAGGCAGTTGCACGATCGGCGGCAATCTCTCCACGAACGCGGGCGGCACCGGCGTGCTGCGCTACGGCAACACGCGCGAGCTGTGCCTCGGACTCGAAGTCGTGACGCCTCAAGGCGAAATCTGGGACGGCCTGCGCGGACTGCGCAAGGACAACACCGGCTACGATCTGCGCGATCTCTACATCGGCGCGGAAGGCACGCTCGGCATCATCACGGCGGCGGTCATGAAGCTGCATCCGGCGCCGGTCGCCAGGGTCACGGCGCTGGCCGGACTTGCGACGCCGCACGCCGCGCTCGATTTCCTCTCGCTGGCGCTACACCACGCGGGCGCGCTGCTGACAGGCTTTGAGCTCATGTCCGACTTCTCGATGCGCCTCGTCGGCAAGCATTTCCCGCAACTGCGCTATCCGTTCGACGAGCCGCACGGGCAGACCGTCCTGCTCGAACTCTCCGACAGCGAAAGCGATGCGCACGCGCGCGCCCTTTTCGAGCGGCTGATGGAAGAAGCGCTCGAAAAGGGCATCGTGGAGAACGCCGTCGTCGCGGAGAGTCTCGCGCAGTCGCAGGCCTTCTGGAGCTTGCGCGAGCATATTCCGCTCGCGCAGGCGGAAGAGGGCCTGAACATCAAGCATGACATTGCCGTGCCCATTTCGAGCATCGGCCGCTTCATCGACGAAACCGATGCGATCATCGCGGACGCGGTGCCCGGCGTGCGCATGGTGACGTTCGGCCATCTCGGGGACGGCAATCTGCACTACAACGTGCAGGCGCCCGAAGGCGTCGATGCGAAACAGTTCCTCGACGAGTTCCAGACGCCGATCAACGCGCTCGTGTACGACCAGGTGCACAGGCATCGCGGCAGCATCAGCGCCGAGCACGGTCTCGGGCAGTTGAAAGTCGATGAAGCGATGCACTACAAGTCGCCGGTCGAAGTGCGCCTCATGCAGACGATCAAGGCCGCGCTCGATCCGGACAACCTGATGAATCCCGGCAAGGTCGTGCGCTCGCGCGCGTCGTCCGCGAAGGAGAACATCGCATGAAGATTCGCGTGCTATCCGATCTGCATCTCGAATGCGACGAGCCGCTGGCGATCCCCTACGCCGAGGCCGATCTCGTCGTGCTGGCGGGCGATATCCACAATCACGCCGAAGGCTTGCGCTGGGCCGCGGAAAATTTCGGTTCCGATGTGCCCGTCATCTACGTGCCCGGTAACCACGAGTACTACGACGCCGAGTTCGGCGCAATGGAAGCAGCGATGCAGGACGCCGCGCGCAGCGTCGACAACGTGCACTATCTGAACAATGCGTCGCTGGTGGATCGCCGTGGGGCATGGCGTGTGCTCGGCACGACGCTCTGGACGGACTTCGCGCTGTTCGGATCCAGTGACGCGGAGATCGAAAACGCCAAAGAGGCGTGCACGAAGGTCATGCTCGATTACAAAGGCCTGATCCAGCTCGCATGGCCCGAGCCCGACGGCGAGCCCCGCGAGTTCACACCCGACGATTCCCTCGCCCTGCACGAACAGGCTCGCGCCTGGCTCGAAGGCGAACTCGCGAAGCCGTTCGCGGGCCAGACGATCGTCGTCACGCACCACGCGCCGATGCGCGAAAGCCTCGCGCGGCGCTACGCGGAAGATCTCGTATCGGCGGGCTTCGTCAATCATCTGCCATCGCTCGCGCGTGCGCCCGCATCGCTGTGGATTCACGGTCATACGCATACATCGTTCGATTACGTCGTCGAGGGCACGCGCGTCGTGTGCAATCCGCGCGGCTATTTCCACCGCCGCCGCCAGCAATGGGAGAATCCCGAGTTCGCGTGGGACAAGGTCGTCGAGATCTAGCGCAGCAACGCGTCAGAAGCACGGAAACCGTGTTGGACTTTGCGGAGGAACGCCATGTGCGGCCGAATCAGCCAGTACCGACTGCCGATGCATTACGCGCAACGCCTGCATCTGAAAAATCCGTTCGTCCTCGTGGACGCCGCCGACAGGCGTCCGGGCTATAACCTCGCACCGGGCACGCATCCGCTCGCCATCTATCCCGACGAAACCATCCGCGCGGTTCATTGGGGCTACTGCCCGCCGTGGGCCATACAGAAGAAGCTGCCGCAGACCATCAACGCGCGCGTCGAAACCGCCGCGACGAGCGCGTATTACAAGCATTTATGGAGGAAGGCGCGCATTCTCGTGCCGGCCGATGGCTGGTTCGAATGGCGCATCGAGCCGCGTCCGACAGATCCGGCGACGAAGCCCTTCAAGCAACCGTATTTCATCCAGCGCGCCGACGGCGAGCCGATGTACCTCGCGGCGCTCACCAGCATCACGCGCGACGAGGACGCCGCGGCCCCCGGCGCGGGCTTCGTCATCGTGACGGCGGCGGCGGACGAAGGCCTGATCGATGTGCACGACCGCCGTCCGCTCGTGTTTTCGCCCGCCGTCGCGCGACGCTGGCTCGATCCCGGCGCATCACTCGAGGATCTCGCGGCGCTCGTCAAGGCGGACGGCGTGTCGGCGTCGCACTTCGTGTGGCATCGCGTTTCGAGCGACGTCAATCGCGCAACGAACGACGAGCCGCGACTCATCGAGCCGCTCGAAACGCAGCTCTGACCACCGTCCCGCGAAGATCAGCGATCGTAAGGGTCGCGCATGCGCCGCGCAAGCGCCTCCCGATCGTCGTCGATGCGCACCGGAACGAGGCGCCGCTTCGCGTTGCGCTCCGACTGGGCGCGCGTGGCGTTGAAGAGATCGCGCGACGCCGGAACGGCGATCAACACCAGAAGCGCGGCGAGTGCGAGCAGAAGTGGCGTACTCATGTGATTTATCCCGGTAGAAATGCGGTGGAACCAGTGCAGAAAGTATCAAGCTGCGGGCACATCGTGCGTAAGCAAGTGTTGCGCTCCGGACTTTTTGGTAACTGACCGCGCACCGCTTCAGGCGACGACGAATTCCTTCAACGACTCGGTGTCCGCGGCGAGCGTGTCGGGCAGCGCCTCGCGCAGGAACTCCACCCACGTGCGGATCTTCGCGTCGAGATACTGGCGCGACGGATAAAGCGCGTATACGTTCAGCTCCTGCATCGTGTATTGCGGCAACACGCGCACGAGCGTGCCCGCGCGCAGGCCGGGAAGCGCGGACGAAGTCGGCAGCACGCCGATGCCCATGCTCTCGCGGATCGCCACGACCATCGCCTCCGCGACGTTCACCGTGAACGTCGACGGGCCGAGACTCACCGTTTCCTGCCCGTTCGGGCCGTCGAACACCCAGCGATCCGGCGGAAACACCGGCGTCATCAGATGCAGGCAGGTATGGCGCACGAGATCGGAGAGCACGTGCGGGGCGCCGTGCTGCTCGATATAAGCCGGCGAAGCGCACGCGATGCTGAACACCGAGCCGAGCCGCGCCGACACGAGTCCGGAGTCCGGCAGATCGGACGCGAGCACGACGGACACGTCGTAGCCTTCGTCGAGCAAATCCGGCACGCGCTGCGCGAGCGTCAGATCGACCTGCACGGAAGGATGGCGCTGCTGATAGCGCGAGATCATCGGCACGATGTAGTGCTGGCCGAAGCTCGTCATCGAATGAACCTTGAGCTTGCCCGAGGGACGCGCGTGGGCGTCGCCGGCCTCGGCTTCCGCCTGATCGACATAGGCCAGGATCTGCTCGCAGCGTTGCAGATAGCGCTCTCCGGCTTCGGTGAGCGCGATGCGCCGCGTCGTGCGATTCAGCAAGCGCGCGCGCAGGTGCGCTTCGAGGTCCGATACGGCCCGCGAAGCGTAGGCCGTCGTCGTATTGAGATGCTGCGCGGCCGCGGTGAAGCTGCCCGCTTCGACGACCCGCACAAATACGCGCATGTTCTGGAGCGTGTCCATGGCGCTTTTCCGTCTTCAAGAACTGTTCGTGGGTCGAATTGTTGCACGTCAGGTAACAACGATTATCACATCCATCGTAAAAATGCTTTGCATCCTTACGGGTTATTCGACAATCCACGCAAAAATATAATCACTTCCTTGAATCTAATTCCAATTCGGGAGTGAATCGTGGGAGGGCGAGTCTTCGGAAGCGCTGGTTGCGCCGCCGTTCTTACAGCCATATTAACAATTGCCGGGTGCGCGAGCACGGGCAGGATCGCGCCGCAAGACTCGCTCACGGACGCATCCACGCTCGACGCCGGCAGCGCCATTCGCGCCGCCAATGCCGACGCCCGGTGGCCCGACGATCAATGGTGGCGCGCCTATCGCGACCCGCAGCTCGACGCCTGGATTTCACGCGCGACCCACGGCAGTCCCACACTCGCGATGGCCGCTGCACGCGTGCGCGAAGCGCAGCAACAGGCGGGCGTCGCGCGCTCCGAGCTCTTGCCGCACGTGGACGGTGCGATGAGCGTCTCCCGCAAGAACTGGCCCAATAACGATTTCTACGGCCCCGGCCCGTTCGCCGACACGACGACCTGGGACAACATTGCCGGCCTCTCGCTGTCCTACAACCTCGACCTCTGGCATCGCGACGACAACAACGCCGAACGCGCGCTCGACGTCGCCCATGTGCGGGCCGCCGATGCGCGCGCCGCGCAGCTCGAGCTCGAAACGAACGTGGTGCGCGCGTACATCGGCTTCTCGCAGTCGTTCGCGCTGCTCGATATCGCGGAGGACACGCTCGCGCAGCAGGAACGCATCGCCGAACTCGCGCGTCGGCGTCTGAAGGGCGGCCTCGGCACGCAGCTCGAAGTGAGCCAGGCCGAAGCGCCCCTGCCCGAGTACGAGCGTCAGGTCGATGTCTACAAGGAAGAAATCCAGCTCGCGCGCAATCAACTGGCCGCGCTCGCAGGCGAGGGTCCGGGCGCGGGTGAAGCGCTCACGCGTCCGGCGTTGTCGCTTGCGACGCCGCTGCCCCTGCCCTCCGCGCTGCCGGCGGAGCTCGTCGGGCATCGGCCCGATATCGTCGCGGCGCGCTGGATGGTCGCGGCGCAGGCGCGCGGCATCGACGTGGCGAAGGCCGGTTTCTACCCGAACATCAATCTCGCCGCGTCGCTGACACAGGCATTCGCGGGCGGTGCGCTGCTCAGCTTCCTGACGCGCGATGCGTCGGGCTACAGCTTCGGCCCGGCGATCTCGCTGCCGATCTTCGAAGGCGGACGCCTGCGCGCGCAGCTCGGTGCGGCATCGGCGCAGTACGATCAGGCCGTCGATCACTACAACGCGACGCTCGTCGCGGCGCTGAAGGACATTGCCGATCAGGTCGTGCGCGTGCATTCGCTCGACACGCAGCTCGAAGCGTCCGGCCGCTCCGTCGCCGCCGCGCGCAAGAACTACGATCTCGCGAACGAAGGCTACAAGCGCGGGCTCACCGATTACCTGAACGTGCTCGTTGCACAGTCGCAGTTGCTCAAGGCGCAGGACGGCCAGGCGCGCGTGCGCGCGCAACGGCTCGCCTCTTACGCGACGCTCACGTCGGCGCTCGGCGGCGGCATCGACGATCCGTCGAACGGGCCCGAACAGACCGCGCTCGCGCCGTCGAAGCACATCGGGCCGTTCAGCAAGGCGCGGAACTGAGCATGTCGACGCCCGCTACTTTCACCGAACGACCGTCGCTCAAGCTGGCTGTGCTCGACTGGGCGCGCACCGACGGCCTCGCGTGGGTCTACATCTTCAAGGCCGTGCTCGCCGCACTTTTGGCGCTGTGGATCGCGATGCGCCTCGACATGCAGCAGCCGCGCACCGCGATGACCACCGTGTTCGTCGTGATGCAGCCGCAAAGCGGCATGGTGCTCGCCAAGAGCTTCTATCGCTTCTGCGGGACGATGGTCGGCCTCGTCGTGATGATGGTCTTCATCAGCCTGTTCTCTCAGCAGCCGGTGCTGTTTCTTTCGGCGACGGCGCTCTGGGTCGGCATCTGCACGGCGGGCGCGGCGCGCAACCGCAACTTTCGCTCGTACGGCTTCGTGCTCGCGGGCTACACGGCCGCGCTGATCGGCATTCCGGCGGCGCAGCATCCGGAGGCCGCATATTTGTCGGCGCTCACGCGCGTCGGCGAAGTGACGCTCGGCATCGTGTGTTCCGGCGCGGTAAGCGCGCTCATCTTTCCGCAGCATGCGGGCGAGCAGGTCCGCACAACCGTGCGCCGGCGCTTCACGCAGTTCGTCGATTATGTGTGCCGCGCGCTGGCGGGCAAGATGGAACGCGCGCAGATCGAGCGGACGAATCTCGCGTTCGTGTCGGATATCGTCGGCTTCGAGGCCGCGCGCAGTGTGGCCGTGTTCGAAAACCCCGAATCGCGCATGCGCGGCGGGCGGCTCGCACGTCTGAACAGCGAGTTCATGAGCGCATCGACGCGCTTTCATGCGCTGCATCAGTTGATGAACCGGCTGCGTGAGAACGCGTCGGCGACGACCATCGCCGCGCTCGAGCCGTTCTTTCGCGAAGTGCCGCCGCTCTTCTCACTGTCGGGCGAGCCGGTGCGCAACGCCGCCGACGCCGCCCACGCCGCCGCGCAGTTGCGCGAATACAAGGCCGCCCTGCCGAAGCGCGTGCGTGCGGCGCGTGCCGCGCTCGAAACGAATCCGGAGTTCGCGCAACTGGAGTTCGATACCGCGGCGGAACTGCTCTACCGCTTCGTCGACGACATGCTCGCGTATGCCGAAACGTACGCGTCGCTGACATCGCCCTCGCACGAACGCGAGCGCTGGATCGCGCGCTACGTGCCTAAGACCAACCTGCTCGCGGCGGCCATCTCGGGCTTGCGCGGCGCGGTCGTGATGTTCGTCCTCTCCGCGTTCTGGATCGAAACCGCATGGCCGAGCGGCGGCACGATGGTGCTCAACGCCGCGGCCGTGTGCGCGCTCGCCTCGTCCTCGCCGCGCCCGACGCTCATGTCGGCGCAAATGGCCATCGGCACGATGCTCGCGGCCGTCGCCGGCATGATCGTCGTGTTCGGCGTGTTTCCGCATATCGACGGCTTCGCGATGATGTGCGCCGCGCTCGCGCCCGCCCTGCTGCTCGGCGCGTATCTGAGCACGCGGCGCACGCTCGCGGGCGTGGGCATCGGCTATTGCATCTTCTTCTGCTTTCTCGCGGGGCCGGACAACCTGGTCCACTACGATCCGACCGGCTTCATGAACGATGCGATCGCGCTCGTGCTGTCGATGATCGTCGCCGCGATCGCCTTCGCCGTGCTCCTGCCGACCGATGCGCCGTGGCTGCGTCATCTGCTGCTCGGCGATTTGCGGCGCGAAGTCGTGAACGCGCGCCGCGGACGTCTCGCGACCCTCACGACGCACTTCGAGAGCCGCACGCGCGATCTGCTCTCCCAGATCAACGCGCTCGCCAACGGCCGTCCGGAGTTGCAACGCGATGCGCTGCAATGGCTCTTCGCGGTGCTCGAATTCGGCAATGCGGTGATCGACCTGCGGCGGGAAACCGGGAACTTACCGATCGGGCGCGGCTCGGTCGATGCGACGCTCGATGCGGTCGCGCGGCTCTTCGATCGACCGCAGGCGAAGCGCTTCGACGCCGCGCTCGCCGCCACGGAACGCGCGATCTCCGATATCCAGGCGCTGCTCGTCCTGGCCGAGCGGCCGCGCGAGGAAAGACATCGGTTAGAGCGCATCGCGAGTCATCTGCATTTCATCCGCACCGCGCTGCTCGATCACGAATCACCGTTCGCCCGGTTTGCGCCTGCCGGGAAACACACGCATGAAGGAGCGCTCCATGTTTGCGCGTAACGTCGCGATTTTCGAAGCCTATGTGCCGACGATCCTGCTGCTCTTCATCGCAGGCGCGATGATCACGTGGGTCGTCGACCGCGTGCTCGCGCTGACCGGACTCTATCGCGTGGTCTGGCATCCGGCGCTTTTTCGCGCAAGCCTGCTCGTGTGCATCTGCGGCACGCTCGGACTCGTCGCTTACGCGTAAGCGGCATCACTTTTCATACAAGCTGAAAAAGAGTTGCATCATGATTCTTCGGAAAATCATCGGCGTCGTTTTGACGATCGCCATTTTCGCCGTCGCGCTCATCATCGGGCGCGTGCTCTGGGTGCATTACATGGATGAGCCGTGGACGCGCGATGGCCGCGTGCGCGCGGATGTCGTCAATGTCGCGCCGGATGTCTCGGGCGCGGTCGTGCAGTTGCCGGTTCGCGACAACCAGCTCGTGAAGAAAGGCGATCTCCTGATGGAGATCGATCCGTCGCACTATCAGATCGCGGTCGAGCAGGCGCAGGCGAACGTTGCGGCGCGCGCGGCCGAATTGCGCATGCGCCGTGCGGATGCCGCGCGCCGCGCCGATATGGACAGTCAGGTCGTGTCGAAGGAAGCGCGTGAAAACGCGATGCAGACCGCATCGACCGCACAAGCGCAGTTGCAACAGGCGCAGGCCGCGCTCGATGCCGCGAAGCTCAATCTCGAACGCACGAAGGTGTTCTCGCCGGTCGATGGTTACGTGACGAACCTGAACGTGTTTCGCGGCGATTACGCGACGGCGGGCGCAGCCAAGCTTGCGATCGTCGACAGCCATTCGTTCTGGGTGTACGGCTATTTCGAGGAAACGAAGCTGCCGCGTGTGCGCATCGGCGACAAGGCGTCGATTCGCCTGATGAGCGGCGGCGAGTTGAAGGGACATGTGGAGAGCATTTCGCGCGGCATCTATGACCGCGACAATCCGCAAAGCCGCGAACTCCTCGCGGACGTGAACCCGACGTTCAACTGGGTGCGACTCGCGCAGCGCGTGCCGGTGCGCTTGCATATCGATGACGTGCCGCAGGGGGTGCTGCTGAGCGCGGGGACGACGTGTACGGTGGTGATTGCGCCGTCGAGTTGAGCGATTTTCCGTGCCATTCGCGATATGGTTTATGCGCTTTTGAGCCAGCCAGACGAACAAAAAGCCCGCTCCGGAATTCCCTGAGCGGGCTTCTTGCATACAGCGTCGACGCCGCCTTACTTGAGCACGACCTTCACATCGAAATACTTCTGCGCGAAGCGCTCGATCGTCCCGTCGTCCTTCAATTCCTTCAACGCGCGATTGAGCGCTTCCTTGAGCGCCTTATCGTTCTTGCGCACACCGAAACCCACGCCGGAACCCAGCAGCTTGTCATCCGACACGGCAGGTCCCGCGAACGCGAAGCCCGCGCCCTGCGGCTGCTTCAGAAATCCCTTCGACGCTTCGGCATCCTGGAACGCCGCATCCAGACGACCCGACGCCAGATCCGCATAGATCTGGTCCTGCGCCTGATACGACGCGACATCGATGCCCGCCGGCGCCCACTTCGCCTTCGCGTACGTCTCCTGGATCGAACCTTGCAGCACGCCCACGCGCTTGCCCTTCAGACCATCGACGGTCGGCTGGATCGCGCTGCCCTTCTTCGCGATGAGCTGATTGGGGATCGTGTAGATCGGATCCGTGAAGTCGATGGCGACCTTGCGCTTGTCGGTGATCGTCATGTCCGAATTGATGCCGTCGAACTTGCGCGCCTGCAATGCGGGAATGAGGCCGTCGAACGAGTTCTCGACCCACACGCACTTCATCTTCAACCTTGCGCACACCGCGTTGCCGATGTCGATATCGAAGCCCGTCAGCTCGCCGCTCGGCGACTTCGATTCGAACGGCGCGTAAGACGCTTCGACGCCGAAACGCAGTTCCTTCATGTTATCGGCTGCTTGCGCGTTCAACGCGGCGATGCCCGTGACGATAGTGGCGCCCAGCACAGCGAACGCGGCGAACTTGCGACCGACCAGATGCGATTTTTTCAACTTCCATCTCCTTCCATTGCGGTTCGATCCGGGTGTCATGATGCGGCTTCGCACATCCGATGAAGCATTGCGGCACAAAATTCCCCACTCGCATCCGACACCGGGGCGCGATTGTAGCGTGCACGAATCCCGGGGGCTTCGGACGAATCCCGGTAAGCGATTCGGCAGCCGATTGACTCAATCGAGAGAGGCGAGCGTCGAATCGGTCGTGTCGACGACCATCAGGCCGGCACGAAGCCCGGGCTTCACCTTCGGATTCGGAAACACGATGCGCTCTTCATCGTGCGACACGCGATAGCGATAATCGCCATCGTGCGCGAGCTCGGTGCCTGCGGGGAACGCGGTGAAGTTCGGCACATCGCTCGCGACATTCAGCACGAAGTGGTCGCTCTGCTTGTCGATCTGCGCGACGACCGTAAACACGCGCAACGGCGCATCCTCCGTTGGCCCCTCGCCCGCGATCAGGCGACGCAACGCCGCATCCGATGCCGCGAAGCGCGCAAGCTCGTTCTGGCCGAACGGCCGCACTTTGCCCAGCTCCAGCGTGCACGCGAGCGCGCCTGCCTGCTCGGCCGTGAAATGCGTGAAGGTGTTGCCCTTCTCGCGATGCAGAAGCACGGCCTGCAGACGCGCATCGCGCAGCCAGTCGAACATCGCGCGCGCGAGCGGCGCGCCCGTGTGCGGCAACAACGCGAACTGTTCGAACACCGATGCGCGGATCGCGGTATGCATGTCGATGTGCCACTTCGGATGCGCGGTCGCATCGAAGAAGTTCAGTGCGGCGCGTTCGAGTTCGCCGGCGCGCGGCGCTTCGCGGCTCGTTTCGAAACGCGCATGACGGCCGCTGAACAGGCGATTGAGGTCGTCGTCGAGATACCGGTCGCCCGCGCGCATCGCGCCGATGTTACCGAGCACGACCAGCACGCGCGCGGCGAGCGGCGCCCGGCCACGCGCGATATCCGCGACGAGCGAAGACAGCATCTCGATCGGCGCGGTTTCATCGCCATGAATGCCCGCCGATACGAGCACGCTGTGCGTCGGTTCCTGGCCGGGTTCGAGCGATAACACCCCTTCGCCCTGCCACGTCCAGCGCACGCCCGAAGGCGCGGTTCCCACGTTCGCCGCGGGACGCCTGCCTTCGAGCGTGAAAGCAAGGAAGTCTTCGAGCAAGGGTGAATCAGCGCTGGAAGTCATAGACGGCACCGAGTCCGAGAATGGTCGTCAGTTCGTCGAGTGCCGCGCGCGATTCGGCGAGCAGCGTCGGATCGGCGAGATCGGCGGGCGCGAGACGGTCGCGATAGTGTCTGTCGATCCACGCATCGAGCTGTGTGAAGAGCGCGTCGTTCATCCATACACGCGCATTGACCGCGGCGCGCTCGGCATCGTTGAGCACGACACGCAGACGCAGGCAGGCCGGGCCGCCGCCGTTCTTCATGCTTTCGCGCAAATCGAAGACGAGCACTTCGTCGATGGGCGTTACGCGCGACGCGAGCGAATCGAGATAAGCCGCCACGCGCGCGTTCTCGCGGCATTCCTGCGGCACGACGAGCAACTGCCTGCCATCCGCGCCAGACAGCAACTGGCTGTTGAAGAGATACGACGAGACCGCGTCCTCCACGCTCACTTCGCTTTCCGGCACTTCGAGCGCGGTAAACGGCGTGCCGAGCGCCTCGAGCTTCGCGCGCAGTTCGTCGTAGACCTTGTGCTGATCGACGAACGCGCGCTCATGGCAAAAGAGCGTCGTGCGATTGCCGACCGCGATCACGTCGTTATGGAACACGCCCGCGTCGATCACGCCGGGCGATTGCTGCGCAAACACGGTTGCACTATTGGACAGGCCATGCAGGCGCGCGACCGCGCGGCTCGCTTCGAGCGTCTGACGCGCGGGATAGCGCTGCGGCTGCGGACCCTGTCCGTACTCGCTCTTGCCATACACGAAAAACTCGACGCCCTTGTCGCCGTACTCGCGAGCGAAGCGCGTATGGTTCGCCGCGCCTTCGTCGCCGAGTGCGGGCGTGCCGGGCAGCGCGTGATGGATGCGAAAGCGGGACTCATCGGCGAAGATCGCGCCGAGCGAGCGGCGTGTTTCGCCATGCTCGATCGCGCGATGTAGCTTGGCCGCGAGATTCGCGGGCGTGAAATGCACGCGGCCGTCTTCCGTGTCCGCCGACGGGCTCACGGTCGCAGCGTTCGCGGTCCACATCGCCGATGCCGAGCTTGCCGCGGCGAGCAGTTCGGGCGCTTCACGCGCGGCGCGGGCGATCACGCTCGCGTCGTCGCCGGAAAAGCCGACATCGCGCAACAGCCTGATCGACGGGCGTTCCAGCGGCGGCAGCACGCCCTGCTGGAAACCGAGATCCGCGAGCCGCTTCATCTTGCGCAAGCCCTGCTTCGCGGCGGCCTTCGGGTTCGCCACCGACTTCTCATTGCTGCGCGACGCGACGTTGCCGAACGAAAGTCCCGCGTAGTTGTGCGTCGGGCCGACCAGCCCGTCGAAGTTCGCCTCGTATGCTTTCGATGCCTGCATGGTCATTTCCCGTACTTAAAACGTGAGTCCCGGCGACACGCTCGCGGGCATCTGCAATTGCGCGCTTTCCACCGATGCCATCGGATAGGAGCAGTAGTCCGCCGCGTAATACGCGCTCGGCCGCTGATTGCCCGAGCGTCCGATGCCGCCGAACGGCGCCGCCGACGATGCGCCATTGGTCGGCCGGTTCCAGTTGACGATGCCCGCGCGGATCGTGCGCTGGAAGTGCTTCCATGCGGCTTCGTCGTCGGCGAGCAGGCCTGCGGAAAGGCCGTACGCGGTATCGTTCGCGCGCTCGATCGCTTCGTCGAAGGTCTGGTAGCGCGTCACCTGCACCATCGGGCCGAAGTGCTCTTCGTCGGGCACGTCGCGGGCGTTCGTCACGTCGAGGATCGCGGGCGACACGAAGCCGAGATTCGCCGCGCGCTGCACCATTTCTAGCACCGGCTTCGCGCCCGCTTCGATGAGGCGCGCCTGCGCATCGACGAGGCGCGCCGCCGCACGCGCCGAAATCACGGCGCCCATGTACGGCTGCGGTTCGTCGTCGAACTTGCCGACACGGATGTTGGCGCTCACCTCGGTGAAGCGCTGCATGAAGCGCTCGCCGAAGGCATCGTCGGGAACGAAGAGACGGCGCGCGCACGTGCAGCGCTGCCCCGCCGACAGAAACGCCGACTGGATCGTGTGATGTACGGCTGCATCGACGTCCTCGACGTTCGCGACGACGAGCGGATTGTTGCCGCCCATCTCCAGCGCAAGCACGATTTCGGGACGCCCGCCGAACTGCTTGTGCAGCAGCGTGCCCGTGTCGGAGCTGCCGGTGAAGAACAGCCCGTCGATCTGCCGGTGATTCGCGAGCGCGACGCCCGTATCCTTCTCGCCCTGCACGAGATTGAGCACGCCAGCCGGCAGTCCGGCCTGAATCCACAGCGCGAGCGTCGCAGCCGCCACGCCGGGCGCGAGTTCCGATGGCTTGAACACGACCGTATTGCCGGCGACCAGCGCAGGCACGATATGCCCGTTCGGCAAGTGGCCCGGAAAGTTGTATGGCCCGAACACGGCGACGACACCATGCGGACGATGCCGTAGCACCGCGACGCCATCGGCCATCGGCGCGCGCTTTTCGCCGGTTCGCTCGTGATACGCCTGCACGGAAATATCGACTTTGGCGGCCATCGATGCGACTTCCGTGCGCGCTTCCCACAGCGGCTTGCCGGTCTCGCGGCCGATCGCGCTCGCGAGCGCGTCCTTGTTTTCGTTGAGCAGGGCCGCGAAGCGTTTGGCGATCGCGACACGCTCATCGAACGACAGCGCGGACCAGGAAGCGAACGCGCGCCGCGCCGACGACACCGCGCGATCCACGTCTTGCGCCGATGCGCCCCGGCCTTGCCATACGATCTCGTCGGAGCCCGGATTGCGCGATGCAAACGCGGCGCCCTTGCCGTCCTGCCAATCACCGCCGATATACAACTGGTTAGAAATATCCATGTTCTCTCTCGTTCACTTCGCGCGCGGATAAGACGTCAGCACGCGCACGTTGTCGCCTTCCTTCACGCGCAATGCGGCGGCTTCTTCCGCCGTCAGCACAAACGCGCCGTTCTCGACCGCGCCCGTCGTCGCGCCGCAGCGGAAGTCTTCGAGCAGCGTGTTCGATACGAGGCTCTTCGCGTCGCTGTCCGTCTGCGTGCGATCGCCGATGCGCACGCGGGCGACCACGCTCTCACGCACGGTGCGCAAGTCTGTCGTATGGCATTCGAGCACCGGGCCCGCATCGAAGATATCGACGTGGTTCTCGTAACGCAGCCCTTCCGCTTCGAGCATCTTGCGCGCGGGCGCCGTGTCCTTGTGCGTGACGCCGACCGCGCGTTGCGCCGCATCCGGCAGCAAGTCGAGATACACCGGGTAGCGCGGCATCAACTCGGCGACGAAAGACTTCTTGCCGTGCGAGCTCAGGTAATCCGCTTCGTTGAAATCGATCTGATAGAAGTGCGAGCCGACCGCGTCCCAGAACGGCGACTCGCCGTTCTCGTCGAAGTGTCCGCGCAGTTCCGCGCACAGGCGCTGCGGAAAGCGATCCGTGAACTGCGCGATGAACATGAAGCGCGAGCGCGACAGCAAGCCGCCCACACCCGCCGTCCGATAACGCGGGCTCAGGAACAGCGAGCACACTTCCGCATAACCCGTCAGATCGTGCGAGATGTTGAGCAGCGACATGCGCGTCCATACGCCCATGTCCTTGCTCGCATGCACGACCGTCGACACGCGATAGTTGTAGAACGGCTGCTCCAGCCCGACTTCCGTTTCGATGCCGCACACACCGGCGACATCGCCCGTCGCGGTGTCTTCCATCACGAAGAAGTAGCCCGCTTCGAAGGCCTGCGCCTCGCCGGCGAGCGTGCGGCGCGCACGTTCGACGCGTGCCGCGAGCGCGCCGCGATCCGGCTTGAACGTGGTGAGTCCGGGACCCGTTTCCTGGGCGAGCGCGACGAGCGCATCGACATCGCCCGGCTGCGTGCAACGCACGACGATCATTGCAATTCTCCCGATGCCTGATGCAACGGCACGCAACGCACCGTGTCCTTGTCCTCCACGCCGAGCGCGGCGCGCGCGGCGGCGGTCAATGCGGCGCCGTCGGCGCGCGTTCCCGCCAGTCCGGCGACGATGCAGCGGAACTCATGCGCCCCGCCTGCGGCGACGATATACGGCGCGCCGCTTTCGGATGCGCCCTCGCGCACCGTGCGCAGCTCGCTCGAACTCGCCGATGCGCTCTTGCCGACGGCGATGGTGAGCACCGGGCCCGCATCGAAGATATCGACGAAACGATCCGGCTCGAAGCCTTCTTCGAGATGGATGTCGTAAGCGAGCAGCGTGCCTTCGTTCGGCTCGCCGAGCACGCGCTGCGCTTCGCCTGGCAGCAAAGGCACATAGAGCGGATAGCTCGGCATCACTTCCGCGATGAACGTGCGGCTGCGTCCGCCCGATTCCGCTTCCACCTGCTCGAAGTCGCGACCGAAGAACTTGCGGCCCACCGCATCCCAGAATGGCGAGGCGCCGGTGTCGTCGGTGACGCCGAGCATCAGCGAAAAGACTTCGCTCGAGAAGCGCTTGCGGTTCGCCGCGATGTAGATCATGCGTGCGCGCGACAGCAGATGTGCCGCCGCTTCGTTCGCTTCGTTGCGCAGCGACGGATCGATGTAGAAACCCGTCAGACGGCTCTTGCCCGTCAGTTCGTGCGACATCGTGAGCGCGTGGATCTTGCGGTTCACCTTGAGCTCGCGCGACGCGTGAATCAGCGCGTCGTTGCGAAACGCGTAGAACGGCTCGGAATACCCCGCCGACGCGACGATGCTCGACGTGCCGAGCAGCCGGCCCGTTTGCGCATCTTCGAGCACGAAGAGATAGAACTCCTCGCCGGGGAATTCGACTTCGGCGCGAAACGAGTCTTCCGACAACGCGACGCGCGTTTCGAGCGCGCGCCGGTCGCGCGGCAGCGAGTGCAGCACGGGAAGCGCTGCGCGCGCCATCCGTTCGAGCTCGTCGAGATCGGAGAGTCTTGCGGGACGAACGAATAGCATCATCGGGTCCTGTTGATCACTTGACGGCCGCGGTGCCGACGACCTGCTCGATCGCCTTGCCGATGCGCGCGAAGCCCTCGTCGAGATCGGCCATCGGCATGATGAGCGACGGCGCGAAGCGCAGCACGTTCGGCCCGGCGATCAGCATGATGACGCCGTTCGCCGCCGCCGCATTGAGCACGTCCTTCGCGCGGTCCTTGTATGCGTCGTTCAGCTCCGCGCCGATCAGGAGACCGCGTCCGCGAATCTCCTTGAACATGCCGAAGCGCTCGTTGAGACGCTCCAGATGCGTTTTGATCGCGCGGCTGCGCTCGTTCACGCCTTCGAGCAGCTTCGGATCGCTGATGAGCTCGACGACCTTCTCCGCGATCGACGCGCCGAGCGGATTGCCGCCATACGTCGTGCCGTGGACGCCGACCTTGAAATGCGCGGCGATCTCGCTGGTCGTGAGCATCACGCCGATGGGGAAGCCGTTGCCCAGCGCCTTCGCGCTCGTGAGGATGTCGGGCGTCACGCCGTACTGCATGTACGCGTAGAACGTGCCCGTGCGGCCGACGCCCGTCTGCACTTCATCGAAAATGAGCAGCGCACCGTGCTTGTCGCACGCTTCGCGCAGGCCCTTCAGGAACGCGGGATCGGCGGGCAGCACGCCGCCTTCGCCCTGCACCGGTTCGACGATGACCGCGCACGTCTTCGGGCCGATGGCTTCGAGCGCCTTTGGCAGATCGTTGTACGGCAGATGACGGATACCCTGCGGCTGCGGGCCGAAGCCTTCGGCGTACTTCGGCTGGCCGCCGACGCTCACCGTGAAAAACGTGCGGCCGTGGAACGACTGCGTAAACGAGATGATCTCGATCTTGTCCTCGCCGTGATTGTCGATCGCATAGCGGCGCGCGAGCTTGAGCGCCGCTTCGTTCGCTTCCGCGCCCGAGTTCGCGAAGAACGCGCGATCGGCGAAGGTCAGATCGGTCAGGCGTTTCGCGAGGCGCAACACCGGCGCATTGGTGTAGCCGTTGCCGATATGCCAGAGCTTTTCGCCCTGCTCGTGCAGCACTTTCAGTAATTCGGGATGACCGTGGCCCAGCGCCGTTACCGCGATGCCGCCGGCGAAATCGACATAATCGCGGCCTTCGGTGTCCCATACGCGCGAGCCGCGGCCCCGGTCGGGCACGAAATTGGCCGGTGCGAATACCGGGACCATTACTTCGTCGAATGTACCGCGATTCACTGTGATGTCGGTCATGAGCCACTCCTCGTCAGGTTCGTGCATCGGTGTCAGCACCGGTTCTTGGCAATCAGCTTCGATATTAGGCAATCGCGCGCGTTCCGTCTTGCGCGTTCGCGACATGCTTCGATGGGGTTTTTTCGCAGCCTTCAGGCGGGTTCGGGCGGCTCGATCAGCGCGCCGCCGCGCGGCTCGTCGATGGCGCCGCCGCGCTGCTTTTCGATCCAGTTGCGGCGCTCCTCGCGCGGCGTCACGCCGAAGCGGTCGCGGTACGCATTGGAGAAATGCGCCGCCGAGGAAAAGCCGCACGCGAGGCTGATCTGCACCACGGATTTGCTCGTGCGCTGCAACTGCGTGCGCGCTTTCGTGAGGCGCAGGTTGAGGTAGTACTTCGAGGGCATTGCGCCGAGGTACTGGCGAAAGAGCCGCTCGAGCTGCCGCCGCGAAATGCCGACGAGACTCGCGATTTCATCGGTGGCGAGCGGATCTTCGATGTTCGCTTCCATCAGTTGCAGCGCATCGTTCAGGCGCGGGTGACGCTCGCCCGGCGCGGTGACGAACGGGATGCGCTGACGCTCCGTGCCCGCGCGCAAGGTGCCGATGCCGAGCGAATCCGCGATGCGCTCCGCGAGATCCGGGCCGTGATCGCGCGCAATCATCGCGAGCATGAAGTCGATGCTCGCCTGGCCGCCGGAACATGTGGCGCGGTCGCGGTCGATTTCGAAAATCTGCTGACTGACGATCGCGCGCTCGAACTGCTCGGTGAATTGCTGATACGTTTCCCAGTTCACCGCGACGCGGTATTGCGCGAGCTGGCCGGCCATCGCGAGCCACCATACGCCGTGATGAATGCCGGTGACGAGCGGCGTGCGCGGCGCGACGCGCGCGAGGCTCGCGAGAAAGAGGCGGTAGTCGGCGAACTGCTGATAGCGCTCCGACACGACGATGAGCCAGTCGCAACGCACCGCGTCGTTGAATGCGCAATCGGCCGGGAGTTGCGCACCGCCCGAAAGCGGCACGGGCCGGCCGTCCCAGGAACAGATGCGCCATTCGTAGAGACGATGGCCGTCGATCTCGTTGGCGAGAGAGAGACAGTCGATGATCGTGCCGATGCCGCTCATCGACATCGGCGGGAGCGCGACGATCGCAACCTGCAGCGGCGCGCCTGCCACGTTATTTCAGGCTGCCCGACAGGAACTGCCGAAGACGCTCGCTCTTTGGGACGCTCAGCACTTCCGCAGGCGCGCCCTCTTCTTCCGTGCGCCCCTGATGCAGGAACATCACGTGGTTCGACACGTTGCGCGCAAAGCCCATCTCGTGCGTGACGACGATCATCGTGCGGCCTTCCTCGGCGAGATTCTGCATCACCTTCAGCACTTCGCCGACGAGTTCGGGATCGAGCGCGGACGTGGGTTCGTCGAAGAGCATGACATCGGGATGCATCGCGAGCGCGCGCGCAATCGCGACGCGCTGCTGCTGCCCGCCCGACAAGTGCGACGGATACTGCTTCTCGACGCGCGGCGGCAGGCCCACTTTCTCCAGATACGTGCGCGCACGATCCTCCGCTTCCTTCTTCGACACGCCGAGCACGTGGATCGGCGCTTCCATCACGTTCTCGATGGCCGTCATGTGCGACCAGAGATTGAAATGCTGAAACACCATCGCGAGCTTGGTGCGCACGCGCTGCAACTGCTTGTGATCCGCGACTTCGAGATTGCCGGCGCGGTCGGCCTTCGTGCGCACGGTTTCCCCATCGACGATGATTTGCCCCGCGTTCGGCCGCTCGAGAAAGTTGATGCAGCGCAAAAACGTGCTCTTGCCCGAGCCGCTCGCGCCGATGATGCTGATGACATCGCCGGCGCGAGCGGCGAGCGAGACGCCCTTCAACACTTCGTTGTCGCCGTAGCGCTTGTGAATGTCCTCGGCGACGAGCTTGGTCGCGACGTCTTTGGCGGTTGGCTCCAACGCTTTCTCCTCGGGTGATGACAGGGACTGATGCATGGTTTCGAATTCTACCGCTCAGGCACGCCGCGCCCCATGCGCCGGGCCCGCCGGCCGCAGGTACGCGAGCCAGTGCCGCTCCGCGCGCCGGAATGCCGCGACGAGCGCGAACGAGATCGCCACGTAGAGGAGCGCCGCGATGCCGAACGATTCGAACGATTGATAGGTGGCCGAATTCGCATCGCGCGCGACCTTCAGGATGTCCGGCACGGTCGCCGTGAACGCGACGGTGGTCGCGTGCAGCATCAGAATCACTTCGTTGCTGTACAAAGGCAAGGCGCGGCGCAACGCCGACGGCAGGATCACGCGTCGATACATCGTGAACGTGCTCATGCCGTAGGCGCGCGCGGCTTCGACTTCGCCGTGCGGAATTGCGCGGATCGCGCCGGCGAAGATTTCGGTCGTGTAGGCGCAGGTGTTCAGCGCGAACGCGAGAATCGCGCAGTTGAAGCCGCTGCGAAAGAACGCTTCGAGCAAGGATTGCGTGCGCACGAATTCCAGGCTGTACATGCCCGTGTAGAGCAGCAGCAGTTGCACGTAGAGCGGCGTGCCGCGGAACACGTAGGTGTAGATGCGCACGGGCGTCGAGAGCCAGCGGTTGCGCGACACCCGCGCGCAGGCGAGCGGCACCGCCGCGCAGAAGCCGAGCGCGATCGACGTCGCGAGCAGCCATAACGTGACGACGAGGCCCGACGCGCGCATGCCGTCGGAGTACAGGAACGGGCGCCAGTATTCGGCGAAGATCTGGATCATGGCTTGTCGCTCGCTAGCAGAGATCAGAGTTCGGCATGGCGCACGCCGATCGAATAGCGGCGCTCGAGCGCCATCAGCACGAGATTCGACGCGCTCGTGATCGCGAGATAGATCAACGCCGCGATCAGAATGAAGAAGAACATGTTGAACGTGCTCTTGCCCGCGTCCTGCGCGGCTTTCACGACATCGGCGAGGCCGATGATCGACACGAGCGCCGTCGCCTTCACGAGCACTTGCCAGTTATTGCCGATGCCGGGCAACGCGAAACGCATCATCTGCGGAAAGAGGATGCGGGCGAACACGCGCATGCCGCTCATGCCGTATGCGCTGCCCGCTTCCAGTTGACCGCGCGGCACGGCGAGAAACGCGCCGCGAAACGTTTCGGTGAAGTACGCGCCGTAAATGAAGCCGAGCGTGAGCACGCCGGCCGTGAACGGGTCGATATCGAACTGATCCCAGCCGAACGCATCGGTCAGATTGTTCACCGCGATCTGGATGCTGTAGAAAAGCAGCAGCATCAATACGAGATCGGGCACCGAGCGGATGAGCGTCGTGTACGCGGTCGCGATGGCGCGCCACGGAGCGTGACGCGAAAGTTTCGCGGATGCGCCAGCCAGGCCGAGCAGCACCGATACCGCGAGAGACAGCACCGCGAGCGCGAGCGTCTCTTTGGCGCCCGCCCAGAGGAGCGGAGCAAAGCCGTACAGGTTCAAGAGTCGCCTCCAACGTCTTTTCGTGTTGACCGGAAAGAAACGGAGCGCGCGATGCAAAGGCGCGCTCCGGCGATTGGCGGCGATACTCGCAAGCGAAAATCAATCGCTCAATGACGTTGGACCATGTTTGCTGCGACGCAGCATGAGAACGAAGCGCGCGGCGGCGCCGTCATCTGCCCGCCGCGCAATGCTGTCCGCGTGCGACAGACAGGAAAACCCGCACATGCGCGGCCGACGAAATTTGCATTTTTCAGGTCGCATTTTCGATAGACCGCGCGCAGGCGCTCTACGCGCGCGCGACGCTCCGCACGTGCTGCGCGACCTGCCCGTTCGCCACGGCGACCTCCGGGCTATCCTGCAGCAAGGGCAGGAACTGCTCCGCGAAAACAGGATCGCGCGTCCCGGCGCTGAACATGTCGGCAACCGCCTTCGCATGTGCGATGCGCGCGTCGGCGGTGGCTTCGTCGTCGTCGAGCACGTCGTCGATGGCGGCGATCAATGTCGAAAGCGGCGTAAGCCAGCGATACGCCGAACCGTTGATCACGATCTGCAGGAATTCGCCCGGCGACACCGGCCCGAACTCGGCCTCGTGGCGCGCGCGCAGATGCGCAAGAACGCTGCGATGAAGCGCAAGCAGCGGATGGCGCACGTCGCGCAGGAAAGCGGTGGCTGTCTGGTCGTTCATGATCGTGCCTCGTCTGGAAACGACTTAAGTGAGGACGTTTCGGTATCGATCAAGCGCCGCGCGTCCTGCCCGCATACCGGATGAATTCCGCCGCCGAAAGCGGCGCGGAGAAGAACCAGCCCTGTCCGTACTGCGCGCCGCGCGCCTGCAGATACGCGGCCTGCTCCTCGCGCTCGATGCCTTCGGCGATCACCTGCACATCGAGCGTCACGGCCATGTCGATGATGTGCGAGGCGACGCTGCTCGACGCCGCGTCCTGCCCGACGGTATCGACGAAGGACTTGTCGATCTTCAGGCCGTCGATGCGGAAGTTCTGCAAGTGCGAGAGGCTCGAATAGCCGGTGCCGAAATCGTCGAGATAGACGGCGTGGCCTGCTTCCCGGAACGCGCTGATGACTTCCTTGGCGGCATCGGCGTCGAGAAAGCTGCGCTCGGTCGCCTCGATGCGGATCTGCGCCGGCCGCACGCCTTGCCGCGCGATCGCCGGGCCGAGCACGTCGAGAAAGCGACGCGTCGTGAGATCCTGCGCGGAGAGGTTCACCGACACGTAATACTCCGGATAGCGCCTGAGGAAGTCGCCGAGTTCCAGCAGGATCGTGTCGAGCACCTGATCCGTGATTGCCTGGATCAGCCCGCGATGCTCCGCGAGCGGGATGAATTGATCGGGCCGCACGATGCGATCGTGATATTTCCAGCGCACGAGCGCTTCGGCGCCGACGCAGCGTCGCGTGGCGAGATCGACGATCGGCTGATACGCGACGATGAACTGGTGCCGCCGCACCGCGTCGCTCAGCTGGCCGCGCGGCGAAAGCCGGCGCACGACGAAGAACGCCGCCCAGCTCGCGAACAGGAGCCCCGCCACGACGCCGCCGAGCAGCCAGCCCCAGGGCAGCGTGCGCAGGCGCTGATGCAGCGTCTGATGCGGCGCGCTCACGACGACCGCGAGCGGCATCGACACGGAGCGGCGCACGACGTACGGCGCGCAGTCGCGCACGGGCGGCGCGGTGCGATACGCGGCGAGGATGGCGTTGGCATCGGTGGCGGGCGTGGTCGCGATCACGCGGCTCACGTCCGTGTTGATGACGGCGACGCCGCTCGCGACGTCGTCGTTCGCATCGAGCGCGTCGATGTAAAGCGATGGATCGGCGGCGATGTAAAAACCGTTTCGGCCCATCACGAGCGAAGACTTGCCGCCCGGCAGGCGCGACAGGCCATACCACGCCATCACGCCGTCGCGCGAGCGCCAGTCCGGCGGCGGCAACGTGAGACCGTCGAGCACGCCCGCCGACACCGCGCCGAGCAGCGACGAGCACTGCCAGCGGCCAGCGTGATCGTATGCGCCCGCATCGCGCACTTGCTCATGCGTGAGCGCGATACGCCGCAGTTCTTTCAGATACGGCGGCGAGCATGGCGTCGCCGCCACCTTGCCGATCTCCCCGAGCGCACCGGAAAGACGCCGCGTGAGCTCCTCGGCGCGATAGAGCGCGGCCTCGGCGACCATGTTCAGGCGCTCGGCCTCGTCATGCCGCTGGCTGCGCTGCGCGAACAAAAAGCCGATCCCCGCCGGCGCCAGCGCCGCGATTACCACGATGACGATCAGAAGCGCCGCCAAGGCACCACGTTGAATGTTGTTCATTGCGTGTGATGGACCGCGGCGCGAGCCATGTCGCGCGCCGCGTTTTTCGTTTCCTGCTCGACTGCGTCGGCTCGTCTTGCGCCGCTCATGCGAGAGTCTCGGACAAACGACCTAGTGTAGGGGCCGGGCATCGCCCGGTTCAACGAATTCTTTGCCCGAAAACTCAACCTTTTGGTGGGCTTCCGCACGGCCCGCAGGCCCTTTTTTTGCCGACTGCGCGCCGTGCGAAAATGGCATGACCAGAAACGGCGTTTTCCTTGCATCGAACGATAACTATGGACTCACACGACCGCCCCCGTCCGCTCGTGCGCGACGCCGCGCCCGGGGACTTCGACGCCATCGCGCGCATCTATTCGCACTACGTCGAGCACGCGCTCGCGACCTTCGAGGAGATCGCTCCTTCCGTCGACGAGATGCGCGCGCGTCACGCGGCAATCGCGGCGGCGGGTTTGCCCTATCTCGTCGCGGAACTCGATGGCCGACTGGCGGGCTATGCGTATGCGTCGGCCTACCGGCCGCGCTCGGCTTACCGCCATACGATCGAGGATTCGGTCTATGTTGCCGAGGGTTTCGGCCGCTGCGGCATCGGGCGCGCGCTGCTCACGGCGCTCATCGAACGATGCGGGCGCGGCCCGTGGCGGCAGATGATCGCGGTGATCGGCAACAGCGGCAACGCGGGATCGATCGCGCTGCATGCGCAGCTCGGCTTCGAGCATGCCGGCGTGCTGCGCGATGTCGGCTTCAAGCACGGACGATGGGTCGACACCGTGCTCATGCAGCGCGCGCTGAACGCGGCCCCGCACGCCCCGGCATGACCGGTCGCGCTGAGCGGCTATGATTCGCCTTTTGCCTCTGCGCATTTTCTGCTTTGCCAACGTACACCCTCGCCTCTGCCGTCAGCGCCGAAATCGACATCCGCAAGAGCCGCTTCATCGCGCTCGCGCTGCCGGTTGCGGACCGCGATGAAGCCATGCGCGAACTCGGGCGCCTGCGCGCCGAGCACCCGGCCGCCACGCACGTCTGCTGGGCGCTGCTCGCGGGCGGTCAGTCGGGCATGTCCGACGACGGCGAGCCTTCCGGCACCGCCGGCCGGCCGATTCTCGAAGTGCTGCGGCATCACGAAGTCGACGGCGTGCTGGCCGCCGTCGTGCGCTATTACGGCGGCATCAAGCTGGGCGCGGGTGGGCTCGTGCGTGCCTATACGGACGCGATCGCCAGCGCGATGCAACTGGCCGAACGCATCGAGCGCATCGAGCGCGGGTTGATCGGCATCGACATCGACTACGCGGACGAAGCGCGCGTGCGGCGTTGGATCGAGCAGCACGACGCGGAACTCGTGCAGAGCGAATACGGCATGACCGTGCGCCTCGTCGTGCGCATGCCAGCGGCGGCGCGCGAACCGGCGGCCGCCGAACTGCGCGATCTCACCCATGGCCGCGCGGGTGTCGAGGTGAAAGCGTGACCGACGACGCGCCGCGCGCCTTCGCGATGGTCATCGAGCCCGCCGGGCACTTCGTCGCGGTGAGAGACGGCGTCACGCTGCTCGAAGCAGCGCTGCAAGCGGGACTGTCGCTGCCGCGATCGTGCCGCAACGGCACGTGCCGCGCATGCATGTGCCGGCTCGTCGATGGTGACATCGCGTATCGCGTCGAATGGCCGGGACTGACGTCGGAGGAACAGGCCGAGGGATGGATTCTGCCGTGCGTGGCGCTCGCGCAATCGGACGTGACGATCGAACAGCCCGACGCGCGCGAGGCCGTACCCGATTCGCGCCCTGTGCGCTCGCGCGGCTTCTGAACCCGGGTATTCCGGGATTGTCGTCTCGATTCAACGACCTACGATGTGATTCCCGAGTCCGCGCGTGCATGTCTTCGTACAAAGTGCGTGCAGGCCGACTCTCAAAAAGTGTACAATTGCGTTTTGCCCTAAATTCTGGCAGGGCCAGATCAACCGAGATTTCAATGACTAAAGTACTGTTGAAAGAGAACGAGCCTTTCGACGTCGCCATGCGTCGTTTCCGCCGTACCGTCGAACGCACGGGCCTGATTCAAGAGCTCAAGTCCCGCATGGCCTATGAAAAGCCGACGACCGAGCGCAAGCGCAAGAAAGCTGCTGCTGTCGCTCGCCTGCGCAAGCAGATTCGTCGCGCGCAACTGCCGAAGAAATTCTATTGATCGACGCAGGGCATACTGCCCTCGTCCATCCTGACAGGATCGGCATCGCAACCTGAGATCGATCGGGTCGCGGTTTCGCGCGCAGGTCGCGTGAAAGCTCGCGGATTTGCGCACTTTCGGTTGCGCCCCAGTCGAAACAAGTTGGCAAGATCGCACAAAGCCTGCATGAGTGAAAGCTCATGCAGGCTTTTCGTGCTTGGGGATGAATTTTCTGTTGGAGAGGTCGCGCGAATAGGTTAGCCGGTGCTAGGCACGAAAAAAACGAGCGCGGAAAAGCAAAGAGCCCGGATGAACCGGGCTCTTTGCTTGACGATTTGGTTGCGGGGGTAGGATTTGAACCTACGACCTTCGGGTTATGAGCCCGACGAGCTGCCAGACTGCTCCACCCCGCGTCTGAAGAATTAAATTATAGACCGAAGCATTCATCGAAGTCAAACGTTGTTTGCACTCAATCGTGCCGCCGGCTGCGCACGCTCTTTCGCTACGGCGTTCACGGCCTCCTCCACAGCACGCTGATGCGCCCGCGACAGTCTGCCGAGCACGGGCAGGAGTGCCACGGCGACCGCCGCGCCGCCCGCCGCAAGCCAGCCGAGCCCGACGAACAGATGCGTGTAGAGCGGCAGCGATTGCAGCGGCTCGAGATTGCCCGACGGCATGCGCGCAAAGTTGGCCACGACGCTGCCGAGATACTGCGAAACGCCCGTCGCGACGAAATACGCGCCCATCATGAAACCGCTCATGCGGACCGGCACGTAACGCGCGATCATCGCGAGGCCGAGGCCCGACACGAGCAGTTCGCCAAGCGAATAAAGACCGTAGCCCGCCACCATGAACCACGAAGACACGCGCCCGTCGATCGCGTAACGTCCGCTCAGACCGAAGACGAAGAAACCGACCGCGACGACGACGAAGCCCAGTGCGTACTTCGCCGCCACGGGAATATCGCGGCCGCGGCGCGCCTGTCGCGTGTAGACGAACGCGAGGATCGGGCTCAGCAGCATGATCCAGATCGGGTTGAGCGCCTGGAACTGCGCGGCGCTCCATGTGAACAGCTCGACGCCGCCGATCGCGAACGACGGATCGACGTTGCGGAGCGCGAACAGCGTGAGCGACGTCGACATCTGCTGATAAAAGACGAAAAACAGAATGACCTGGAGCGTGAGGATCAGCGCGGCGACGAGCCCGGCGCGCTCGCTGCGGTCGCACTTCGTGAGCATGTAGCCGAAGATGCCCAGAATCGCGACGCCCGCCGCGTAGACGCACGCGACGGCCACCGCCTTGTGCTGCAGGACGAACACGGTCGATGCCGCGAGCGCGATGCCGCCCGCCGCCACCGCGAACGCGTGCTTCCAGCAAATGGGCTGATCGTCCGGCGCGGAGCCGATGTGCGCGAGCGTTCGACGCATCAACGCGAAATTGAGCAGGCCGAGCGCCATGCCGCCGCAGCACACGGCGAACGCGGCGTGCCAGCCCCAGTGATCCTTGATCCACGGCGTCGCGAGCATCGAGAAGGTCGAGCCGATGTTCACGGCCATGTAGTAGATCGTGAACGCGCTGTCGATGCGCGCATCGTCGCCCTCGTAGATGCGGCGCACGAGATTCGCCGCGTTCGATTTGAAAAGCCCGTTGCCGACGACGATCACGCCGAGCGACGCATACATGAAACCGAGCGTGTCGATGGGCAGCGCGAGCATCAGATAGCCGAGCGCGAGCACGATCCCGCCGGCGGTCATGGTGCGGCGCGCGCCGAGCACCTTGTCGCCGATCCAGCCGCCGATCGACGGCGCCGAAAACACGAGCGCGGTGAACGCGCCCCAGGTCAGGTTGGCGTGGTCATCGGCGAACCCGATCTTGTCGACCATGAACAGCACGAGCAACGCAGCCATGCCGTAATAGCCGAAGCGCTCCCACATTTCGATCAGAAAAACAGTCGTGAACGAGCGCGTCTGCGAGGTGCCGGACGAGTGAGTAAGCATCGGAGAAAATCCTTCGGACAACAATAAGCGAATCGGCGCAAACCAAGCTTCCGATCGCAAGAAATAACCAAATGAACGAGACGCGCGGATCAGGGCATGTGGCGATCGCGGGTGCGATTATCCGCGAGTAAAACTCAAAATTATCGCAGATTGCAGACGAATGTCTGCTTGCAATCAAGAGACGTGGCGGTGAAGCATATCGGGGAGGTGCGAGAGTTGCGCGCGCGACGCGGCCTGGCCGCATATGCAAGTGGTTGAACTTTTCATTGAACTTCTATTTTCCTGACGCGATTCTCGCGTGTGGCGAGAATCGATCGTTGCAGATATCGAACGCACCGAAGGGTCGCTTCACGCGCGTCGCTGGGTTCAGCGAAAAGCAAGCGTATTGCGATTCACGAGCGACGCATTTTGTTGTTATTTGTGATTCGGGTCACTCGCGGATAGCGCTAAGGACTTATTACGTCGTCATTCTCCATGAGTCAACGTAATAATCGGCGCGATTAATGCGATTTCGATACACGGGAATCAAGTCGCAGGGCGGCGTACGAATGCGAGCATGACACCGAAACAGATCATGAGCGCCCCGCTTACGCGATTGAACCAGACGAAGCTACGCGCGCCGCGCGAAAGCGAACCCAGGCGCGCACCCAGGGCGGCGTAAATGACGATCGCCACCAGTTCGAGCAGAAGGAACGTCGCGCCGAGGATCGCGAAGCTCGTCGCGTACGCGCTGCGATCGACGAACTGCGGGAAGAATGCGGTGAACACGAGTATCGCTTTCGGATTTCCGGCAGCGACCCAGAACTCCTGCTTGGTGAGCCGCGCGAGACTCACAGGGCCGCGCGCCACACCCTCTTCCTTGACGACGAGCGACGGCCCCGACCGCATCAGCTTCACGCCGATCCAGACGAGATAGGCCGCACCGGCCAGCTTGATCGCGGTGAAAAGCGTCTGCGACGCCAGCAGCAGCGCGCCGAGCCCCAGTCCCGCGATGGCGATCATGATCGCGAACGCGACGATCCGTCCCGACGACGCCAGCACCGAAGCGCGCACGCCATCGCGCGCGCCGTTCGACAGCGACAGAACGTTGTTCGGCCCGAACGCCATGTTGATAGCGAAGCATGCGGGCAGGAAGATCGAAAAGGTCTGGAGCGACATGGGGCACCTGCTGACCAGCGGAAAACAGACGGCTAAGTTATCACGCGCACGACGCCCTCAAAAGTCTCAGAAACGATGACGGATGCCCGTGCTCAGCATCAGTTGATTGCGGCCGCTCGACGGATCGTTGGTGTTGATGATCGCCGGCGCGCCCGACGACGCGCGCTGATAGATCGACTCGAGATACACGTCCGTGCGCTTGGACAGCAGATAGTCGACCTGCAACGCCCCCTCGTGCCAGTGCGCTCCGCCGCCGCTGGTGTAGACGTACATTCCCGACAACTGGATGGCCGGCGTCAGCTTGTAGATGCCATTGATCTCGTAGTTGTTGAGCGCGAGCGACGGCATCGCGTCGCCGGTGTCCGCATCGGTCACGCCGGAGTTGATCGCGCGGGAAAACGCGCCGCTCAGCGTGAATTCGCCCAACTCGTAGCTCATGCCAATGCCGAACGTGTTCTGCCGCTGTACGTTCGCGTTGAAGACCGTGTTGCCGGAGCCGGGCAGCGTAAGCGAATCGTATGCGCCGATCGTCGTGTTGCCGCGCCCGTTGTTGTGCAAGTAGGCCGCGCCCGCATTGAACGATCCGATCGAGTAGTTCGCCCCGACACTGTACGCGCGGTTGTCCGAGAACGCGCCCGCCTCGTTGGAGAACGCGTAGAGGCCACCGAAGCTGAAGCCGCCGTAATTCGCGCTGGTGTACTTGACGGAGTTCGAGGCAAGGAACGAGTTATTCGCGTTGTCGTTATCGAGCACGTGGGCGAACGCGGTGCCGCCCGTGTTGCCGGTGAGCGTGAAGGTCTGGAAATAATCGTGAATCGAATCGTACTGGCTGCCGAAGGTGACCGTTCCGAGCGTATCCGTGCCGATGCCGACATACATCGGATGGTCGTTGAGACCTTCGCCCGTCGCGACCGACAAGCCGCGCTCGAGCCGAAAGATTGCGCGCGCGCCGCCGCCCAGGTCCTCGGAACCTTGCAGTCCCCAGTAGCTGCCGTCGATGGTGCCGCTCGTCAGACGATACTGCGAGTGGCCGCCCACGTTGCTGGTATAAGCGACGCCGGCGTCGAGTTCGCCGTAGAGCTGCACCGAGCTCTGTGCCCAGACCGCCGCCGGCGAGCCGATGAGCATCGCGCATACCGCGACCGAAAACGCGAGCGAGCGCATGTCGGGCGCGGCGGCATGGCGGCCCCCGGCGATCGACGACGCAGTTCGGGACGCTTTGGGGCGGTTCGGCATGAAAGTCTCCAGCGGTTTTCGTTTCAAGTGGATTGTCAATTTTGCGACAGGGTTTGTCAGTCAGAAAAAAGTCCCGTCCCGCCGCTGTGTCCTGGAACCAACGTTCGACCGTTCTCGACGCGTTTTCATGTTGCCGGATCGTCGCGATTGGGCGTAGACGGCACGTGCAGGCGCATGCCGCTAGAATCGGACGACTTCAGCCAACCTCATCACGCCCATGCCCATGTCCAGTCAGATTCGCGCCATCCTCACCGGCCACACCCGCGGACTCGGCGCCGCGCTCGCGGAAGCTTTGCTCGCGCAAGGCGCCGACGTGCTTGCGATTTCCCGAAAGCGCAACGACGAACTCGCCGCGCGCCATCCCGGCCGGCTTCACGAAATCGAACTGGATCTGGCCGATCTGCCGAAACTCACCGAATGGCTGTCGGGTGAAACTTTGTCGGGCTTCGTCTCCGGAGCGGCGCGCGTGCTGCTCGTCAACAACGCGGGGATGCTCGCGCCGGTCGGCAGTCTCGCGGATCAAGAGCCGGCCGCCGTCGCGCGCGCGGTCAGCGTGAATGTGGCCGCCCCGCTGATGCTTGCCGCGGCCGTGGTCCAGGCGAGCGCGCAGGCCACGGATACGCGCATCGTCCATGTTTCCAGCGGCGCGGCACGCAACGCCTATCCCGGCTGGAGCATCTACTGCGCGACTAAGGCGGCGCTCGATCATCACGCGCGCGCGGTCGCACTCGACGGCAATCGCGCGCTGCGCATCTGCAGCGTCGCGCCGGGCGTCGTGGACACCGACATGCAAGCCGAAATCCGCGGCACGGGCCTCGACCGCTTTCCGATGCGCGAACGCTTCGACGCACTCAAGCGCGATGGCCAGCTCGCGACGCCCGAGGAGTCCGCGCGCAAGGTCGCCGACTATCTATTGAGCGATGCATTCGGCGATACGCCGACAGCGGATGTCCGCGATCTGAACTGACTTAAGCGATTATTGAATTTCGCAGCTTATGACTTTCTTATGGCGGACTTGAACCGCCATCAGGCCGCTTCGACCGCCGCGCGCGACGAACCGAGCGCCCCGCGCGATAGCGCGTCGGCGCGCACGTTGCGGGCGCGCGGTATCCACTGCAGCCGCACATCGCCGATCCGCGCGACAAGCTCGCGGACGCGCCCCGCATGGTGCGCAAGCGACCGAATGCCCGCGCCGTCCGGCGCGCTTGCGTCGTCGATCACGACACGGCTGTCGCCGTAGATCACCGCATCCGTGGCGCCTGCGCGCGCTGCCGCCTCCAGCACGGCGATCAGCGCGAGATATTCCGCCGCGCTGCTGTCGCCCGTGCCGGCGGCGACGCTGATCTCAATGGTTTCTCCCCGCGGCCCGACGAGCACGCCGCCGATCCCGAGCCGACCCGGGTTCGGCAGCGCAGAGCCGTCGAACCAGCCGCGCCATCCGTCGGCGTCGACCTCGGCATTACGCCGCTTCGCCTGGCCCGCGCGCTCGGCCCGAAGGCTTTCGCGCGAACGCAGCGCATCCGCGTGTCGGGTTTGCGCGGCGCGGCGCGCATCGATCAGATTGCGCAAGGACTGTCCGTCCGCCGCTTTCTCCAGTGTCCTGACGAGCGCCGCGTGCTCGGATATTCCCGCGCCCCTGGCGAGCCGCCGGCTCTGCATGCGCTCCTTCTTGTACGCGACGGCGAGCAGTTCCTCGAAAGCAATCATGGGCAGCGGCAGGATTGAACGAACCCGGAGCTTAGCAGACACGCGCGACGCGTCATGGGTACGGCCGTTGCTGATCGGAATGCGTCTACACAACCGGTCAAGGAGCGGATCATGATTCAATCGACCGAGCCGTCTTCGGCAGGCGCGAAGATCGTTGGCAAGGGCGCAGCGACAGCCGCGGGCCCCGGACCCGACGTCATGGCGGCGAGCACGCTCGACGGCAATTCAGTGATGAGCAGCGACGGCCACGACGTCGGCTCGCTCAAGGAAATCATGCTCGATGTGACGAGCGGACGCGTGGCGTATGCGGTGCTGTCGAGCGGCGGATTTCTCGGCATCGGCGACAAGCTGCTGGCCGTGCCCTGGAGCGCGCTCACGCTCGATACCGATAACCGCTGCTTCCGGATCGACGCAACAGCCGAACAGGTGCGCAACTCGCCGGGCTTCGACAAGGATTCGTGGCCGTCGATGGCCGACCGCGTCTGGGCGAGCACCGTGCATCAGCACTACGGACGCGAGCCGTACTGGTCGAACGACCGCGTGAGCGACGTCGGCCCGAGCGGCGCAATTCCGCCAGGCGGCGTGGATGCGCCGGAAGCGGGCGGCGTGAAGCTATAAACGCGGATCGCCGCGCAATGGCGGCAGGAAGGTGCAAAGGGCGTGCGCGCGTTCAATCGCGCGGACGCTCTCCGACTTGAATGTCGATGTTTTCGGTCTCGTCCATCAGCGCGCGCAGGACGTCGCCCGCGAAGTCCTCGATGGCGAAGTGCCATTCGAGCGAGCCGACCGGGAAGTCGTTGGGACTGCACTTGCCCTGCGCACGTCGAATCGCACCCACCGAGAGGCTCAGCGCGCGTGCGTGCTGAAAGTGTGGGTCGTCCGAGTCGAGGAACGGGAATTGATCTTTATCCATGACACCCTTAACGGTCCCGGCCGATGAAACTTTAGGCCAGCCTTGAACGCGCAATCGTTTGCGCACGTTTCGGCTTGAAGACGCCATGCAACCCTATCGAAATCTAGCCGGCAATTCGGGCGTCGAAGCATTCGACATCCTGCGCGACGGCATCAAGGTGCGCTTCGTCAGCGGCGGGACATACTTGTATGACTATCGCGTGCCCGGTCGCACGCGCGTCGAGGAAATGAAGCAACTCGCCCGCGCCGGACGCGGGCTCAGCACATACATTGCGAAGTTCGTTGCGGAGTATGCCGAAAGAATCGACTAGCTGCACGAAGGGGCGATTCTACGCGAGATCGGAACGTTTTCTTCGGATGAATCTGACGGAATGTCACCGTATGGGCGGCAGATGCGGCACGCTCTCGTTGATGGTCGCATCGAGTTGATGACGTTGGCGCTGTAGTTTGTTTAGTTGCGTCTGCGCGGCGACGCGTCGCCCTTCCAGTTGCGCGAGCGCCTTGCGCACTTCCTGCTGCTTGAGCGCGACTTCCTGATCCTGCTCGCCGCCTCGATGCAGATCGACACGCACGCGTTCGATCTGTGCCTCGGACTCCGCAATGAGACGCGAGAACTGCTCGTTCTGGGCCTCGAGATGCGCGCGCCGCATTTCGGCGTCGGCAAGACGCATTGCCTGTTCGACGAAATGCCGGAACGCCGGCTCCGCCGCGTCGATGTCGCCGGCCTTGAGCACCCGCCAGACGGCGCCCTCGTGATACAGCACGGCGTAATAAATCAGCTCGCGCGGATAAAACATCAGACTCGCGGAATATCCAAAGCTCTGAAATGTGCGAAACGTCGAAAGCGAGCCTTGCTGAACGAGCCATTCGACCTCGGCGAGTTGCGCAGCTTGCAACGCCTGCTTGCCGGATTGCTGAAGCGGAACCGCGGCAGGCCGCAGCGGCGTCACGCGCGTCGAAGACGGGGCTAACGGGACCTCTTCGTTCTTGGGCACGTCTTCCGCGTGAATTTCAGGCGCGGGGAAGCGGATTGGATTGTGCGCTTTCTGGCGCACCAGAAACGATGGCGCATTGTCGAGCAAGCTCCCTCTTCTGCTCAGCAGACTTTTCACGATGGCTCCCTGGCAGATCCATTTTCAGGACCCGCCGTCATGCAGTGACCTTGGCGGAAAACAGGACCGCAACATGTGTTATTCGAGTTTCCTGAATGCAGAACGCGATTATTCTGCATGACGAACGACGGCCATTAGTTTTCGATCCAGTAAGCCGTCGAATGAAGTATAGGCAATACCCCCGCCGTTTCAAACGAAGTGCAATGAAACGCCGATGCGGTATGCGGGTCCGACAAGTAATACACCATAAAACCTAAAGCGACGAAATCAGAACGCGACGAATAATGGCCGAACTTCACGAGTGACGATAAGACGCCTGCGTGCCGCTCATTCTCAACTTTGCGATCTGGGCGGAGCGCGCTTTCGACATCAGCGCGACCATGCGCATGTATATGAACGCCTCCCTTTTGCGAAGCAGAAGTGCACGCTGACAGGTAGATGGACTGCTGCTGTATATCCGGCCTTGATGCAGTGCAAGACGCACACTGCGGGCCCCGATGAAATTCGCTTACTCGCGCCTCTTTGATCAAGCGAGCTTGAAGCTCGTATGCGCATTCAGGTTTGGCGAGTACCGGTCCGACCTATCTCGTCATCGCTTCGACTGCCGACGCAACCTTTGGACAAGCGGGCTTACACTAACGCCGTCTTCTCGACGAATTCTCGATTAGGCGGGTCTAGTACTGACGTGCCCCTGTTGGTAAGGGCAGTCATGGCTGAGAATCGCCCAAATTATTCGGGCAATCTTATTTGCTATCGCGACAACCACTACATTTGCCGGCCTGCGCTGTTTGATCTGCTCAAGCCACGGATTAGGTTGCTTGTAGCGGTACAGGACACTTCGCGCGCCATGTATCAGCAACGTGCGCAAGTACGTGTCGCCACGTCTGCTGATTCGCCCAAGAACCACCTTTCCGCCGGAACCAGTCTGCCGGGGCACCAAGCCAATCCAGGCGGCAAACTCACGTCCGGATTTGAAGGCACGCACGTCACCCATCGAGGCGACGGCTGCAGTCGCGGTCAACGTGCCGACGCCGGGTATTGCAGTAATCGCTTTGACGCCGTTATCGTTAATAGCGGCTTGTTGAAGTCGCCGTTCAATCGTAGACACTTGATCGTCGATTTTCGATAACGCGGCCCACTGTTCCCGCAGCGTATCAATGAGCGCGAGTGGAAGCCGTTCAGAAACGCGCGCCAATATCATGGGCATTGCCTTATCGAGTGCAAGGCGACCTCGTGCAGTGACCTCACCATACTCGGTCAAGAGTCCGCGCAGGCAGTTTATCTGCATAGTGCGGAACTTGATCAGCTGCTGGCGCAATCGGTGCAGCGCCAAGATTGCCTGCTGCGCCTCGGTTTTTACGGCTACCGGTTTGCTCGGCTGCTGCAACGCGAGCCATATCGCTTGAGCGTCTGCTGCGTCGTTCTTGTTACGGATGTTGAAGGCCTTTACGAATTCCGCTGGCATCAGCTTGACCTCGTGCCCTAGCGCCACCAGTTGTCGCGCCCAATGCTGCGAACCGCCGCATGCCTCCATGCCGATAAGGCATGGGGCCCGATTCGCAAAGTGTTCGAGAAACTTCGCACGCTTTATCGGCTTGTTGATGACCTCGCCCGTGGCAGCGTCAACAAAGTGTATTTGGAAGACACGCTTCGCGATATCGATCCCAACCGGCGTAAGGTTCATCTCGGTCTCTCCTGGAGTCAAATGGCACAGGTCGTAACGACTCGTCAAGCTTAGTGCGTTTGCATCGCATCCGCCGTTGCTAGGCCAATTCCCTGACGCGACCATGGCGGGAGGCGTTCATTTCATTGATCCTGATGCCCTGTATGCCGCACGCAATGCCCGGCGTATTGGCGACCCGGGATTCCAGCGTGCCCATCACGCCGTGCAGGTCGATGATCGGGGCGGGCGTGCCGGCTCTGCCAGTGGCCACGAAAGACTTCTGCACGGGCGCACGAGGCACCTGCGGCTCCGGTCGATTTTCCGTGAAGAAGTCGGAAAGAACAGCGGGCGTTTCGAAACGATGCGTTCCTTCGTCGCGATCCTGAAAAAATTTGTGAATCGATTCGAGATAGTGAATCGGCGCCTGCTCCGCGCGCCGGGCAATTGCCGCGCAGCGTTGCAGTTTCCAGTTTTCTCGCTGGCTGACCGACGCGATCAAATCCGCGATACGGATACGCAACTCCGCCTCGCGGCGCGTGATCAACGCGCCCACCATCTGCGCTTCTTCGCCCGACGGTTCGGGCAAACGATCGCGCCATTCCAGTAAATCGTTCAATGTGATCGACATGAAATACTCCGTGGCGTTCAGCCCTTTGAGTCGGATTCAGTGAGTTCGAGATTGTTTGGATCGCGAATTGTAATAGACCGCGCCCTTGATTGCCTGTTGAATATGCTATCCGTTTATCGGCCTTTATCGTCGTTTCAGACATAAATAAGGACAATCCTAATGCGACTTCAGCGCGGCACGTTCGATGCTAACAAGAATGCAAGCGGCGCGACTGGCGCCGACCTCAAAGGAGACGGATATGAGAACCCCCATGATGATCGCCGGCGCGCTTCTCGCGCTCGCCAGCACTGCGGCGCTTTCGCAGGAAATGTCACGCGATCAGTTGATGCAGCGCCAGCAGCAAATGCAGCCAGGCAAGAGCGAGCCGATGCCGAGTCCGCGCACGGGCGATGCGTCGCAAGGCGGCGTGCAGTCCGGCACATCGGGCAGCGGCACGCTCATGCAGCAACGCGAACAAGGCATGTCGCCGAATCAGTCGCAGGGGTCGCAATCGACCGGGACGATAAAGCAATAACCCGGCAGATGTTTTTGTCCACGACGCCGGCCGCGCGCCGGCGCTTTTGCGGGGACGCGGTCCACTGTCCGGGCGACCCGCGTTCCCCCGTGCGACCGGGAATGCGCGCCTAAAAACCGTATATACTGTTTTCTCCACACATGAGGAGAAAACGGATGAGTACACCGCAAGTCAAGGCACCGACCAGGAAGGCGTTCCCTTCCCCGAACCGCGCCGCTGACAAGACCGAGGCTCCCGGGAAAGTGGACAAAAACACAGGCAAGAAAACGCATACAAAGGCCGCCGCGACGCCGAAGACTACGAAGAAACCACCCGCGAAAGCGCCCGCCGCAAAGCCGGCCGCGAAGACCTCTTCGGTCGAAGCCGCCGCAGCGAAGAAGACCGTCGAGAGTCAGCCCAAGTCCGACGCAAAACCCAGACGCGTGAAAAAGGAAAAGGTCGTGCGCGACAGCTTCACGATGCCTAAATCGGACTACGCGAAGATCGCCACGCTCAAGGAGAAGTGCCAGAAGAACGGCGTGCGCGTGAAGAAGAGCGAACTTCTGCGCGCCGCGCTGGCTATGCTCGACGCCGCGCCCGAAAAGCGTCTCATCGAAGCGATCAAAGCGCTCGAAACGGTCAAGACCGGCCGCCCTGCGAACGCCTGAACTTCCAGGCCTCAGAAGAGATGTCGGAAGGCCCAGTAAAGGCCGGCCGCCAGCGCGATCGAGGCCGGGAGCCTCAACACCCACGCGAGCACGAGGCTGCGCACAGTGCTCCATTGCAGCCCCGACCCGTTGGCGGCCATCGTCCCCGCGACGCCCGAAGACAGCACGTGCGTCGTCGAGACCGGCAGGCCGCAGGCATCCGCCGCGCCAATCGTTAGCATCGCCACCATTTCAGCCGACGCGCCCTGCCCGTACGTCAAATGCTGCTTGCCGATCTTCTCGCCCACGGTTACGACGATGCGCTTCCAGCCGACCATCGTGCCGAGGCCGAGCGCGATCGCCACCGCGACCTTCACCCACGTGGGAATGAACTTCGTTGCGTGATCGAATGCAATTTCGTCGCCGCTTCTTTGATGCCGCGCAATGTTATGACGATGCCCGCGCTCGAGCACCGGCGCGAAAAGCTCGAGCAGGCAACGATGGCGCAACTGCTCGCGGCGCAGGCCGTGCTTGTGCGACTCCACGACGTGCCCGCGGGCGAGGCAGCGTTGCGGCGTGTCGCGCCGGCGCTGCAAGACAAGGACGCCGTCGACGAAGCGGTGCGCTGGCTCGACAAGACAGCCCGCGACGAATCGCGCGCGGCGCTCAGGCGCCTGCGCTCGCTGCCTCGTTCGGCCTCGCGCGCCGTCCTTTCGTCCATCTCCGCGCGGCGGCTGCGCCCCATCCATCCGGCGGCCGCCGTCATCGGGGTTTCGCGGCTGCCGATGCATCGGCATCCTGAGCGGATGGCTGTCGCGCAGGGCGACGCCTTCCGTCATCGATACCCGCAAAGGAGCTTCGCCATGTACTTCGGGACACTGGTCACGTCGGCGCGTGACGATCGAGAAAACGCGACCTGGCAGCGCGACATGGATGCGTCGCGCGTCGTCGCGCCGGGCCGCTGGCGCGCTTTCTGGCGTACGCTCGTGCGACGCTTTGCGTGAGCAATCGCATACGAAGGTAAAGGATCGTCGCGCGCAGGGGTAATAGGATTCGTCCGAGCGTTTTTTACCGCTGAAGCCGCTTAAATGCAGCCCTTCTGTTCTTTGCAAGAGACTCACAAGATGAAGGAACTGCAGATTTCCGTCGACGCAAACGGCTACGTCACGCTTTCGCAATCGGTGCAGATCAGCGAGCATTGCGCCAACCGCGCCCGGCTGCTCATGTCGCTCGTGAATATCGTTTCGGCGCCCGGCGGTTTCGAACAACTCTGCTCGTATCCCGAATCGATGCGCCGCGACATTCTGAATCTGATGCGTTCGGTCGCGGAGGAGCAGTTGCCGCTCATCGCCGCCCTCGAGGAACACGCGGCGAAATCGGATTATGAGCGAGGCGCCCAAGCCGCGCGCGAAGTTCTGATTCACGAGGCGCAGGCCGCGAACGCCGCCTTGCACTACGACGCCGAAAACCAGACCGCTCAGATGATCATGACCTCGCACTGAGCTTTTTTCACCTCGCTCGCGTGTCGCCAGGGACGCGAACGGGATCGATCCGATGCCCGTGCCCCGCACGGGCTTTTCCTCTACACCGGGCACACGGCATGCCGCGCCTGCACCGTTTCGCGATGCCGTACCGTCAAACCAACATCACAGCCATGCGAACACCCAGCATTATCCTGATACCGGTCGCCGTGGCGCTCTTTTCGAGCGCCGCACCCGCCAGCGCGCGATACACCGAGCACTGGGTATCCAGCGCGGAAGTCGTCCGCAACCCGCAAAAGTCTGTTGCACCGCAGAAAATCAAGCACACGGCGCACAAGGCACCCGTTCAGACCGCAGTGAACACACCGGACGACGATCCGATTGCGGCGTTCGCCCGGAAACCGGCGCGCCGCTGAGTCGTACCGCGGCTGAAAGGTTCGTCGCTCACATAACGCGACTAATCCGATTCCTTTCTTCCCCGCATCGACTATCCTTCTGAATGTCGTAAGAGGTGGGTTGCATGGGCCGCTGCGCCCTGCCATGTGCGAGAGTTCATCGAGCATTATTAGAGGCGCAGCCATACCGGCGCCCACTACTCTTACGACATCGATTTTCGGCCTTTCTCTCTTTCCCCCAGTCCTTGTCAATAGCGTGCCCGCCTTGCTATGACCGCGCGCGCCGTTCGTCTTGCGTAGTTATCCGAATTTTCGAATTATCAAGTGAGTCGTCGATAATGCGCGCTCGCAGATGCGGGGACGAGCCAAGAAAACGATGAAAGTGGGCGGGGTTGCAGGTGGGAACCAAGCGAACGCTGCTGTGCTGATGGGTCGCGTCTGTGTTCGCGTCTGGCTTATGCACATCGAAATCAATGCGCGTAAAAAAGCCCTTGATGATCAAGGGCTTAAGATTCTGGCGGAGAGAGGGGGATTCGAACCCCCGATAGGTTTTACCCTATACACGCTTTCCAGGCGTGCGACTTAAACCACTCATCCATCTCTCCGGAAGACCGCGATTATACCAACTTCCCGCGCGTGCGCCAGCCCCTATGGATGACGAATGTAATCGACGAGCGCGCGCGTGTACGCATCGGGCTTGCGGTCCAGAAGACTGACCGCGATCGCCACCGCGAACCCCGCCGGCACGCCGAATACGCCCGAACTGATCGGCTCGATGCCGAACCAGCGTGGCCCCGCGAAACCCGTCAGCTGCACGAAGAACGGATACGTCGACACGATGTAGTACACGCACACGACGAGCCCCGCAATCATCCCCGCGACGACGCCGCGCTGCGTCGTCCGCTTCCAGAACACGCCGAGCACGAGCGCCGGAAAGAGACTCGACGCCGCAAGAGAAAACGCCGCGCCCACGAGAAACAAAATGTTGCCCTCATTGAGCGACGCCACATACGAAGCCAGCAAAGCCACGCCCAGCAGCAGAATCTTGGAGATCGTCACGCGCCGCTGGCTGGTTGCGTGGCGATCGACCATGCAGTAGTAAACGTCGTGCGACAGCGCGTTGGCGATCGTGAGCAGCAGGCCGTCCGCCGTCGAGAGCGCGGCCGCCAGCGCGCCCGCCGCGATCAGGCCGGAGATCACATACGGCAATCCGGCAATCTCGGGCGCCGCGAGCACCACCATGTCCGGCTGCATCTGGATGCCGGCCCAGCGCACGATGCCGTCGCCGTTCACATCGCTGATACGGATCAGATACGGCTCCACGCGCCGCCACTGCGTGACCCACTGCGGCAGATCCGCGAAGCGATGACCGACCAGTCCCGTCAATATCTCGTGCTTGATCAGCACGGCGAGCACCGGCACCGTCAAATAAAAGAGCGCGACGAAGAACAGTGTCCAGCCGACCGAACGCCGCGCAGACGAGACCGACGTCGTCGTGTTATAGCGCGTCAGGATGTGGGGCAGGCTCGCCGTGCCGATCGACAGGCACAAGAGCAACGACAGGAAGTTCACCTGATGCACGCGCGGACTTTCGTCGACGGAAGAGCCGGGCGCGAACGCCTCGGTCATCGGCACGGGCGCGGCGAGGCGATCGATCAGCGCGTCGCGTTCGCGCGACCATTTGGCTTGCGCATCGGCGGGATCGCGCGGAAACGCCGCGAGCTCGCGCTCACGCTCGTTGATCTCGCGCAGCGGGCTGTTGTGCCGCCGCAATTCGGCAATCTCGGCAACGAGCCGCGCATGCTCGTCGTGGAACGACCGCGGCAACGCGTCGATGCGCTGCTGAATCCGCGCGGCCTGACGCTGATAATCGGCACGCACGCGCGCTTCCTCGGGTGAGACGGCGACGGCCCGCTCGAGCGCTTCGACGCGCTCCATCACGCGCCCATAGTTGAATTGCGGAAACCAGCCCAGCCCTTCGCGATGGGCGATCATCGACACCGGAATCAGCATCGCGCTGATGAGGATGATGTATTGCGCGACCTGCGTCCATGTCACCGCGCGCATCCCGCCCAGAAACGAGCACACGAGAATGCCCGCGAGGCCGCAGAAGATGCCGATCGAAAACTCGATGCCGATGAAGCGCGACGCGATCAATCCGATGCCCTGGATCTGCGCGACCAGGTACACGAACGAACAGAGAATCGCCGCGACCGCCGCGAGCGCGCGCACGAGATTGCTGGAGAAGCGCGTGCCGAGAAAATCGGGGATCGTGTAGCGCGCGAGCTTGCGCACGTAGGGCGCGAGCAGGAACGCGACGAGGCAGTAGCCGCCCGTCCAGCCCATCACATAGGCGAGGCCATCGTAGCCGCTCGCGTAGATCGAGCCCGCCAGACCGATGAACGACGCGGCCGAGAGCCAGTCCGCGGCGGTCGCCATGCCATTGAACGCGGACGGCACGCGCCGCCCGGCCACATAGTATTCGACGAGATCGGACGTGCGCGACAGGAGTCCGATCACCGCATACACCGCGATCGGCACGAACAGGAACACGTAGCCGATCCACATGCCCGGCCCCGTCGTGCGCTCGATGCGCTCCATCAGGAAGATGAAAAGCAAAAAGCCGAGCGTATAGAGCGCGTAGGAAAGGATGAGCCGGTTCGTGAGCTTCATGCCGCGTCGCCCTGTTCCGATCGGGCGGCGCGCAGCAAACGCGCATCGGCGACTTGCATCAGCACGATATAGACGAGGATCAGCGCGACATAGACGAGAATCGCGCCCTGCGCGCCGAAGTAGAACGGCAGCGGAAAGCCCGCAACGCGCGCGTGCTGGAAACGCTGCGCGAAAAGCGGCACGCCGAAGGAGACGACGAAGCCGATCGTCATCAGCACGGCAATCAGCGCGACGTTGAAACGCCAGTAGCGTCGATGCGCGCGCGCCATCGCCGCCGATACGGGCGGCGGTGCGGCGGGCGTCGGGGAGAAATCGGACATGCGGCTTTTTAACAAAACCGCATGGCATCGGCAATAAGGATCGACCGCGCCCGCATCGGGCAGCGGCCGTCGCGAGATCAGCGCGCTTCGCCGAGCTGATCGAGGATGGCGGGGTTTTCCAGCGTCGACACGTCCTGCGTGATTTCCTCGCCCTTCGCGAGCGAGCGCAAGAGGCGACGCATGATCTTGCCCGAGCGCGTCTTCGGCAGGTTCTCGCCGAAGCGGATGTCCTTCGGCTTCGCAATCGGGCCGATTTCCTTGCCGACCCAGTTGCGCAACTCGGTCGCGATCTGCTTCGCTTCGTCGCCCTCCGGACGCGTGCGCTTCAGCACGACGAACGCGACCACGGCTTCACCCGTCGTATCGTCCGGCCGGCCGACGACCGCCGCTTCCGCGACCATCGGATTGGCGACCAGCGCCGACTCGATTTCCATCGTGCCGAGACGGTGACCGGAGACGTTCAGCACGTCGTCGATACGGCCCATGATCGTGAAGTAGCCGGTCTGCTTGTCGCGCACCGCGCCGTCGCCGGCGAGATACAGCTTCCCGCCGAGTTCCTCGGGGAAGTAGCTCGTCTGATAGCGCTTCGGATCGCCCCAGACGTTGCGCAGCATGGACGGCCAGGGGCGCTTCACGACCAGAATGCCGCCCTGCCCGTTCGGCACGTCCTGGCCGGTCTCATCGACGATCGCCGCCATGATGCCCGGCAACGGCAGCGTGCACGATCCCGGCACGAGCGGCGTCGCGCCCGGCAGCGGCGTGATCATGTGGCCGCCGGTTTCGGTCTGCCACCATGTATCGACGATCGGGCATTGCCCCTTGCCGACGTTCTCGTGATACCACATCCACGCTTCCGGATTGATCGGCTCGCCCACGGTGCCGAGAATGCGCAGCGTCGACAGGTCGAAACTCTTCGGATGCACCTTCTCGTCCGCTTCCGACGCCTTGATGAGCGAGCGGATGGCCGTGGGCGCCGTGTAGAAGATCGTGACCTTGTGGCGCGCGATCATCTCCCAGAAACGGCCCGCGTGCGGATATGTCGGCACGCCTTCGAACATCACCTGCGTCGCGCCGATCGCGAGCGGTCCATAGGCGATGTAGCTGTGCCCGGTAATCCAGCCGATATCCGCCGTGCACCAGAAGACATCGCCCGGTTTCACGTCGAAGGTCCACTTCATCGTCTGCGCGGCCCACAGCAGGATGCCCGCCGTGCTGTGCTGCACGCCCTTGGGCTTGCCCGTCGAACCCGACGTATAGAGGATGAAGAGCGGATGCTCCGCGCTCACCCACTCCGGCTCGCACTTCGCCGGTTCGTTCTCGACGAGCTCGTGCAGCCACACGTCGCGGCCTTCGGTCCATGCGACCTTGCCGCCCGTGCGGCGATACACGATGACGTCCTTCACTTTCTCGCAGCCGCCCGCGGCGAGCGCTTCGTCGGCGATGCTCTTCAACGGCAGGGCCTTGCCGCCGCGCATCTGCTCGTCGGCGGTGATGAGCGCGACCGCCCCGACATCGACGAGACGTTCGTTGAGGGACTTCGACGAGAAGCCGCCGAACACGACCGAATGCGTGGCTCCAATGCGCACACACGCCTGCATCGCGACCACGCCTTCCACCGACATCGGCAGATAGATCACCACGCGGTCGCCTTTCTTGACGCCGCGCTTCTTGAGCGCATTGGCGAGGCGGCAGACGCGCTCGAGCAGCTCCGCATAGGTGACGTTGGTGACGGTGCCGTCGTCGGCTTCGAAAATGATCGCGTTCTCGTTGCCACGCCCCGCTTCGACGTGACGGTCGAGACAGTTGTACGACGCATTGAGCTCGCCGTCCTCGAACCACGTGTAGAACGGCGCCTTCGATTCGTCCAGCACCTTCGTGAAGGGCTTGTGCCAGGCGAGCGTCTCGCGCGCGACGCGCGCCCAGAAGCCTTCGTAATCACGCTCCGCTTCCGCTACAAGCGCCTTGTAGGCGTCCATGCCGGAGATTGCGGCGCCCGCAGTTGCCTTGGCTGACGGCGGGAACACACGTTTTTCCTGAAGAACCGATTCGATCGCAGACATCGACAACCTCTCCTGATGGTGTTTCCAAAATCCGGCGGCGCGCACATCGCTGAATGGGTTGCGTGCGCCGCATGTTTATGAGGTTCGAACGCGGGATGCGCGGCGTTCCCGTGTCCGACCTTGTCTCCTTGAACCGTGCCGGGGCGGCACGAACAGCATGTCAGGTCACATTCGCGCGCCCATGACATCCTGCATTGATTTCAAGATAAGCCGTTGAACTTACCCGCTTCTTACGTGGCCGATCCAACGGGCACGGGGTATACACGGAGTCCGCGGGGCTTCTACAATGCGTCCCCACAATCGTAACTGAACTATGCGCGCGGTATCCAGCTTGAATCGCTACGCCCTCTTACTCATCGGCGCCATGCTGCTCGTCGGAAGCAACGTCGGCATCGGCAAGTCGATCGTCGCTTTCGTTCCCGTGCCGCTCTTCGCCCTGCTGCGCTTCGTGATTGCGCTGGCGGTGCTCTGGCCGCTCCTGCGCTGGTCGAAGATGAAGCGCGTCGCGCGCGGCGAGTGGATCAATCTTTTCCTGCAGGCGTTGTTCGGCACGTTCGGATTCACGTTGCTGATGCTCAACGGCGTCGCGCGCACGAGCGCGGTCGCGGCGGGCGTCATCACGAGCACGATCCCGGCCGTGGTCGCGCTCTTCGCGTGGATCTTCCTGAAAGAGAAGCCGGGCGGCCGCGCGCTCGCGTCGATCGGGCTGGCTATCGCGGGCGTGCTCGTCATCAACGTCGCTCAGGCCGGCGACACGGGCGCGAGCTCGTTGCCCGGCAATCTGATGGTGCTCGGCGCGGTGTGCTGCGAATCGCTTTACGTGATCCTGTCGCGCCGTCTCACGCAGACGCTGCCCGCCATCGACATCTGCGCGTACACGCACGCCATCGGTCTGCTGCTGATGCTGCCCGTCGTCGGATCGGGCGCGACCTCGCTCGCGCACTTCGACTGGGCCAGCGTCGCCTGGGACACGTGGGCGCTCGTCTTATGGTATGGACTCTCCGCCAGTGTCTTCTCCTTCTGGCTGTGGATGAAAGGCATACGTCACGTCGACGGCAGTCTCGCCGGCGTGTTCTGTGCCGTTCTGCCCGTCGCGGCGGCGCTCTACGGCATCGCTTTCCTCGACGAGCGGCCGACGCTCGCGCACGGCGTCGCGCTCGCGTGTGTCGTGACGGGCATCGCGCTCGCGAGCCTCAAACCGCGCTCCGCCGGCTCCGTGCCGCGGGAAACGGTCCTTCAGGAACGGCTCAACCGTTAAGCGAATTCTGAAAGCTTTCGGCAGGCGCGCCGGGTGACGCGCTACAATAACGGGCTTCCTGACACCGCAATTGCGCTCAAGCGCGCGTTTGCCGGCGCATCGCACGTTTTGTTCGTCATATTCGCCTGTCATCGTGTCCGGTCCGACCTGCCTCGACTGAAAAGCCGCCCATGTCCGCTCCCAAGCATTCTCCCGCCTCGCCCCCTCAGTCCGGCTCGATGAAAGTGCTGCCGAAAGTCATCTTCATGAGCCGCTGGCTCCAGGTGCCGCTCTACCTGGGCCTCATCGTCGCGCAAGGCGTCTACGTCGTGCTGTTCCTGAAGGAAGTGTGGCACCTCGTCACGCACGCAATGACGCTCGACGAAACCAACATCATGCTCGTGGTCCTCGGCCTGATCGACGTGGTGATGATCTCCAATCTGCTCATCATGGTGATCGTCGGCGGGTATGAGACTTTCGTGTCGCGCCTCGGCGTCGAAGGTCATCCCGACGAACCCGAGTGGCTCGATCACGTCAACGCGGGCGTGCTGAAAGTGAAGCTGTCGATGGCGCTCATCAGCATCTCGTCGATCCACCTGCTGAAAACCTTCATCAACCCTGACCAGCACACGTTCCACACGGTGTTGTGGCAGGTTGTCATCCACGTCGCGTTCCTCGTTTCCGCGCTCATCATGGCGTACGTCGACCGGCTGACCACGCACACGCATCCGAAGCACTTTCACAGCGAGACCATCGCGCCCCGAAGCGCGCTCGACTGAAGCGTCCGATAGAACGCACGCAAAAATTTCGTCCCCCAGAGCCCAAGCCATGACCGTCATCAAGCAGGAAGACCTGATTCAGAGCATCGCCGATTCGCTGCAATACATCAGCTACTACCATCCGCTCGACTACATTCAGGCGCTCGGCCGCGCCTACGAGCTGGAAGAGAGCCCCGCCGCGAAAGACGCGATCGCGCAGATCCTGACCAACAGCCGCATGTGCGCCGAAGGCAAGCGCCCGATCTGCCAGGATACGGGCATCGTCACGGTGTTCGTGAAAGTGGGCATGGATGTGCGCTGGGACGGCGCGACGATGTCGGTCACCGACATGATCAACGAAGGCGTGCGCCGCGGTTACCTGAACCCGGACAACGTGCTGCGCGCATCGATCGTAAGTCCGCCCGAAGGCGGCCGCAAGAACACGAAGGACAACACGCCGGCCGTGATCCACTACGAGATCGTGCCGGGCGACAAGGTCGACGTCCAGGTCGCGGCCAAGGGCGGCGGCTCGGAGAACAAGTCGAAGTTCGCGATGCTGAATCCGTCGGATTCGATCGTCGACTGGATTCTGAAGACCGTGCCGACGATGGGCGCCGGCTGGTGCCCGCCGGGGATGCTCGGCATCGGCATTGGCGGCACTGCTGAAAAGGCGATGGTCATGGCGAAGGAATCGCTGATGGACCCGATCGATATTCAGGACGTCATCGCGCGCGGACCGCAGGACTGGATCGAAGAATTGCGCGTCGAACTGCACGAGAAAGTGAACGCGCTCGGCATCGGCGCGCAAGGTCTCGGCGGCCTCGCGACCGTGCTCGACGTGAAGATCATGGCGGCGCCGACGCACGCGGCGTCGAAGCCCATCGCGATCATCCCGAACTGCGCGGCCACGCGCCACGCGCACTTCACGCTCGACGGCTCGGGCGCGGCGAAGCTCGAAGCGCCGCCGCTCGACGCATGGCCGAAGGTCACCTGGGCGCCGAACACGGAAACCAGCAAGCGCATCGATCTGAACACGCTGACGCCGGAAGAAGTCGCGTCGTGGAAGCCGGGTCAGACGCTGCTCCTGTCGGGCAAGATGCTGACGGGCCGCGACGCCGCGCACAAGCGCATCGCCGACATGCTCGCCAAGGGCGAAAAGCTGCCGGTGGATTTCACGAACCGCGTGATTTACTACGTCGGTCCGGTGGATCCGGTGCGCGACGAAGCCGTCGGCCCGGCGGGCCCGACCACGGCCACCCGCATGGACAAGTTCACCGAGATGATGCTCGCGCAAACCGGCCTCATCTCGATGATCGGCAAGGCCGAGCGCGGCCCGGTCGCGATCGAGGCGATCAAGAATCACAAGGCCGCGTATCTGATGGCGGTCGGCGGCGCGGCGTATCTCGTATCAAAGGCGATCCGCGAGGCGAAGGTGCTCGCGTTCGAAGACCTCGGCATGGAAGCGATCTATGAATTCGACGTGCAGGACATGCCGGTGACGGTCGCCGTCGATTCGACCGGCACGTCGGTCCACAAGACGGGCCCCGCAGAATGGCAGGCGAAGATCGGCAAAATTCCGGTCGCGACGGCTTGATTGCCGCTTGACGGCGGTTTGCCACCGCTACTGATGGGCACGAGCCGGGCGATCCACCCGGCTCTTTTCTTTGCAACGCCGCCAGCTGAGAAAGGTTTTCATTCCCGGTTTCATCGAAACAAAAAATTTCTTCTCAACCTTGGCATTGCCACGCTCAAGGTTTATCTTTTCAAAAGCCCCACGTTTAGAACAGGAATCAAAATCATGCAAGGCGACGCGAAAGTCATCGAATTTTTGAACGCGCAGTTGAAGAACGAACTGACCGCGATCAATCAATACTTCCTGCACGCCCGGATGTATCAGCACTGGGGCCTCGAGAAGCTGAACAAGCACGAGTACGACGAATCGATCGGCGAGATGAAGCATGCCGACTGGCTGATCCAGCGCGTGTTCATGCTAGACGGACTGCCGAATCTGCAGGACCTGCACAAGCTGCTGATCGGTGAAGAGACCAAGGAAATCCTCGAATGCGATCTGAAGCTCGAGCAGATTTCCCAGTCCACCTGCAAGGAAGCCATCGCGTATTGCGAGTCGGTGCGCGACTTCGTCTCGCGCGAAATATTCGAAAAGATCCTGCACGACACCGAAGAGCACATCGACTGGCTGGAAACGCAACTCGATCTGATCGACAAGGTCGGCATCCAGAACTACCAGCAGACCATGATGGGCGATCACGAGTAACCGCATGCCCGGCGCAGTGCCTTCCCAGAAGCCGAACGGGCGTGCCGCGTCAGACGCGAGCGCGCCGGTCGGCATTTTCGATTCCGGTCTCGGCGGGTTGTCGGTGCTTCGCGCCGTACGCGCGACGCTGCCGCACGAACGTCTGATCTACGTCGCTGATTCGCGCCACGCGCCCTACGGCGAGCGCGACGACGATTTCATCGTCGACCGCACGATGGCGATCGGCGAATGGCTCGTCGGGCAAGGCGCGAAGGCGCTCGTCGTCGCATGCAATACCGCCACCGCCCAGTCGATCGCGCTCGTGCGTGAGCGCCTGCCGATTCCGCTCGTCGGCGTCGAGCCGGGGGTGAAGCCCGCGGCGGCTGTGTCGAAGTCGCGTGTGGTCGGCGTACTCGCCACGGCCGTCACATTGCGCTCCGCGCGCTTTCAGTCACTGCTCGACCGGTACGCGGGAGATTGCCGGTTCATCTGTCAGGCGGGACATGGGCTGGTTCAGGCCGTCGAGCGTTGCGACACGTCGTCGCCCGCGCTGATGGCGCTGCTCGAAAGCTATCTCGCGCCCATGCTCGACGCCGGGGCGGACACGCTCGTGCTCGGCTGCACGCATTACCCTTTTCTCGATCGCGCGATTCGTGACATCGCCGGGGAGCGACTGCAGATCATCGATACGAGCGTGGCGATCGCTCGGCAACTCGATCGCCTGCTGGACGCGCATGCGCAAAAAAGCGTGAGCACGCCACCCGAAACCCTGCCCCGCTTCTATTCCACCGCCGATGGCGAAACTCAGCGCCAGCTCGCCGCGGCCCTGCTTCAACTCGACGCGAAAGTCGAGCATGTGGATATCCCATCACGCCGAACGCGTCTCGCTGAACCCGACATCGTCTGAGGGTTTTCCTCGCGCCGCGCTCTTTCACACGCGCGCTTTCGCCCGCCGGACAAGACGCCTGGCAATAAACCCGCCTACTTGCGCGCTGTGTTACAAAAAACACAGAACCCCGCTTGCAAAGGCGCGCATAACGAATGATAATAATTCGCATTAACGCAAGCTATCGCGAACGATCATGATTGTCTGTGTCTGCAAATCAGTGTCCGACCGAAAGATCCGCGCCGCTATCGCCGAGGGACTGGACTCTTTCGACGAACTGCAATTCGAGCTCGGCGTGGCGCTGTGCTGCGGAAAATGCGAGCCGAGCGTTCGCGACGTGATGGCAGAAAGCGGTGTGTGTTCGTCCCGCTGCGGGGTCGAGCAGCGCGAACACGTGGCACCCCTCACGTTCTACGAACGCCAGGCCGCCTGAAGCGTCCCGCGCGGCCGTGACGCAGCACAACGACGGCGCCCGCGGCTTGTCCGGTCGCGCCGTCAAGTCGTTTCTCGTCTCCAGCAAGCCAGGTTACCTTCGAACTTCCGGTCACTTCGAGCCAGCCGAGCAACCCCTTACCCCTGGAGGGAAAGATGGAACTGCTGATCGGTTTCGTGGCCACCCTGTTCATTTCCCTGCTGATTTTTCGAACATGACGTCGCTTGGTTTCTTTTGCACCGTGCCTGCGCTGTCGTTGGACTCTGAGTTGAAAGGCAGCCTCACCAGCAAGCATTCACGCAGTACCGCAGGCACCCAATAACAATGCAGTCCCCGACCACCACTCCCGCCGCGTTTCAGACCGCGCCAGCCGCAAACGCCAATCCGCGCGTCGTCGCGGCGTGCGCCGCTGTCGTCATCATTCACGCCGCGCTTCTGGGCGTCGCGCTGACGATGCACCGCGAGCCGCTGCCGCGCCCGATCGAAGCCAAATCGATCACCGCCCAACTGATCAGCGAAACGCCGCAGCCCGCGCCGCAGCCGGTCGCCGTCGAAACGCCGCCGCCGCCGAAGCCGGTTCCGCAGCCCGTTCCGAAGCCGCAGCCCAAGCCGAAGGTCAAGCCGAAAGTCGAGCCGAAGCCCACGCCGATGCCGGTCGCCGAGGCGCCCTCGCAAATTGCCGCGCCTGCGCCCGAACCCACGCCGCCCGCCCCGCCGCAGCCCGCGCCGCAGCCCGCCGCGCCCGCCGCGCCCGCCATCGGCAAGCCGAGCATGGATCTCGCCGCGCCGAAGAACGTCGCGCACCTCAGTTGTAACATCGCGCAGCCAGACTATCCGTCGATGTCCAGGCGCCGCGGCGAAACCGGCACGGCTGTCATCCGGCTGACGGTGGGGCTGTCCGGCAAAATCGAAAACGTCACGCTGCAAAAGAGCAGCGGTTCGTCGCGGCTCGACGACGCGGCGCTCGAGGCCGTACGCGGCAGCGCGTGCAGCCCCTATAAGGAAAATGGCGAAGCGATTCGCGCGACCGCCACGGTGCCATTCGTTTTCAGTCTGAACGACTGATCGATTTTTTTAGATTCAGAGAAGGAACGGGAAAATGCAAAACTACGGGATTGCGCACGTCTGGGCGCAAGGCGACTTCGTGACGCGGGGCATCGCGCTCGCGCTCGTCATCATGTCGGTGCTTTCGTGGACGGTGATCATCGTGAAAGCATGGAATGTCGTGCGCCTGAAGCGCCTGACCAAGAACGCCGAACAGGCGTTCTGGCATTCCGACGACTTCAACGACGGGATCAAGAAGCTCGGCAGCCAGTCGTCCAGCCCCGCGGACAACCCGTTCCTCGCGCTCGCGCTCGCCGGACAGGAAGCCGCCGACCATCATCATCAGACGCAGCCGCATCTGCACGACCGCATGGACGTGTCGGATTGGATCACGCGCTGCCTCAAGGACGTGATGGATGAAGGCGTCGGCCGCATGCAGGCGGGTCTCGCGGTGCTCGCGTCGATCGGGTCCACGTCGCCGTTCGTCGGTCTTTTTGGCACCGTCTGGGGTATCTATCACGCGCTTCTGACGATCGGCGCGACAGGCCAGACGTCGATCGATCAGGTCGCGGGCCCCGTCGGCGAATCGCTCATCATGACCGCGTTCGGCCTCTTCGTCGCAATTCCGGCTGTGCTCGGCTACAACGCCCTCACCCGCGCGAACAAGGGCATCGTCACGAAGCTGAACCGCTTCGCGCACGGCCTGCACGCATTCTTCGTCACGGGCTCGAAGCTCTCGTCGACCAAGCGCGCGACGAACGCCTCGACAGACAGCCTGCGTCTCGCGACGCGCGCGTCGTAAGCGCGGAGGTTCGCATCATGGCCATGAGCCCTTTCGCCGGAGATGAAGACGACGGCATGATGAGCGAGATCAACATGACGCCGCTCGTCGACGTCATGCTGGTTCTCTTGATCATCTTCCTCGTCACGATCCCGGCCATGCATCACGCGGTGAAGATCGACCTGCCGCACGCGAGCAGCCAGCCGCAGGACGAGAAGCCCGCGCACGTAAATATCGCGATCAAAGCCGACGGCACGACGCTGTGGGACGATCAGCCGATCGACGAAGCGACGCTCGAGGCGCGCATCGCGCAGGCATCGCAGCAGAATCCGCAGCCGGAGATCCATCTGCGCGCGGACCGTCAGGTGGCCTACGAGAAAGTCGCCGATCTGATGTCGGCGGCGCAGGCCGGCGGACTCACGAAGATCGGTTTCGTCACGGAGCCGAAGAGCGGCAAGTAAGCGCTCGCGCAAGCCTCAAAGTAAAAGGCCTTCATCGTCAGATGAAGGCCTTTTTTCGTGCGCACTCGGCGCATTCGGGTGAGGCGGTCACTTTGGGTTCGAGTAGCCAGAACCGGAAGTCCCGTCACATGCGGCAGCCGTGGTCGACACGGACAGCGCAATCAACCCTATCAGGCTAACTATCAGAGCAGCCGTGAGTTTTCGCATAAGGAGCTCCTTAGCGAAGGGAGCTTCAATATACCGCTGCGACTGCTCGCCATCAATTGAATCTGACCATCGCAAACGCGCGCTTCAATGTCATAAACCAATGACAGACGCCGATGCGGTCAAACTGTTTCCCGTTCGGGCGCTTCCTGAACAGGACATTCTCCTGGGAAGCGCTGGCCGCTGCCGATCGACTCCACGAGAAAATCGACAAACGCGCGCACTGCCGGGACCATGCCCTGGCGCGACAGAAAGACTGCATAGAGTTGCGGCGACGGAAACGTCCAGCCCGGCATCACCGGCGAGAGTTGGCCCGTTCGCAGCGGCGCGCCGTACATCATTTCTGGCAGCGCCGCGATGCCGACGCCGCGCATCACGGCTTCACGGATCATCGACAGGTCCGCCGTGACGAGCCGCGGCTCGTGCTCGAACTCGTGGCGCGTGCCGTCAGGCGCGATCAGCCGGTAGACGTGGCGGCCATCGGCGGACGGCGTGTCGATCGTGTCGTATTGGGCGAGCTCGGCGGGCGTCATCGGCGGCGCATTCGACTTGAGCAGCGACGGCGCCGCGACGAGCATCTGCTCCGTGCGCCACAACGGCCGTGCGACGACGTTCGAGCTCGCGGGCGGCTCCGAGCGCACGCGCAGCGCCACATCGATCGCATCCTCGAACAGATCGACGACACGATTCGTCACGCGCAAAACGATGCGCACCTCCGGATAGCGATGCATGAAATCAGGCATCACCGCGGAGAGAAACGTCTGCGCGATCGTCACCGGCACGCTCACGCGCACCGTTCCGCGCGGCGAATCGCGCAGGCTTTGCACGACATTGACCGCCGCCTGCGCTTCCGCGAGCATCGCCTGACAGTGCTGGTAGAAAAGCTGTCCGGCTTCGGTCAGCGCGAGCTTGCGCGTCGAGCGTTGCAGCAGCCGCACGCCGAGCGACGCCTCGAGCTCGGACACACGCCGCGACAGTCGCGACTTCGAGATGCCGAGCACGCGCTCGGCAGCTGAAAATCCGCCGTGTTCGACCACGTGCGAGAAATACATCAGATCGTTCAGGTCATGCGAGTCGGCTTTCATGGTCGCTCGTTGAGGCTGGGAATTCGGATTGACGCGTTCGTTATCGCCAGCGCGACAATCCATTGCGCCGCAGCGTCTTTTACCGCGAAACGCGGCCCATATAATAGACCAGTGTTTCAAATTCATCGCTATTCCCTTACTTCTGTATCCGCGACGCGAGGCAACCATGTCCATCAGCCGCAGCATCGAACGCATCATTCCGGCGACCCGCACCATCGAAGGCGGCGGGTTCGTCGTGCATCGCCCGTTTCCGACCCGTCTTCTGATGGATTTCGACCCGTTCCTTCTCCTCGACGAGATGGGGCCCGCCGACTATGCCCCCGGCGAGGCGAAGGGCGCACCCGATCACCCGCACCGCGGCTTCGAAACCGTGACGTACATGCTCGAAGGCGAGTTCGGCCACAAGGATTCGGCGGGGCATTCGGGCACGCTGCGGCCCGGCGACGTGCAATGGATGACCGCCGGCGCGGGCGTCGTGCATAGCGAAATGCCGGCCGAGGAATTCACACGCCGCGGCGGCCGCGTACACGGCCTGCAGCTCTGGGTGAACCTGCCGCGCCGCGACAAGATGATCGCGCCGCACTATCAGGAGATTCCGTCGACGCAGATTCCCGTCGCGACGAGCGAAGACGGAAAGGTCAGTGTGAAGGTCATTGCGGGCGAGGCACTCGGCGTGAAAGCCGCCATCGAAACGCGCACGCCGATCCTGTATCAGCACTTTTCGCTGAAGCCCGGTGCGAAGATCGAGCTGGCCGTGCCGCGCGATTACCGCGTGTTCGCCTATCCGCTGTCGGGCACGGGGCTGTACGGCCCGCAAAGCCAGCCGGTGCGTGCGCAGCAAATGGTGATCTTTCGCGACGACAGCGATACGATCGCACTCGCCGCCGGTGATGAGCCGGTCGAGCTTCTGCTGATCGGCGGCGTGCCGCTGAAGGAGCCGGTCGTGCGCTACGGCCCCTTCGTGATGAACACCGAGGACGAAATCCGTCAGGCCGTGGTGGACTTTCAGGCAGGCCGGATGGGCGCGATCACGCACTGAGCGCCGTCGCCCACGTACTGGAGCGGAATCAACGAGACGGTGCGGCATGAACGGACACATTGCGTCACAATGACCGTTCTTGCCGCACCGTTTTCGTCATTCTTGCAGTCCCCTATTACAACGAGGAGCAACGCATGGCCGGACCTTCCGTGACCGCCGACATCGGCAATATCGACTATCAGGTCCGCCTCGCGGATGGCACACACGCGTGGATCGCCGACGAGCCGGCCAGCATCGGCGGCGGCGACACTGGCCCGGAACCGGCTTCACTGCTGCTCGCGAGCCTCGGCGCGTGCACGTCCATCACGCTGAAGATGTACGCGAAGCGCAAGGAATGGCCGCTGGAAGCCGTCCACGTCGAGTTGTCGATGAAAAGCACAGCGGAAGGCACGAACATCGATCGCCGCATCGCGCTTCAGGGCGCGTTGTCCGGTGAACAGCGGGAACGGCTCTTGCAAATTGCCAATGCGTGCCCGATGCACAAGGTCCTGTCCGGCGCGATTCGCATCGACTCCGGGCTCACGCCGCAGTGATGCATCGCAGGCACCACGAACGTCCAAGGAAACCGTCGTCTTGAATTTCGAACACCTTATCCAGATCAACGATCCGCTCAACCCGCTCGTCGAGTCGCTCACGCCCGAACAGCTTTGGGAAGGGCTCGTCCTGCGTGCGGAGCAGCCGCAGTTGTTCGTGCTGGGGCTGGATAGCTGCGACATCCTCTCGCGCGATGGCGACACGATGGAGCGCGAGCTGCACTACGGCCAGGCCACCGTGCGCGATCGCGTAACGCTCACGCCCGGTTCGAGCGTGCGCTATGACATCCTGCCGACTGCGGAGTACGTCGGCGGCTCGCTCACGATGGCCATCGAGCAGCCTGACGCGCTTCAGCTATTCCTGCGCTTCACCTACAGCACGACGCTGCCCGAGAACGAGAACGCGACGCCCGACGAGCGTCAGACGCAGGAGATCGTGAAGTCGGCTTATCGCGAATCGGATATCGATACCGTGCGGCTGATTCGCCAGTTCGTGCACGCGCGCAAAGACGAAAGCCCGCTGCATTGAGCGTTTCTCCGACGCGGCAGAGACTGTGTCGCTGCTGCATCGAGATTGCCTATCGAGTTTTGCGCTTCAATCGGAAAGTCTGTTTGCAAATAGGAATAGTTATCATTTACTATAGACCATCGAATCAACGAACGCACATTCCGACATGACTGACACGCCGCGATCCTCCACGCTCAGGCTGCGCCGCCCGGCTGTCCGCGACGCCGCGATCACCCGCCCTAAAGCGACCACCGTGACTACGGTTCACGTTGCCCACGCAGCGGACAGCAATGTTGAACGCTCGCTCAGGAGCGACGCGCTGCTGCAGGGACGCAGCCATGTGAGCATCGTGCATAACGGGGAGACCTATCAGTTGCGCGCGACACGTCTGGGCAAACTGATCCTGACGAAGTAAGGCGGCAGTCAGGCAAGAACAGCGTTACTACCGGGTATTGTGGGGACCACCTCGCCAAGAGGTGTTTGGCCTTAGCCAGCGAGGACGACTTGCACGCGAGAATTTAGACCCCTTCGTGCAAACACCAGCCAGTCGTCGATAGCAAGCGAAGCCGCTTTTTTTGGTTCCCGCGCTTGTGCGATATGCCTCTCAGGCATGCCACGCAAATGATGATCGAGCAAACGGCACGCGCTTCCACGGAAGGCGTGCCGTTTTCGTTTGCCGCGACTGATGGAAGGAAGCGCGCTGCCGCCGATCAGACGTTCTCGATGCCCAGCGCCGCGATGCCCGCCTTCGCGATCTGTGCATCCTGATCCGACTTCACGCCCGACACGCCCACTGCTCCGACGATATCCGCGCCCACGAAGATCGGCACGCCGCCTTCGAGCATCGCGGTCATGGGCGCGCTGAGAAATGCCGTGCGGCCCTGCTTGATGGTGTCTTCGTAGACCTTGGTCTCACGGCGGCCGAGCACGGCGGTGCGCGCCTTGCCCGTCGCCATCTCGGCGGTGCTCGCGCCCGCCCCGTCGAGACGATGCAGATGCAGCAGATGTCCGCCATCGTCGACGATCGCAATCGTCACGTTCCAGTTGTGCTCCCTGGCATGCGCCTCGGCGGCGGCGGCCATGGTCTTGACGTCTTCGTCGGTCAGTACGGGTTTGGTTCTCACTTCTCGCTCTCGTTGCCGCACGTGACGGCGTGGACGGTTTATCGGGTGAAGCCCCAGAACATCAGGTACCACGCGCTGTCCGCGACGGCCAGCGCCGAGACAAACCATACCATCGCAAGGACGCGGGAACCAAGCGTCGACGTGTAGCGGTTCGTCACGCGCCACGCGAGCCACGCGCTCCAGAGATTCGCCGCGCCGAGCAAACCGAGGCGCAGCCCCGGCACCCACCACAACGGCAAATGCTCGGCACGCAAGAGCGACACCGTCGTCGCGGAAAGGCCGAGAAACACGCCGACACCCGCAATCGGGATCAGCGCGAGCGTCAGATGGTGCAGGCGCGTCGCGTTCATCTTGCCGAGCATGCGCGTGCTCATCGCGAGGAGCGCGAGCAACGCCGTGCCGTACACGATCCCCGTTGCGACGATATAGCCGATGACCATCGTCCCGTCGAGCCACGAGAAGACGTCGTTCTGCTCAGGGTAGTGCGTGAACAGGAACCACGGCGCGGTTGTATCGAGCGGCCAGAGAATGTTGCGATCGATCAGCCACGCGGCGAGATATTGCTTCAGATCGACGAACCACGTGCTCACCGTCCAGTGGAACGCGCCGATCGCGATACCGAGCAGGCCATACAGAATCAGCGCGGTGTCCCACGGATTCGCGGCCTTGTCGCCGAGCTTCACGATTTCTTCCGACGGCGAGCGCCACGTGAGAGCGATTGCATCGCGATGGCCGCTGCATCGTCCGCACATGTGGCAGTCGGCCGCGCCCTTCATGTTGCGCAGCGGGACGAGCGGTGCGCAGTTGATCGGAATGACGCGATGCCCGTGCTCGCCCTCTTTGTACGAGCGGCGCCACGCGTCTTCGCTGACCTTGTAGTGGAACGGCGCGAGCCGCGCGAGCAGCGAGAACACGCCGTTCACCGGGCACAGATACTTGCACCACACGCGCTTCTCGCGGCCATACAGCACGCCGATGATCATCGCGCCCACGGTCGAGCCGCCAAGCACGAGCAGCACCGCTTTCGGATACTGATAGACGCTGACCATCTGGCCGTAGATCGTCGTCAACCCGAACGCGACGAACGGCCAGCCGCCCCAGCGCATCCAGCGTGGAATTGCCCAGCCGCGGCCGAACTTGCTCGCGAACTCGGACAGCGCGCCCTCTGGACACAGCACGCCGCACCAGACGCGGCCGAGCATCACCATCGAAAGCAGCACGAACGGCCACCAGATGCCCCAGAACACGAACTGCGCGGCGAGCGTGAGATTGCTCCAGAGGTGCGCGGAGCCGTCGGGCAGCGGCATCACGGCGGGCACGACGATCAGAAATGCATATACGGCCACGACGACCCACTGGATCATGCGGATCGCACTGCCGTGACGTTGCATCCAGTGGCCGACTTGTTGCAGCCGGCCCGGTCTAGGCATTACAGAGCTCATGCTGGACGGCTCGCCGCCTTTTGTTTCTGCGCCATCTGGCTGTTCGAATGGCGCATGAGGAGATAGATGACGATCCAGTACACGGCATACGCAACGAGGTTCATGCCTGCCGGATGCGCGCGATAACCGGTGAGCGTCGCGACGAGCGAACCGAAGGTACTCGAATCGTCGAGCAGCCACGACGTGTTCCACACCTGATTGACGATGACCGGCAGCACTTCCATGTCGATCAGCTTGTCGACGCCCGTCTCGAAGAGGCCCGCAGCGAGGAACAGCAGCATGATTTCGGTGACGCGGAAGAACGAGCGCCACGAGAAGATCTTGCCGCCGAGCTGCAGCACATAGAAGGTCAGCAGCGCGAGGCCGAAACCGATGATGATGGCGACATACTGCGACACGTCGACGTGCCCCGACTGGCCGAACCCGACGCCGTAGAGGAACACGGCGGTTTCGCTCCCCTCACGCGCGATCGCGAGTGCGACGAGCAGCGCGATGCCCCACCAGTGCCCGTCCTGCGTGCTCTTTTGCAGCGACGATTCCATGTCGCGCTTGAGCGTGCGGCCGTGGCGCTTCATCCACAGAACCATCTGCACGATCAGCACGCACGCGACCAGCACCATCGCGGTCTGGAAATAATCCTGCGCATTGCCCGACAGCACTTCCGTGAAGCCGATCAGCGCCGCGCCCAGCGCCACGGCCGCGAGCAGACCGATGATGACGCCGGCCCAGAGATAAGGCAGGCCACGGCGCGCCTGATGGTCGCCGTTCTTCAGCCACGCGTAGAGAATGCCGACGACGAGCAACGCCTCGACGCTCTCCCGCCACACGATGAAAAGTACCTGCCCCATTCCAAACCTCCAGCAATTCCAGTTCGATCGGCCGCGCGCGACATCACGTCTCGTGCCGGCACGGCGGTTACTTCGCGACGATCACGCCCTGCGCGGTCTGATGAAAGTCGTCGAAGAACTTGTATTCGCCCGGGTCCAGCGGCGCGATCACGACGAACGAATCGGCGCCCGGCGCGAGCACTTTTTCCTTGCGCAACTGCACGCTTTCGAACTCGGCTGCGCCCTTGCCGATGTTGTGCACTTCGATCTTGATGCGCTGCCCCGCCGGCACCTCGATACGCGCCGGGTTGAGCTTGCCGTCGTTCATTTCGAGCTTGAACGTCGGCAGGTCGGCGGCGAATGCGATCCCGGAGGCGAACACGGACATCGCGAGCGCGGCCACCTGAATTTTCAGTTTCATGCGTACTTCCTGAAGATGAGTGCGCCCGGACCGGGATGCCGGGCGCCTGCGACGATCAGTAACCGCCCTTCTTGCCGATGCCCGCGAACGGGAAGTCGTATTCGATCGTAAACGGCTTGAACCACGGACCGACGCCCGTTTCCTTGTCGGTGTGACGGCCGAACGCCATGTGACCGTCCTGCGAAGGCGGCGAGATGTGCAGCTTGAGGTGATACTTGCCCGGGCCGAAGAGCTTCACGTTGTCGCCGTAATGCGGGCCGTCGCTCGCGACCATCGGCATCAGGTCGCCCTTGAGGGTCTGCGTCGTGCCGACCTTCGTGAGTTCATACGTCACGTTCAGATACGGCATCCAGTCGCCTTCGGCGAAACCGGTCGGGTTGTTCTTGACCGCGTGAATGTCCGCCTCGAGGTGGATGTCCGAATCCGATGCCTTGCGCATCATGCCTTCCGGCGCCATCGTGATCGGCTGGAGATACACGGCCCCCGTTTCCATGCCGCCCTCGATGTGCTGCTTGCCGATCGGATATTCGGCAGCCGATGCTGCCATCATCGCCGTGAGACCTGCGGCGGCGACGAGGCCGCGCATCAACGTTGAACCCATCAAAAAACTCCTTGTTGTTATCGATTGGCGCGCGTGCCACGCGAGCCGTGCCACAGAGATTCCGAACCTTCACGCCACGGCTGAAAGCGACGCGCCGGCCGGGGCAATGCGTGCCGATTGACCGCCCGCATCGCAGTGCCGCAGTTGCGCGTTAGCACAACACTGTGAACGTTAATACGAACGATTCTCAATGTTCGTCAGTTTAGCATCGTTCGACACGCTCAACAATTTGAGCAAACTTACAGACCTAGACGCAGTAAGGCTTTTCGCGAAATCGCGATTTCCGCGCACATAAAAAAACGCGGCGAATCTTCCGCTCCGCCGCGTCTTTTCGCGTTTCACCGCGCAAACCACTTACATCTCGACTACTTTCCGCCGATGCCGCTCACGTGATCGCCGACGTTCGCGCCGAACACGCGCTGTCGAAGAAGCGCCAATTGGTCGCGGGTCTGCGCCGCCTTTTCGAATTCGAGGTTCTTGGCGTGATCCATCATCTGCTTTTCGAGGCGCTTGATTTCCTTCGCGATCTGCTTCTCCGACATGTCCTCGAACTTCGCGCGCGCCTGCGCTTCCTTGAGCTCGGCGCGGGCATCGTCGGCGTTATAGACGCCATCGATGATGTCCTTGATGCGCTTCTCGACACCGCGCGGCGTGATGCCCATCTTCTCGTTGTGCGCGATCTGCTTCGCGCGCCGCCGCTCGGTTTCGCCGATGGCGCGCGTCATCGAATCGGTCATGTTGTCGGCGTAGAGAATCGCCTTGCCGTTCACGTTACGCGCCGCCCGGCCGATCGTCTGGATCAGCGAGCGCTCGGCGCGCAGGAAGCCTTCCTTGTCGGCGTCGAGAATCGCGACGAGCGACACCTCGGGAATATCGAGACCCTCGCGCAGCAGGTTGATGCCGACGAGCACATCGAACGTGCCGAGCCGCAGGTCGCGGATGATCTCCACGCGCTCGACGGTGTCGATATCGCTATGCAGATAGCGCACCTTCACGCCGTGATCGGCGAGAAATTCGGTCAGCTGCTCGGCCATGCGCTTCGTGAGCACGGTGACGAGCACGCGCTCATGCACGGCGACGCGGGCATTGATCTCGGAAAGCACGTCGTCGACCTGCGAGCGCGCCGGACGCACCTCGATCTCCGGATCGACGAGACCGGTCGGCCGCACGAGTTGCTCGGCCACCTGCCCCGCCTTCTGCTTTTCGTAGTCGGCGGGCGTCGCGGAGACGAAGATCGCCTGACGCATCTTGCGCTCGAACTCGTTGAACTTGAGCGGCCGGTTATCGAGCGCGGACGGCATGCGAAAGCCGTAGTCGACGAGATTTTCCTTGCGCGCGCGGTCGCCGTTGTACATGCCGTTCAACTGGCCGATCAAGACGTGCGATTCGTCGAGCAGCATCAGCGCGTCGGGCGGCAGATAGTCGACGAGCGTCGGCGGCGGCTCGCCCGGCGCCGCGCCCGAAAAGTGCCGCGAGTAATTCTCGATGCCCTTGCAGAAGCCGAGTTCCTGGAGCATTTCCAGGTCGAAGCGCGTGCGCTGCTCCAGCCGCTGCGCTTCGACGAGCTTGCCGTCGCCGTGGAAAAACTCGAGCCGCTCGCGCAGTTCGAGCTTGATGGTTTCGATCGCGCGCATGACCGTGTCGCGCGGCGTCACGTAGTGCGACGAAGGATAGACCGTGAAGCGCGGAATCTTGTTGCGCACGCGGCCGGTGAGCGGATCGAAGAGCATCATCGATTCGATTTCATCGTCGAAAAGCTCGACGCGTACCGCCATTTCGGCGTGCTCCGCCGGGAAAATATCGATGGTGTCGCCGCGCACGCGGAACGAGCCGCGCTGGAAATCGGCTTCGTTGCGGGTGTACTGCATCGCGATCAGACGCGCGATGACGTCACGCTGGCCGAGTTTGTCGCCGGTGCGCAGCGTGAGAATCATCTTGTGGTATTCGGACGGATTGCCGATACCGTAAATCGCCGACACGGTCGCGACGATCACCACGTCGCGCCGCTCGAGCAGGCTCTTCGTGGCCGAAAGCCGCATCTGCTCGATGTGCTCGTTGATCGACGAATCCTTCTCGATGAAAAGGTCGCGCTGCGGCACGTACGCTTCGGGCTGGTAATAGTCGTAGTACGAGACAAAGTACTCGACGGCATTGCGCGGAAAGAACTCGCGGAATTCCGCATAGAGTTGCGCCGCGAGCGTCTTGTTCGGCGCGAAGACGATCGCCGGTCGGCCGAGGCGCGCGATCACGTTCGCCATCGTGAAGGTCTTGCCGGAGCCGGTCACGCCGAGCAGCGTCTGAAACGAAAGGCCGTCCTCGACGCCTTCGACGAGCGTCGCAATCGCAGTGGGCTGATCGCCTGCGGGCGGATACGGCTGATAGAGCTGAAACGGCGAATCTTTGAACGTGACGAACTTCGATTCGTCCAGTTCTTCGGGTGATGCGATGAGAGTGTCGGACATGAGAGATCGAGAGAGTCAACGCCTGCGCAAACAAGCATTTTAGCGTCGTACGCAATACGCGCGCTCGCCATGACGTGACCGGGATTCGGAAGGCTGATCGTCAACAGATTGGGCAACGATCACCAATCTCAAGCGCGCCCATTCGCGCCCTTTTAGTCGACATTCGCACGGCTTCCGGTGCAAAAAAGGGCGAAAAGCACGCGCATTCGCACCATAATCGCCCAAAAAGCCTCGCTGGATTCGCTACAATGTGCGACTGGGCGCAGCGGCCCCGAGCCGTATTTCGCCGCGCTCTGCGCCTCTTGCGATGTTACCGGGGGCGCACGCATCGTCCGTTTGCATCCTGCCGCACGTCCTTCCCTCACTGCCGATAGATCATGTCTCTTTTCTCTGCCGTCGAACTCGCTCCCCGCGACCCGATCCTGGGCCTCAACGAAGCCTTCAACGCCGATACGCGCACGACCAAAGTCAATCTGGGCGTCGGCGTGTACACGAACGAGGAAGGCAAGATTCCGCTCTTGCGCGCCGTGCGCGAAGCCGAGAAAGCACGCGTCGACGCCGCGCTGCCCCGCGGATATCTGCCGATCGACGGCATCGCGGCGTATGACGCCGCCGTGCAAAAACTGCTGCTCGGCGATGACTCGCCGCTGATCGCCGCGGGCCGCGTCGTGACGGCGCAGGCGCTCGGCGGCACCGGCGCGCTCAAGATCGGCGCGGACTTCCTGAAACGCGTGAATCCCAACGCGATCGTCGCAATCAGCGATCCGAGCTGGGAAAACCACCGCGCGCTGTTCGAGAGCGCAGGTTTCGAGGTCGTCAACTACCCGTACTACGAAGCCGCCACGCACGGCGTGAACTTCGACGGCATGCTCGCGGCGCTCAACAGCTACGCGCCGGGCACCGTCGTCGTGCTGCACGCGTGCTGCCACAACCCGACGGGCGTCGATCTGTCGGACGACCAGTGGAAGCAGATCGTGGAAGTGGTGAAGGCGAAGAATCTCGTGCCGTTCCTCGACATGGCCTATCAGGGCTTCGCGGAAAACATCGATGCGGACTCGGCCGCCGTGCGTCTCTTCGCAGCCGCCGATCTGAACGTCTTCGTATCGTCGTCGTTCTCGAAGTCGTTTTCGCTGTACGGCGAGCGCGTCGGCGCGCTGTCGATCATCACGACGGGCAAGGAGGAATCGACCCGTGTGCTGTCGCAACTCAAGCGCGTGATCCGCACCAACTACTCGAATCCGCCGACGCACGGCGGCTCGATCGTCGCGGCCGTGCTGGCGTCGCCGGAACTGCGCGCCACTTGGGAGCAGGAACTGGGCGAAATGCGCGATCGCATTCGCGCGATGCGTAACGGTCTCGTCGAGCGCCTGAAGGCGAGCGGCGTCGATCGCGACTTCTCGTTCGTCAACAAGCAGCGCGGCATGTTCTCGTACTCGGGATTGACAGCGGCGCAAGTCGATCGTCTGCGTGAAGAATTCGGCATCTACGCCGTGAGCACCGGCCGTATCTGCGTGGCCGCGCTGAACACGCGCAACATCGATGCTGTCGCGAACGCCGTCGCAGCTGTGCTGAAGTAAAAGCGGCCCAGGCAGCATCAAAATAAAAAATGGCGCCCTTCTGAACTGACCCCAAAAGTTGGATACCGATCCAACCTTTGGGGTGTTTTTCATGGCGAAGGAGAACGAATACCTGCGCGCGGAGGTGGCGTACCTAAAAAAGCTCGATGCGCTGCTCAAGGAGAAAGCGCGGGC
>NZ_JALQDT010000011.1:0-23363 GCF_023631085.1 Caballeronia sp. INML1 | reverse complement strand
TGAGTCCCGTGCAATACAGAACTCAGGCCTTGGCTACCCGCTAGACTTTAACCGTCCAACTTCGCGGGGTCAGTTCACGCGGGGCGCCATTTTTCGTCTGCGTAAAAACCCGGCGCTCTAGAGCGTCTTTTGTACGGAAGTCACTGCGGGCGTCGCGTCATCGTCCTCGACGAAGCCGAGTGAGATCGCGCGAGCAAGCTCGGCGCTCACGCCAGCCACGCTGGTTTCCTGATGGCGCGTGGACATGCTGCCGCCTTCGCCGGCGTGCAAGCAAAAAGCCAGTGCGATCGGAAGCACGATGGCGACGGGCCAGTAGGTCGATATTGTCTTTTTCATGGGACTGCCTTTGGGTCGAAGTGTCGCAGTGGGTAACAAGGATCCGGGACCCACTGCCGGACATTTCGAATGGTACGGAATCGTCCCGATCTTAACAAGCCGTTGAAAAGCAAAGGATTGTTGCGTTCGCGACAACAAGTCCTCTATCCGGCGCGCCGCTTCCGCTACCCGTCTTTATGACACTTGGCCGTCATAAAGCCTTACAAAGTTATTGAGGACATCCGCTTGGCGATGCTGTCTCATACAGTAATGGTGCTACAGGTTCTATCAAGATCATGAAATCCGCGGTTGCAGGTGTTCTTCTCGCGTCGTCCGCTGCCTTGCTTGGCGGTTGCGCGGTCTATCCGGACGCGCCGACCTATGGCGGCGGCTATCCTGGTGTCTACGACGATCCGGGCTATGGCTATTACGGCGGTCCGCCGGTCGTTCAGCCGGGCGTTGTCGTCGGTGGCGGGTATTACTCTGGTCCGGCGTATTACGGTCCGGGGCGCAGCCGCTACTGGGATGACGGTCCGGGCTGGCGCCGTCCGCCCCCAGGTGGCTGGCATGGCGGCGGCTCACACCCGCGCGATCATGGTCCGGGCGGGCCGCCGCCGCAAGCGGGTGGCGGACATCCGAACGGCCCGCCGCCACAGGCAGGCGGCGGTCGTCCGCCGGCCGCTCCCCCTCCGCAGGCAGTCGGCGGCGCGCCGGTGCCCAACGCAGTGGGCGGTCGACCTCCGGGGCCGAACCGCGCCCCGCCGCCATCCGCGAATGGCGGCACTCGCGACGGCGGCAATTCACGCGGCTTTCTTGGACGCTACGGCGGTTAAGGCGCGGAACGTCTTCATCGAAAACGGGCCACGGCAGATCAGACGATCTGCCGTGGCTTTGTTCTATCCGAGATGCGAGTGTTGCGCCTTGTATAACTCCCGAAAAGTTCGACCGACCGGCGCGGGCATATCGCGCGTGCCGGTCCATCCCTTGCCGAACGGCAAGCGCGAAATCGCTTTCCTTTCGCCACCCATGCGTTCGAGCACACGCACGACGAGCTTGGTGAAAAGCGCATACGCCGCCGGCCGTTTCACGAGATAGCCCCAGGCTGCGAGCGCGGCGCGCTCGCTCCAGGGGCGCAGTCCGCGCTCCATCTGCTTTTCCCGCAGCTTGCGCAGCAAATCCGACAGCGGAATGCCGACCGGGCACACGCTGTTGCATTCGCCGCAGAGCGTCGCGGCTTGTGGCAGATCGAGCGCCTTCTCAATGCCGACGTACGCCGGCGTCAACACGGAGCCCATCGGTCCCGGATAGACCCAACCGTACGCATGCCCACCGATCTTCTGATAGACCGGGCAATGATTCATGCACGCGCCGCAGCGGATACAGCGCAGCATTTCCTGGAACTCTCCGCCGATGAGCCCGGTGCGCCCGCCATCGACGAGCACGAAGTACATGTGCTCCGGGCCGTCCGACTCGTCCGGCGCGCGCGGTCCGGTCAGCAGCGAAAAGTAGTTCGAGATCGTCTGCCCGGTCGCCGAGCGCGGCAGGAGGCGCATGGCGGTCGCGAGATCCTCGAGTGTCGGGAGCACCTTCTCGATGCCCGTCACCGCGACATGCACGCGCGGCATCACCGTGCACATGCCCTCGTTGCCCTCGTTCGTGACGACCGCCACCGACCCCGTCTCCGCGATCAGAAAGTTGCCGCCCGTCACCCCCATGTCCGCCGACATGAAATGCGGGCGCAGCACTTCACGCGCCTCGCGCGTCATGTCGGGGATGTCGGTCAGGCGCGGCTTGTTATGCGTTTTTGCGAAGAGATCGGCAATCTGCTCCTTATCCTTATGGACGACCGGCGCGATGATGTGGCTAGGGGGCTCGTTATCGTTGATCTGCAGGATGTATTCGCCGAGGTCGGTCTCGATGGACTGCACGCCCATCTCGCCGAGCACGCGATTCAACTGCATCTCTTCGGATACCATCGACTTGGTCTTGATGACCTTCTTCACGTCATGCTTGCGGGCGATATCCGCGACGAGCCTGGCTGCGTCCTGCGTCGATTCGGCGTAGAGCACCGTGGCGCCGCGCCGCGCCGCTTCGCGCTCGAAGGTTTCGAGCCATACGTCGAGATTGTCGAGCGCCCGATCGCGCCGCTCTTTCAGCGCGGCACGAGTCGCCTCGAAGTCGATGTCGCGCACCGCGCTCGCGCGCGCGCTGACGAACTTCGTCGAGAGCTTCGTGAGGTTTTGTTGAAGGCGCTCGTCGGCAAGCTTGCTGCCTGCGCGCGCCTTGAAATGCATCGTCTGGACTTGCATGGACAGTCTCTCTTTTCAGGATGCGCTCACGCGCGGCCTTGCGCGTCGCCGGCGAGCACCTGCGCGATGTGCAGCACGCGCGTCGACGTATCGCCTGTGCGGCGCAGGCGCCCTTCGATGTTCAGCATGCAGCCGAGGTCGCCGAGCACGACCGTGTCCGCGCCGCTCGCCTTGATGTTCGCGCACTTCTCATCGACGATCGCCGTCGAAATGTCGCCGTACTTCACCGCGAACGTGCCGCCGAAGCCGCAGCAGTGTTCGCAGCCCGCCATCTCCGTGACCGGTACGCCCGCCTGTGCGAGCAGCTCACGCGGCTGCGACTTCACGCCGAGTTCGCGCAAACCCGAGCACGAATCGTGATAGGTCACCATGCCGTCGAATGCGCCGGGCTCCATGCGCGCCTTTGCGACATTCACCAGAAAATCGGTCAGTTCGAACACACGCGGCTGCAGGCGCCCGAAGCGGCTCATCAGTTGCGGATCGTCGCGAAAAAGATCGCCGTAGTGCGCGCGGATCATGCCGCCGCAGGAACCCGACGGAACGACCACATAGTCGAACTGCTCGAACTCGCGCAGCGTTTTTTCGGCGAGATCGCGGGCGAGCGGACGATCGCCCGAGTTATACGCGGGCTGGCCGCAGCACGTCTGCGACGGCGGCACGACGACTTCGAAACCCGCCCGCTCGATCAGCTTGATGACTGAAAAGCCGATTTCAGGGCGCATCATGTCGATGAGACACGTGACGAATAGTCCGACTCGCATGGGGGCGTTTCCTGTTTTGTAGAAGTGATATGAACGCATCGCCGATTATCCGCGAAAGCCTCGCCCGTCGGGTCGCGCTGATACGCGCGCGTCATTGCCGGAATCATCGTTTCAGAACGGCGTTCGCTTTTTTCACATTATGAGATACAATCGCCATTCCGCTGTTTGACGCATCAACCGATTTTTCACGATGAGCGATACGAACCCGGACTCCAAGACTTCCATTCAGGTGATCGAGCGCATGATGCGTCTTCTCGACGCCCTCGCCGATCACACCGACCCCGTCAGCCTCAAAGAGCTCTCCCAGAGCACGAGTCTGCATCCGTCCACGGCGCATCGCATCCTCAACGACATGGTGCTGTGCCGCCTCGTGGACCGTTCCGATCCCGGCACCTACCGGCTCGGCATGCGGCTGCTGGAACTCGGCAATCTCGTGAAGGCGCGTCTCTCGGTGCGTGAGGCCGCGATGCCGCCGATGCGCGAACTGCATCGGCAAACCGGCCAGACCGTCAATCTATCCGTACGACAAGGCGACGAGATCGTCTACATCGAGCGCGCTTATTCGGAGCGCTCTGGCATGCAGGTGGTGCGGGCGATCGGCGGCCGTGCGCCTTTGCATCTGACTTCGGTCGGGAAACTCTTCCTTGCCGCCGACGAAGCCGCACGCGTGCGCGCCTACGCGATGCGCACCGGTCTCTCGGGGCACACGCAGAACAGCATCACCGATCTCTCGAAGCTCGAGCGCGAACTGTCGCTGGTGCGTCAGCAGGCCTGCGCGCGCGACAACGAGGAACTCGAACTCGGCGTGCGCTGCATCGCCGCCGGCATCTACGACGACACCGGGCGGCTCGTCGCCGGACTTTCGCTTTCCGCGCCCGCCGATCGTCTGCAAGATGCCTGGCTCAAGCAACTGAGCCACACGGCGCTCGAAATCTCGCAATCGCTGGGATATCACCCGGAACAGGCGGCCGCCGACGTGCAACACGCGCACCGCTGATCCGCGCCGCATGAAAAAACGGGATTCGTCTTTCGACGAATCCCGTTTGCTTTTGAAGCAGCGGATCGCGGACGCTCAAGGATTCGCGCCGCTGCCCATATCGGCACTCATGATGTGCGGCTCGCCGAGCGTATCGAGAAACGAGCGCAGGCGGCTCGCATCCGCGAAGCGCGAGTACTTGCCGTAGGAGTCGAGCAGCACGATCACGACCGGGCGGCCGTTCACGTTCGCCTGCATCACGAGACATTCGCCCGCTTCGTTGATGAAGCCCGTCTTCTGCAAGCCGATATCCCACGATGCATTGCGGATCAGCGCGTTCGTGCTGTTGTAGGCGATATTGCGCTTGCCGGTGAAGACATCGTAGCTGCGGTCGGTCGAGAACTTGCGGATCAGCGGATATTGATACGCCGCGTTCACCATCTTCACGAGGTCGCGCGCGCTCGATACGTTCTGGCTCGTCAGGCCCGTCGAGTTCTCGAAGTGCGTGTCGGCCATGCCGAGCGACTTCGCTTTCGCGTTCATCGCGGCGATGAACGCCGGACGGCCGCCCGGGTAATAGCGCGAGAGTGCCGCCGCCGCGCGATTCTCGGAGGCCATCAACGCGATATGCAGCATGTCCTCGCGATTCAGCACCGAACCGACTGCAAGGCGCGAGCCGGTGAACTTCTCGTAGTCGCGGTCTTCGTCGGTGACGCTGATCTCGTCGGTGAGCGGCATGTGCGAGTCGAGCACGACCATCGCCGTCATGAGTTTCGTGATCGACGCGATCGGCACGACGGCGCGCGAGTTCTTGTCGAAGAGCGTCTCGGACGTGTTCTGGTCGACCACATAAGCAACGCTCGAGCGCAGCGCAAGGCTGTCGGGCGTGTCATGCAGGCCGAACGCCTGTCCGACCGATGTGGCACGCGGCTGGAACGCGACGGCGTGCACCGCACCGCGGCGCGCATGCGGTTCCATGCGGTAAGACACCCGACGCTTGCGCGATGCGCGGGGCGCATCCTCGTCGTCATCCGTGGCAGCGACCTTGGCGGCCTTCGCCGGCTTCGGTGCCTTGAGCGTGGTTTTGGCCACGCGCGCAGGCTTTTCAGCGTTGGCGGTGGATTTCTTTGCGGTCCTGGTTGCGGTGGCGGTCTTTGCAAAGGCTTCAGCCGGAGCCGCTGCGAAGGACGTCGCTACTGCGATGGAGACAGCGATGGACAATGCCGAGCGCACTGCCACGCCATGCACCACCTTCAACGACGAAAACATTTCGGTTTTCATTAGTGTTCTGTTGGGCGGCTGGAGGGTACCGCCAAGTGTAGTGAAGCAACGAAATTTAAGCAATATTAAGCACTTATCGGCACTCGTTAAACTGAGTTGTAAGCCTTGATTGCGTATTGCCGATCAACAGCGCGCCTCGATCGGAAAAAACGATCGTCCCGGCGGAGCCTGTACTGCCCAAAGCGCGCTTTTCTACATGACGTCAAACGTGCTATCGGCAAAACTTTCCACGACTTTAGTCAAAACATGCAGAGCGATGGGACAAACGCAGAACGCGAAATCGACAGCAAGGCAGGCCGAGTTGCGCGTGGGTCCGCGCCACAAAATCGGACCATCGAAATGTTAACGTTTCTTCAACAATTTGGTGTACGGCAACATCTTAAAATTAAGACATTCTCCAGAATCGTCTCATTTTGCATCGCGAAAAACTCGCAGGCGTCTGACGTCGGGCGACATCAAAACTTCATCCAGACGTGCTCTCATCCACTGCAAGAACGCGCGTCGAGACGTCTTGAATCTCATACCCGGCTGACGTGCACAGGGTTTCCACGGGTGTCCGTCTCGAGCGTCCGTCGATCAAGTAAGCCTTTGTTTAACATACCTTTTCGACTCATTGTGCAGCGCACAAAAAGTGCTTGACATCTATCGGAATATCTCTAAAATGGGTCTCATGTTGCGACGCACCAATCGCGGTTGCACCTAGCCGGCCAGGTTCATCGCGCCGGATCTATCCAAACCACGACCCGCATTTGATGGGTCGGCCATCAGGAGCCTGAGATGACGCTGTTGACCCCCGAGCAAATCGCCGCTGCACAAAAAGCTAACTTCGACACGCTGTTCGGTCTGACGAACAAGGCGTTCGAAGGCGTCGAGAAGCTGGTCGAACTGAACCTGCAAGTCGTGAAGTCCACGCTGGCCGAAAGCCAGGAAAACGCGCAGCGCGCTCTGTCGGTGAAGGACGCGCAGGAACTGCTCGCGCTGCAAGCCAGCCTGACCCAGCCGGTCGCGGAAAAGGTGCTGTCGTATGGCCGTCACCTGTATGAAATCGCGTCGGCCACGCAAGCCGAATTCGCCCGCGTCGCGGAAGCGCAGTACGAAGAGCAGAACCGCAAGGTGCAAACGCTCGTCGACAACGTCGCGAAGAACGCACCGGCCGGTTCGGAAACCGCTGTCGCCGTGATGAAGTCGGCTATCACCGCTGCCAACACGACGTACGAAACGGTTCACAAGGCAACGAAGCAAGCTGTCGAGATCGCCGAAAGCAACTTCAACGCTGCCGCTACGGCTGCGACGAAGGCCGCTACGCAAGCGACCGAGCAAGCTACCCGCGCCGCCAAGAAGTCGGTTGCGTAAGTTTGCCGCCGGGCTCTGCCCGGTTCAATGCAGCACGCATGACGAAGAGCCCGGCCACCGCGCCGGGCTTTTTGTCGTCTGCCGTTCGTAAACGAAAAAGGCGCGCTCCGGTGAAGGAACGCGCCTTTGCACTTCTCGAAGTGCGGAAGCTTACTTCTTGCGTTGCGGCGGCAAGTCCGTGCACACGCCTTCGTACAACTCGGCGGCCATGCCGACCGATTCGCCGAGCGTCGGATGCGGGTGGATCGTCTTGCCGATGTCGGTTGCATCCGCGCCCATCTCGATCGCAAGGCACACTTCGCTGATCAGGTCGCCCGCATTCAGACCGACGATGCCGCCGCCGATCACACGGTGCGTCTCCTCATCGAAGATGAGCTTGGTGAAGCCCTCGTCGCGGCCATTCGCGATCGCGCGGCCCGACGCGGCCCACGGGAACACCGCTTTGCCGAACTTGATGCCTTCGGCCTTGCACTGGTCTTCCGTCTTGCCGGCCCACGCCACTTCCGGATCGGTGTAAGCCACCGACGGAATCTGCATCGCGTCGAAATACGCCTTCTCGCCGTGCGCCACTTCCGCCGCGACGTGGCCCTCGTGCACCGCCTTGTGCGCGAGCATCGGCTGGCCGACGAGATCGCCGATCGCGAAGATATGCGGCACGTTGGTGCGCATCTGCTTGTCGACGTTGATGAAGCCGCGATCCGTCACCGCCACGCCGGCCTTGTCCGCGCCGATCTTGCCGCCGTTCGGGCTGCGGCCGACCGCGAGCAGCACGAGGTCGTAGCGCTGCGGTTCGCTCGGCGCCTTCTCGCCTTCGAAGGTCACGTAGATGCCGTCTTCGCGCGCTTCCGCCTTGGTCGTCTTGGTCTTCAGCATCACGTTCGTGAAGCGTTTGGAATTGAACTTCTCCCAAACCTTCACGAGGTCGCGATCCGCGCCGAGCATGAGGCCGTCGAGCATTTCGACGACGTCGATGTCCGCGCCGAGCGTCGAATACACCGTCGCCATTTCCAGGCCGATGATGCCGCCGCCCACCACGAGCATGCGCTTCGGAAGCTGACGCAGTTCGAGCGCGCCCGTCGAATCGACGACACGCGGATCGTCCGGGAAGAACGGCAGCTTCACGGCTTGCGAGCCGGCCGCGATGATCGCCTGCTTGAACTTCACGACCTTCTTGCCGTCCGCGCCCTGCACTTCCATGTAATACGGATCGACGAAGTTACCCACGCCCGTGACGACCTGCACCTTGCGCGCCTTCGCCATGCCCGCGAGACCGCCGGTCAGCTTCTTGACCACGCCTTCCTTGAAGCCGCGCAGTTTGTCCAGATCGACCTTCGGCTCGCCGAAGCTGATGCCGTGCGCCGCGAGCTCCGCCGCTTCGTCGATGACGAGCGCGGTGTGCAGCAGCGCCTTCGACGGAATGCAGCCGACGTTCAGGCACACGCCGCCCAGCGTCGAATAACGCTCGACGAGCACCGTCTTCATGCCGAGATCGGCGGACCGGAACGCCGCCGAATAACCGCCGGGGCCGGCGCCGATCACGAGCATGTCGCACTCGACATCGGCGGCGCCGGAGTAACTGCCCGCTTGCGGCGCGGGGGCCGGAGCGGCTGCAGCGGCTGCCGGAGCAGCCTGCTGAGGCGCGGGCGCGGGCGCAGACGCGGACGCCGCGCCGCCGCCTTCGAGCGTCAGGACCAGCGTGCCTTCCGACACGGTGTCACCGACCTTCAGCTTCACTTCCTTCACCGTGCCCGCAGCGGGTGAAGGCACGTCCATCGTGGCTTTATCGGATTCGAGCGTGATGAGCGACTGCTCCTTCTCGACCGTATCGCCCGGCTTCACGTGCACTTCGATGACCGGAATGTCCTTGAAGTCGCCGATGTCCGGCACCTTCACGTCCTGCACGCCGCCGGCGGCCGCGGCGGGCTTCGCGGCCGCCGGCGCCGGCGCTGCAGCAGGCGACGGAGCCGCCGACGCGCCTTCGGTTTCGACCATCGCGATGACCGAGCCCTGCGAGACCTTGTCGCCCTGCTTGACCTTCACTTCCTTGACGGTGCCCGCGAAATCGGCGGGCACTTCCATCGTGGCCTTGTCGGTTTCGAGCGTGATGACGCCCTGTTCCTTTTCGATGCTGTCGCCGGGTTTGATATTGACTTCGATGACATCGACATCGGAGAAGTCGCCGATGTCGGGTACTTTTAGTTCGACGAGACTCATGTTGTCCCCTAAGAGATGTGCGGATGGAACCTCAGGGCCACGCCCCGAGGTTCCGCCGTCGGCCGGATCAGAAGATCAGAGAATGACGCGACGGAAATCGCCCAGAATCGCCGACAGATAAGCGTTGAAGCGCGCAGCGGCCGCACCGTCGATGACGCGATGGTCGTACGACAGCGACATGGGCAGCGTAAGGCGCGGCACGAACTGCTTGCCGTCCCACACCGGCTTCATCTGACCGCGCGACAGGCCGAGAATCGCGACTTCGGGCGCGTTGATGATCGGCGTGAAGTGCGTTCCGCCGATGCCGCCCAGCGACGAGATCGAGAAGCAGCCGCCCTGCATCTGATCGGGCTTGAGCTTGCCGTCGCGCGCGAGCTTCGACAGCTCCGCCATTTCCTTGGCGATATCGACGAGGCCCTTCTTGTCCGCGTCGCGGATCACCGGAACGACGAGGCCGTTCGGCGTATCGGCCGCGAAACCGATGTGGTAGTACTTCTTGAACACGAGGTTGTCGCCGTCCAGGCTCGCGTTGAAGTCCGGAAACTTCTTGAGCCCCGAGACCACGGCCTTGATGACGAACGCGAGCATCGTGAACTTCACGCCCGCCTTTTCGTGTTCCTTGTTCAGCTTGACGCGCAGTTCTTCGAGCTCGGTGATGTCGGCTTCGTCGTTGTTCGTGACGTGCGGAATCATCACCCAGTTGCGATGCAGGTTCGCCCCCGAGATCTTCTTGATGCGCGACAGCGGCTTCGGATCGACCGGGCCGAACTTCGTGAAGTCGATCTTCGGCCACGGCAGCAGACCCAGTTCGCCGCCGCCACCGCCAGCCGGCGCAGCCGCTGCGGGCGCCGCGCCCTGACCCGACATCACGCCCTTGACGAACGCGGTGATGTCGCCTTGCGTGATGCGGCCCTTCGGACCGCTGCCACGCACGCGCGACACGTCGACGCCCAGTTCGCGGGCGAACTTGCGCACGGACGGCGACGCGTGGCTCGACGTGCGCGTGCCGTCGCCGGCAGGAATCACGGGCGCCTGCGCGAGCGCGGACGGCGGCTCTTTCGCGGGAACGGGCTTCGCGGGCGCATCGGCGGGCACTTCGACCTGCTTCTGAGGCGCGGGCGCCGCCGCAGGCGCTGCTGCTGCACCGGCGCCTTCCAGCACGAGGATCAGCGAGCCTTCGGAAACCGTGTCGCCGATCTTGACCTTCAGTTCCTTCACCGTGCCCGATGCGGGACTCGGCACATCCATCGTCGCCTTGTCGGATTCGAGCGTGACGAGCGACTGCTCCTTCTCGACCTGGTCGCCGACCTTCACGCCGATCTCGATGATCGGAATGTCCGTGAAGTCGCCGATGTCCGGCACCTTCACTTCGATGGAACCGCCGCCGCTCGCGGCGGGGGCGGCAGCGGGAGCCGCTGCCGGCGCCGGTGCAGCCGCTTCCTGCTTTGCGGCAGGCGCGGCGGCGGATGCGCCGCCTTCCAGTACGACGATGAGCGTGCCTTCCGACACGTTGTCGCCGACCTTGACCTTCACCTCCTTCACGGTGCCCGCCGCCGAACTCGGCACGTCCATCGTCGCCTTGTCGGATTCGAGCGTGACGAGCGACTGCTCGGGTTCGACCGTATCACCCACCTTGACCAGCACCTCGATCACGGGGATGTCCTTGAAATCGCCGATGTCCGGCACTTTGACTTCGATCGCTTGACTCATTATTAGTGTCTCCTGGGTTGCACGCGGGCCTCCTTCCGCTTCGGAAAGAGGCCGCGTCACAACGCTCGGGGGCGATGCCTTTAGACGGTCATCGGGTTGGGTTTGGACGGGTCGAGGTTGTACTTCTTGATCGCCTCAGCGACGACCTTGCGCTCGATCGTGCCTTCGTCGGCCAGCGCGTTCAGCGCGGCCAGCGTCACCCAGTAGCGGTCGACTTCGAAGAAGTGGCGCAGCGCCTCGCGCGTGTCCGAGCGGCCGTAGCCGTCGGTGCCGAGCACCACGAACTTGTTCGGCACATAGCCGCGGATCTGGTCGACGAGCGCACGGATGTAGTCCGTCGATGCGATCACCGGACCCTTCGCGCCCTTGAGCAGCGCGCTCACGTGCGGCACGCGCTTCTCTTCGGTCGGATGCAGCAGGTTCCAGCGCTCGCACGCCTGACCGTCACGGGCCAGTTCGGTAAAGCTCGGCACGCTCCAGAGATCGGAGGTGACGCCCCAGTCGTTCTTCAGAAGATCGGCGGCGGCGATCACTTCGTTGAAGATCGTGCCCGCGCCCATCAGCTGAACGTGCGCCTTGCCGGCCGCATCGGCCTTCCTGAACGCGTACATGCCCTTGATGATGTCCGATGCAACGGCATCGCCTTGCGGGATCGCCGGATGCTCGTAGTTCTCGTTCATCACGGTGATGTAGTAGTACACGTCCTCCTGATCCGCGACCATGCGGCGCAGACCGTCCTGCATGATGACCGCGAGCTCGTAGCCGAAGGTCGGATCGTAGCTCACGCAGTTCGGCACGGACGCCGCCCACAGCAGCGAGTGGCCGTCTTCGTGCTGCAGGCCTTCGCCGTTGAGCGTCGTGCGGCCAGCGGTACCGCCCAGCAGGAAGCCGCGCGAGCGCATGTCGCCCGCGGCCCACGCCAGATCGCCGATGCGCTGGAAGCCGAACATCGAGTAGAAGATGTAGAACGGGATCATGATCTCGCCGTGCGTCGAGTACGACGTCGCGGCCGCGATCCAGTCACACATCCCGCCTGCTTCGTTGATGCCTTCCTGCAGAATCTGCCCGGTTTCCGATTCCTTGTAGAACATCAGCTGGTCGGAGTCTTCGGGAATGTACTTCTGGCCTTCCTGATTCCAGATGCCGATCTGACGGAAGAGACCCTCCATGCCGAAAGTACGCGATTCGTCCGGCACGATCGGCACGATGCGCTTGCCGAGTGCCTTGTCTTTCAGCAGGATGTTCAGGATCCGCACGAAGGCCATCGTCGTGGAGATTTCGCGGCCTTCGCCCGTGCCCTTCAGCAGCGGCTCGAATGCGGCGAGCGCCGGCACCGGCAGCGATTCCGCCTTTTCGCGACGCGCCGGCAGATAGCCGCCGAGGTCCATGCGCTTCTGACGCATGTACTCCAGTTCCTTCGAGCCTTCCTCGAACGTGAGGTACGGCACGTCGGCGATTTGCTCGTCGGTGAGCGGCAGGCGGAACTGGTCGCGGAATTTCTTCAGCGTGTCGATCGGCAGCTTCTTCTGCTGGTGCGTGATGTTCATCGCCTGACCATGCTCGCCCATGCCGTAACCCTTGATGGTCTTGGCGAGGATGACGGTCGGCGCGCCCTTCGTCTTGGTCGCGGCGTCGAATGCCGCGTAGATCTTGTGCGGATCGTGACCGCCGCGGTTCAGGTTCCAGATGTCTTCATCGGACCAGTCGGCGACCAGCGCCTTCAGTTCCGGCGTGTTGAAGAAGTGCTCGCGCACGAACGCGCCCGACTCCGACTTGTACGTCTGGTATTCGCCGTCGACGACTTCCATCATGCGGCGCATCAGCGCGCCGGTCTTGTCGCGCGCGAAGAGCGCATCCCAGCGGCTGCCCCAGATGACCTTGATGACGTTCCAGCCCGCGCCGCGGAATTCGCTTTCCAGTTCCTGGATGATCTTGCCGTTGCCGCGCACCGGGCCGTCCAGGCGCTGCAAGTTGCAGTTGATGACGAACACGAGGTTGTCCAGACGCTCGCGGCCGGCCATGCCGATCGCGCCGAGCGATTCCGGCTCGTCCGTCTCGCCGTCGCCGAGAAACGCCCAGACCTTGCGGCCGTCCGTTTTCGCGATGCCGCGCGCCGCCATGTACTTCATGAAGCGCGCCTGATAGATCGCCATGATCGGGCCGAGACCCATCGACACGGTCGGGAATTGCCAGAAGTCCGGCATCAGCCACGGGTGCGGATACGACGAGATGCCCTCGCCGCCCACTTCCTGGCGGAAGTTGTTCAGTTGCTTCTCGGTCAGGCGGCCAAGCAGGAACGCGCGCGAGTACACGCCCGGCGACGAGTGGCCCTGCACGAACACGAGATCGCCGCCGTGTTCTTTCGACGGCGCGTGCCAGAAGTGGTTGAAGCCGACGTCGTAGAGCGTGGCGGCGGACGCGAACGAAGCAATGTGGCCGCCGACGTTCGTATCCTTGCCCGCGCGCAGAACCATCGCGATGGCGTTCCAGCGGGTGTACGAGCGGATCCGGTGTTCGATGTCCTGGTCGCCCGGGATCTTGGCCTGCGAAGCGACGGGGATCGTGTTGATGTACGGCGTGTTGGCGGAGAACGGCAGGTGCTCGCCATGAACGCGAGCGAATTCGATCTGTTTCTCGATCAGGTAGTGCGCGCGATCAGGACCGACCGCGGAAATTACGCCGTCGAGCGCGTCGAGCCATTCGGCGGTTTCCTGAGGATCGTCGTCCTTGGCGTTGGCGACATATTTGAGAACTTCGTCGGGTACAGCGGACATGCTCGTCTCCTGATGTGAGGAACACTCTGAGAACCGCCGGCGCACGCCCGATCGAAGGCGGGCACTGGCCGCGTGCCGGCAATTCTAAAGAGGGTCCAGACCATGACGCAAGGAATTTTTCAAATCATGAGAGTTGATCTCACCATACGAAAAATTGCTGCAACGCACCGTCCCATAAGACTTTTTTAGTCAGATGTTTCTCCTCCTTTTCCTGCAATCGAGGCTTCTTTACCCTCTTTTTACGCCAATTAACAATCAGGCGCTGCGTTACAATCGCTTCCATGTTGACCGAACGGCTGATCAAACGCTCGGCGAGGGTCCCGCGCAAGCCGACCGACGCCTCGCCCTCTCGCTGGCACCACGGCCCGTGGTGGTCGAACTCCTATTTACTCACGCCGCTCATTTCGATCCTGGTATTTCTGGTCGTGATGAGTCTCATCCTCTGGAGCCTGAACCGGCGCGAGCAACAGCAGCAGGAAGACACGCTCTACCGCAATGTCGCGTGGGCGCAGCAGCAAATCCGTCTCTCGATGACGGGCGCACAGGAGCAGATCCAGGCGCTCGCCCGCGACATCGTGACCGGCCACGGCGACCCGCAAACCTTCCAGACCTCGTCCACCGACATCATGCAGGGGCATCCCGAGATCCTCTACATGAACTGGTATACGAGCGAGCATAAGCCGCGCTGGCCGAATACGCCGCTGCCCGTGCTCGGATCGCGTCTCGCGAAGCCGAACGACACGCAGATGGACGAGGCCGTGCAGGCCGCGTTCGACGAAGCGCGGACCACCCGCCGCCAAGTCTACTCGCCATTGCTCTACGACGATCTCGGCAACGGCTATATCACGCTGCAGACACCGGTTTTCCGCGACCGGGAATTCCTCGGCTCGATCGCGGCGGTGTTCTCGATCGAGGGCGTCCTCAAGCACGACATTCCCAGCGAACTGTCGGCGAAGTACAAGATCTCCATCACGGACCTGAACAACCGCGAGCTCGCGACCACGTCGAGCCGCCCGCGCCTGCCGCGCGACATGTTCTACGACCTGCCGCTCGATCCGCCGGGTCAGGGCCTGTCGGTGCGCGTCTATTCGTACCCGCAGCTCACGAACTTCACCAATAACACGCTCGTCTGGCTCGTGGCCGGCTTGTCGTGCTTCGTGCTGTGGAGTCTCTGGAGTCTGTGGAAACACACGCGCCAGCGCTTCGAGGCGCAACAGGCGCTGTACGCCGAAGCGTTCTTCCGCCGGGCGATGGAAAACTCGGTGCTGATCGGCATGCGCGTGCTCGACATGCACGGCCGCATCACGCACGTGAACCCCGCGTTCTGCCGCATGACGGGCTGGGACGAGAGCGATCTCGTCGGCAAGAACGCGCCGTTTCCGTACTGGCCGCGCGACGCCTATCCCGAAATGCAGCGCCAGCTCGACATGACGCTGCGCGGCAAGGCGCCCTCTTCCGGCTTCGAATTGCGCGTGCGCCGCAAGGACGGTTCGTTCTTCCACGCGCGGCTGTACGTCTCGCCGCTGATCGACAGCTCGGGGCGGCAGACTGGCTGGATGTCGTCGATGACGGACATCACCGAACCCAAGCGCGCGCGCGAAGAGCTCGCCGCGGCGCACGAGCGCTTCACCACCGTGCTCGAAAGCCTCGACGCGGCCGTCTCCGTGCTCGCCGCCGACGAAGCCGAGCTGCTCTTCGCCAATCGCTATTACCGGCATCTGTTCGGCATCCGTCCCGACGGCCATCTGGAGCTCGCCGGCGCCGCGTTCGACGGCGGCTCGCAAAGCTCGTCCGATACCATCGACATGGTCGACACCTACGCGGGCCTCCCCGCCGCCGCGCTCACCGAAAGCTCGGCGGACGCGCAGGAAGTCTATGTCGAGGGTATCCAGAAGTGGTTCGAGGTGCGCCGCCAGTACATCCAGTGGGTCGACGGCCATCTCGCGCAGATGCAGATCGCCACCGACATCACGCAGCGCAAGCAGGCGCAGGAACTCGCGCATCAGCAGGAAGAGAAACTGCAGTTCACGAGCCGCCTGATGACGATGGGCGAAATGGCGTCGTCGCTCGCGCACGAGCTGAATCAGCCGCTCGCGGCGATCAACAACTATTGTTCCGGCTGCGTCGCGCTGGTGAAATCTGGCCGCATGACGCAGGAAACGCTGCTTCCCGTGCTCGAGAAGACCGCGCAGCAGGCCGTGCGCGCAGGCATGATCATCAAGCGCATCCGCGAGTTCGTGAAGCGCAGCGAGCCCAAGCGCCAGGCCGCGCGCGTCGCGGATATCGTCGCGGACGCGGTTGGTCTCGCCGAAATCGAAGCGCGCAAACGCAAGATCCGCATCGTCACCGAAATCCGCTCGCGCATGCCGGTGATCTACGTCGACCCGGTTTTGATCGAACAAGTGTTGGTCAACCTGTTGAAAAACGCGGCTGAGGCGATGCATGATGCGAAACCAACCGCGGTCGATCCGGTGATTCGCGTCGTCGTGCAGCGCATGGACGGCGGCTTCGTTTGCATCAGCGTGGTCGATCAGGGACCGGGCGTGGACGAGGCAACCGCCGAGCGCCTCTTCGAGCCGTTCTACAGCACCAAGTCCGACGGCATGGGCATGGGGCTGAACATCTGCCGCTCGATCATCGAGTCGCATCGCGGACGCCTTTGGGTGGTCAACAACGTCGAAGCGGACGGCCACGTGACCGGCGCAACTTTCCACTGCAGCCTGCCGATCGGCGAAGTGGACGGCTCGTCGGGCACGGGCGGCACGGATGCGCAGGACGAACATACGAGACAACAAACAGTTACGGGAGAACTATGAGCACAGTCACCACTCAGGAAACCGTCTTCGTCGTCGACGATGATGAAGCCGTGCGTGATTCCTTGCGCTGGCTGCTCGAAGCAAACGGCTATCGCGTTCAATGCTTCTCCAGCGCGGAATCGTTCCTCGACGTCTATCTGCCGATCTCGCATTCCGGCGCGATCTCCTGTCTGATCCTCGACGTGCGCATGGCCGGCATGACGGGGCTCGAGCTGCAGGAGAAACTCATCGCCGAGAATTCGCTGCTGCCGATCATCTTCGTGACGGGTCACGGCGACGTGCCGATGGCCGTCTCGACGATGAAAAAAGGCGCGATGGACTTCATCGAAAAGCCGTTCGACGAAGCCGAACTGCGCAAGCTCGTGGAGCGCATGCTGGAGAAAGCGCGCAGCGAAAGCACCAGCGTGCAGCAGCAGCGCGCCGCCGCAGAGCGTCTGGGCAAGCTGACCGCACGCGAGCATCAGGTGCTCGAGCGCATCATCGCGGGGCGCCTGAACAAGCAGATCGCCGACGATCTCGGCATCAGCATCAAGACGGTGGAAGCGCATCGCGCGAACATCATGGAGAAGCTCTCCGTGAACACCGTCGCCGATCTGCTGCGTCTCGCGCTGTCGAACAAGCCTCAGCAGTAACGGCTTCATCTCTCTCTTCGCGGCCGGCATCGCCATGCCGGCCGCGCTTGCATGGCGCGCCTGGCGACACGCGCGCGCCGTTCGTCCCCTTCCGAAACCCCGTTGTCGGCAAGAGTGAAACGTGATATTTCCTCAATCACGTTGACACATCCAGAGGGCCGCCCGTAAGTTGGCGTGACCTCCACTACCGGACAACGGTCATGCGCGACACGACGGCTGCTGCGTCCTTGCTCGAATGTCAAACGTTTGGCGTCCAGGTCTTCGAAACCGAAGCCACTCGCTCATCAATTCCCTCGCCTTCATTCAGCACTGCGCATCAGTTCGCTGCTTATCGGCAAACTACAGGCGCATCCCGCCGCATCGGCAGTCCACGCGCGCCGAGTGTCCAGCGTCGTGCACCGGAGGACTTGATCTTGAAACGAAGCCCTTACATCATCAGCCATCGCGCGCGCACGCTGCGCATCATCGCGATGAGCGTAGCGCTCGCGTTGCCGCTTACGGCGCTGCTTCCCGCCACGGTTCACGCGCAGACGCAGGACGCTGCGAGCGCCGCGCAGAAGCTCACGAACCAGCAGCTCGATGCGCTGACCGCGCCGGTCGCGCTCTATCCCGACGCGCTGCTCGCGCAAGTGCTGATGGCGTCGACGTATCCATCGCAAGTCACCGATGCAGCCGCGTGGTCGAAGGCGAACCCGAACGTCAAGGGCGACGACGCCGTGAAAGCCGTGCAGACCGAGCCGTGGGATCCGAGCGTGCAATCGCTCGTCGCGTTCCCTCAGGCGCTCGCAACGATGGCCTCCAAGATCGACTGGGTGACGCAGCTCGGCAACGCCTTCATCGCGCAGCCGAGCGACGTGATGGACTCCGTTCAGCGTCTGCGGCGCGCGGCGCAAAGCGCCGGGAATCTGAAGACGAACGAGCAGCAGAAGATCACGAGCGCGCCGGCGCCGGCGGGCAGCACGACCACCAGCACCACGGTGATTCAGATCGAGCCGGCCAATCCGCAAGTGGTCTATGTGCCGACTTATAACCCGACGGTCGTGTACGGCACGTGGCCTTATCCGGCTTATCCGCCGGTCTACGTGCCTCCGCCTCCGGGATATGCGATGGCGTCGGCGTTCGTCGGCGGTCTCGCGTTCGGCGCAGGCGTCGCGGTCGTGAATTCGCTGTGGGGCAACTGTAACTGGGGGCACGGGGATGTCAACGTCAACGTGAACCGCTACAACAACATCAACACGAGCAACCGCATCAATGCGAACAGCAACAACGTGCGCTGGAACCGCAACGATCCGCAGTTCAACCGGACCAACGTCGCGAACCGGCAGAACACGTTGAACAACGCGAATCTCGGCGCGAACGCCAACCAGTTTCGGGGTCGCGAGAATGCGCGCGCGCAGGCGGCGCAGACGCTGCAGCAGCGCACCGGGCAAAACCTCAACGAGCCGGCGAGCCAGCGCGTGCAGAGCATTCGCCAGGGCGGCGGTGTGAACGCGCGCGACACCAGCGACCTGCGCCAGCGCTCGCAGAACGTGAACCGCGATAACGCGCTGCGCGGTGCGGGCGACGGCAACGGTGCGCGCCAGGACATCCAGCGCGGACAGGCGAGCCGGGAGTCGTTCGCCAATCAGTCGCATAACCGCGTCGGCGGCGGCGGTGGTATCGAGCGTCAGGCGGGCGGCGGTGCGGGGGGCGGTGCGGGGGGTGGATTCGGCGGCGCGGGGGGCGCGCAACGTCAGGGCGGTGGATTCGGGGGCGGCGGCGGAATGCACGGCGGCGGCGGGTTCCAGCGAGGCGGCGGCGGAGGCTTTCATCGCCGTTGATGATCGATTCGACTGATCGCTCAAACGCCGCATACGCGGCGAACGCCACTTTCAGGAGCCTGAGATGACCCCTACCCAAGCATTCGCCTCAACGAAGAAGCCATTCCTGCGCGCCCTCGTCGCCGCATCGCTCGCGCTCGGCGCATCGCTCGCGTACGCGCAGACCGTCTATCCGACCGCCGAAGCGGCCGCGCAGGCGCTCACCGACGCCATCGCGACCAACGACGACACCGCGCTCGCCAAAGTCCTCGGCAAGGACCACAGGCATTACGTGCCCGCCGGCAGTGTCGGCGAAGAGGACATCTATGCGTACCTGGGCGCGTGGGCGCAGCAGCATCGCATCGTCGAGGATGCTCAACCGCTCAAAGGCCATCCGGCTGCGCACATCGAAGCGGGCACGAGCGGCTGGACGCTGCCGATTCCGCTCGTGAAAGTCGCGAAAGGCTGGCGCTTCGACATGCCCGCCGCGCGCGACGAACTGCTCACGCGGCGTATCGGCCGCAACGAGCGTTCGGCGATGCAGGTCGCGCTCGCGTATGTCGCCGCGCAGAACGACTATCACAAGACGGCCGACCGCTACGCCGACCGTTTCGTCAGCACGCCCGGCAAACACGACGGCCTCTACTGGGACACCGCGCCGGGCGAGCCGGACAGCCCGCTCGGCCCGCTCGCTGCCACGATGCCGAACAAGCCGAGCGCAGCCGACGGCTATTACGGCTATCACTACCGCATCCTGACTTCGCAGGGCGCGAACGCGCAGGGCGGCGCGAAGAGCTATCTGCAGGACGGCAAGCTGACGCAAGGCTTCGGCTTGATCGCGACGCCGGCGCGCTACGGCCAGACCGGTGTGATGACTTTCATCGTCAACCAGGACGGGCAGATCTTCGAAAAAGACCTCGGCCCGGCGTCCGCACGCGCGGCCGCGGCGATCAAGTCGTTCAATCCGGATTCGTCCTGGAAGGCGGTTACGCCTTAAGGCCCGGCGAAGTGGCGGGCATGGCGGGCCAAAACGTGCAATAGCGCCCGGCGGTATAATTTCGCCCTTCCCAGGGGCGCATTTGCCGAAAAACGCGCCCAGCACCATGCGCGAGCGCCGCGCACCGCTGCCGCACGAAGCAGCGGGCGCGGCGACGGCTTAACGCCCTCGCGCGCCCTCGCCCATCCTCGATCCGATTCGCCATGACTGCCCAACTCATCGACGGCAACGCCCTTTCCAAGACCCTTCGCGCCGATGTCGCCCAGCGCGCCGCCGCCCTCACCGCCCGTGGACACAAGCCGGGCCTGGCCGTGGTGCTCGTCGGCGACAATCCCGCGAGCGAGGTCTACGTGCGCAACAAGGTGAAGGCGTGCCACGACAACGGCCTGCACTCGGTGATGGACCGCTTCCCCGCGACGCTCGCCGAAAACGAACTCCTCGCGCACGTCGCAAAGCTCAACGCCGATCCTTCCATCCACGGCATTCTTGTGCAACTGCCCCTGCCCGCGCACATCGATAGCCACAAGGTCATCGAGGCCATCGCGCCCGAGAAGGACGTCGACGGCTTTCACGTCGCCAATGCGGGCGCGCTCATGACCGGCAAGCCGCTCTTTCGCCCGTGCACGCCCTACGGCGTGATGAAGATGTTCCAGGCGCACGACATCGACCTGAAAGGCGCGAACGCGGTGGTGATCGGCCGCTCGAACATCGTCGGCAAGCCGATGGCGCTTCTGCTGCTCGAAGCCGGCGCGACCGTCACCATCTGTCACAGCAAGACGCGCGACCTCGCGAAGCATACGCGCGATGCCGATGTGATCGTCGCCGCGGTCGGCCGCCGCAACATCCTGACCGCCGACATGGTGAAGCCGGGCGCCACCGTGATCGACGTCGGCATGAATCGCGACGACGAAGGCAAGCTGTGCGGCGACGTCGATTTCGCGGGCGTCAGGGAAGTCGCCGGCCATATCACGCCGGTCCCGGGCGGCGTCGGCCCGATGACCATCACGATGTTGCTCGTCAACACGATCGAAGCGGCCGAGCGCGCGGCGCAAGCGTGAAAATCGGCGCGGGGCCGCATTAATCGGCCCCTTAAAAACAATCGATTGGAATTTGCCTCGCACGCCCTAATAATCTCTCAGAGAGCCGGCGCGGACGGGTGCGACACTCCCCGCCCGCGCTTTACCCAACATCAGAACGGGAGAGTCATGAGCGACACCACGTCCACCCTGGCAGCGGCCAATCCGCTGCTCGATTTTTCCGATCTTCCGCGTTTCGGCGAAATTCAGCCTGCGCACGTCACGCCGGCGCTCGACGTGCTGCTCGCCGATGCAAAGGCCGCCGTCGACCGTGCGAGCGCGCCGGACACGCCGGCGACCTGGAAAGATGTCGTCGAGGCGGTCGAGCAGGAATCGGAAAAATTGTCCCGCGCTTGGGGCGTAATCGGCCATCTGAACGCGGTTGCCGATACGCCAGAACTGCGCGCCGCGCACGCTGAAAACCTGCCGCGCGTCACCGAATTTTCGGCAAGCGTCGGTCAGAACCTCGCGCTCTACGAGAAGTACAAGGCGATTGCCGCCGGACCGGAATTCGCCGGTTTATCGGCCGAGCGCAAGAAGATCCTGGAGAATTCGCTGCGGGATTTCCGTCTGTCGGGCGCCGAATTGCCCGAGGACCGCAAGCCGCGTTTCGCGCAATTGCAGGAGGAGCAAGCCGCGCTTTCCAAGGCATTCTCCGATCACGTGCTCGATTCGACCAACGCCTACGCGTACGTCGTCACGCAAAAAAGCGATCTCGCCGGCCTGCCGGATGACGTGATCGAAGCGGCCCGCGAAGCCGCTCAACGCGACGGCAAGGAAGGATGGAAGTTCACACTGCATTTCCCGTCGTATTTCCCGGTGCTGCAATATGCCGATCATCGGCCGATGCGCGAGGCGATGTATCGCGCGTATGCCACCCGTGCGTCGGAGCTGGGCGGCACCTACGGCCACGGCAAGCCTGAATGGGACAACACCGCGAATATCGTCGAGCATCTGAAGCTGCGCGAGGAGGAAGCGAAGACGCTCGGCTATCAGAATTTCGCGGAAGTGTCGCTCGCGCCGAAGATGGCCGAATCGCCCGCGCAAGTGATCGCGTTCCTCGAGGACCTCGCCACGCGTGCGCGTCCTTACGCCGAAAAGGACTGGATGGAACTGCGCGCGTTCGCCGCGACCGAGCTCGGCATGCCCGAACTGCAGCCGTGGGATATCGCGTATGCGGCCGAGAAGCTGCGTCAGAAGCGCTACTCGTTCTCCGAGAACGAAGTGAAGCAATACTTCCCGCAGGAAGCCGTGCTGAAGGGCCTCTTCAAGGTCACCGAAACGCTCTTCAACGTGTCGATCCGCCGCGACGAAGCCGCCGTGTGGAACCCCGACGTGCGCTTCTTCCGCGTCGAGAACAAGGACGGCACGCTCGTCGCGCAGTTCTATCTCGATCTCTACGCGCGCGAAGGCAAGCGCGGCGGCGCATGGATGGACGACGCCCGCTCGCGCCACAAGCGCACGCAGGGCGGCGTGCAGACGCCGGTCGCCTATCTCACGTGCAATTTCTCGGCGCCGGTGGGCGGCAAGCCCGCCTGCTTCACGCATGATGAAGTCATCACGCTGTTCCATGAGTTCGGCCACGGCCTGCATCACATGTTGACGCGGATCGACGAACTGGGCGTGTCGGGCATCAATGGCGTCGAGTGGGATGCGGTCGAACTGCCGTCGCAGTTCATGGAAAACTTCTGCTGGGAGTGGGACGTCTTGACCGACATGTCCGCGCATGTCGAGACCGGCGCGCCGCTGCCGCGCGAGCTGTTCGACAAGATGCTCGCCGCGAAAAACTTCCAGAGCGGTCTCGGCACGATGCGCCAGATCGTCTTCTCGATGTTCGACATGGTGTTGCACACGTCCTACGATCCGGCCAACGCGACGCAGAACGTGAACGACCTCGCGCGCGCGATCAACGAGAAGTTCCATGTGATTCCGCAGGCGCCGTTCTCGCGCTGGCCGAACACGTTCAGCCATATCTTCGCGGGCGGCTACGCGGCGGGTTACTACAGCTACAAGTGGGCTGAAGTGCTGTCGGCGGACGCGTACGCGGCGTTCGAAGAAGCCGCGAAGGCCAGCAACGGCTCGGTGCTCGACGTGACGACGGGCACGCGCTACCGCCGCGAGATTCTCGAAGTCGGCGGCAGCCGCCCGGCGATGGATTCGTTCAAGGCGTTTCGCGGACGCGAGCCGGACATCGACGCATTGCTGCGACATAACGGCATGTCGGGGCAAGCGGCGCACTGATCTCGAGCTGGCGAGAAAACCCCGGCCCAATCTGAACTGACCCCGCAAAGTTGGACAGGTTTGGGCTAAGGCCGTGAGGGCTGAGTTCTGTACATTACAGGACTCAGCC
>NZ_JALQDT010000010.1:0-169881 GCF_023631085.1 Caballeronia sp. INML1 | reverse complement strand
TAAATTGCGCGCTGTGCTTGCTCATAAAAAACACCCCAAGTCGTTGGACGGTTGTCCAACTTTTGGGGTGCAGTTCAATCCAGGGACCGGGGTTTTTTATCGCCTGTCGATCCTGAAATCGATCTCCGATGGCCGCCCTTCCAGCGCCAGCGACGCGCGAACGGCAGGGCTTCGGCTGATCACCTTGCCTCGTCGCACGACGGCCGTGCGCGCCGCCCGCAGGCGTATCGCTTCGATAGGATCGCGCGCGTCGAGCACGACGCAATCCGCGTTGCATCCGGTTTCGATGCCGTAACCTTCCAGCCCGAGAATGCGCGCGGGATGCTTCGTCACCGCATCGAAGCAGGCGCGCATCGCATCGACGCCGGTCATCTGCGCGACGTGCAGACCCATGTGCGCGACTTCGAGCATGTCGCCGGAGCCGAGGCTGTACCACGGGTCCATCACGCAGTCATGGCCGAACGCGACCGTGATGCCGCCCGCCATCAGTTCGGGCACGCGCGTCATGCCCCGTCGCTTCGGATACGTATCCGAGCGCCCTTGCAGCGTGATGTTGATGAGCGGATTTGCGATCGCCGCGACGCCCGCCTCGCGCATCAACGGAATGAGCTTGCTGACGTAGTAGTTGTCCATCGAATGCATCGACGTGAGATGCGAGCCGGTCACGCGGCCGTGCAGTCCGAGCCGATGCGTTTGCGCCGCCAGCGTTTCGATGTGGCGCGACATCGGATCGTCGGATTCGTCGCAGTGCATGTCGACGCGCAAGCCCTGCTCCGCCGCGTATTCGCACAGGAGCTTCACCGATGCCGCGCCGTCGGCCATCGTGCGCTCGAAGTGCGGAATGCCGCCGACGACATCGACGCCCATCGCGATCGCGCGCTTCAGGTTGTCGAACGCGCCCGCGCTGCGCAATACGCCGTCTTGCGGAAACGCGACGAGTTGCAGATCGAGATACGGTTTCACGCGACGCTTGACTTCGACGAGCGCTTCCACGGCCAGGAGGCGCGGATCGCAGACATCGACGTGAGAACGGATCGCGAGCAGCCCGCGCGCCACGGCCCAGTCGCAGTACTGCAACGCGCGCTCGACGAGCGCTTCCTGCGTGAGCTCGGGCTTCAGCTCGCCCCACAGCGCAATGCCTTCGAGCAGGGTGCCCGACGCATTCACGCGCGGCAATCCATAGGAAAGCGTCGCGTCCATGTGGAAGTGCGCATCGACGAAAGGCGCGGTGACGAGCGAGCCGTTCGCATCGATTTCCTCTCGCGCGGTGGCCGCCAGATGCGGCTCGATCGCGGCAATACGCCCCGCTTCCATGCCGATATCGTTAAGCCCGCGCGAGTTCGCGAGCGATGCGCGGCGAATGATCAAATCCATGTGCGAAACCTCCGTCAGGCCGTTCGTCCGATGTGTTCGTCCGATTGTATCGGGACAGAAAAGCCGTGCGCGTTCGATTCAGCGCATCACGCGATGGCGTCCGACCACAGCGAAACTGAGCGACAGCGAACCGCGCGGCATGGCGCGTTCCGGTTCGATCGCGAGCGGATAGGCGTTGCCCTGGCGCGCGAGCGGTTCATAAAGATCAGGACGGCGCGCGGCCAGCGCCTTGCGCCCTGCACTCGCCTCGGCCAACGATGGCCGCACGTCCGCGACGACGAGATGGTCATTGCCCGACGCACGACGAGCGAGCACGCGGCCGTCCGGGCCGGCGATCAGCGCCTCGTCGCCCGACGTGTGGCTGCACGCGATGAACATGCCGTTGTCGGCGGCGCGCGCGGCGAGCATCCCGCGATGCGTTCGATCGCCGCGCATCGGTGCGATGAGAAGCGTCGCGCCAAGGAGCGCGGTCATTCGCACGTTTTCGACGACGTCGTTGTCATCGCCGATCAGAATGCCGATGCGTGCGCAGAAGGGCGCATCGAACACGGTGAAGCGCTCACCGCTATGCAACCCGCGATGCGACGCATGCAGCTTGCGATGGCGCACGTGCGCGCCGCCCGGAAAGAGCATCGCATAGCTGTCGTAAAGGCGCCCGTCTTCGGTGCGCTCGATCCAGCCGACGCCCGCCGCGACGCCGGTATCGTCGACGGCGGCGGCGATCGCGCGGATCGAAGGGCCATCGAACGATTCGGCACGCGATGCGTCGTCCGGTACGCCGATGCTCAATTGCGGGAACACCACCAGCTGTACCTTCTGAAATGCGGCGTCGGCGATCAGCGCACGATGGCGCGCGGCATCGCCATGCTGTGAATCGAGCGCAGTCACGGCGATGCGAAACGAAGTGGCATCCAAGCGAGGCTCCGGAACAATCGAGTAGATGGCCTCATTGAACCGCTCGCACATCGATAAGTAAAATGAATGTTTCGATCGATTCGATCGCCAGAAGGAATCGAATATCCGATGGAACTGAAACTCCTGCGCGCCTTCCTCACCATCGCCGAACTGCGCCATTTCGGCCGCGCTGCCGAAGCCCTGCACCTCAGCCAGCCCGCGCTCAGCAAGCAGGTCGCCGCGCTCGAAGCGAGCCTCGGCGCGCGTCTGTTCGAACGCGGGCGCCACGGCGCGGATCTGACGGCGTTCGGCGCCGGCTTCATCGCCGATGCGCAAGCGCTGGTGCGCGATGCCGACGCCGTGCTCGTGCGCGCACGCGAAGCCGCGAGCGGTGCGCGCGGGTTTCTGCGCGTCGGCTTGTGCCTGTCGACGCTTACGCATGTGCCGAAGCTGATCGCGGAGTTCGGCGCGCTCAATCCGGGCGTGAGCATCACGCTGCACGATCTTTCGTCCCACGAGCAGACGCGCCGCATCCTCGCGAACAAGCTCGATGTGGGATTCATGCGCATGCCCGCTAACGCCGGGCTTTCGGGCTTCACCGTACTCGATGAAACGCTCGCGCTCGCCGTGCCCGAGCACACGCGCTACAAACGTCTGCCCGTGGACCTGAACGAACTGAACGAGCCGGGATTCATCGCGCTATCGCGCACGCGCGGGCCGGGTCTCGCCGCGCAGATCGATCGCTGGTGCGCCGGGCACGGCTTCGTGCCGCGCGTGATTCAGGAAGCGGACGACATTCAATCCGTCCTCGCATCCGTGGCGGGCGGCGTGGGCGCCGCGTTCCTGCCATCGCGTGCGCGATACCTGCTGCGCGATGCACGCGTGCTGACCTTGCGCGATCAGGCCGCGCGATGGCGCGTCGGCCTTGCATGGCAGGCCGAACGCGACGATACCGTCACGCACGGCTTCGTCGCGTTCATGAAAGCGCGCGTGAAGACATTGAAGGCGACCGCTACGCTCGACGCCTGAGCTTCGCGAGAAGCATCGCTTTGACGCCGGGCCATTCGTCGTCGATGATCGAAAAGCGCACCGAGTTGCGCTTGCGGCCATCGGGCATGATGCGCTCGTGCCGCACGATGCCTTCCTGTTTCGCGCCAATGCCGAGTATCGCCGCCCGCGATGTCTCGTTGAGCTCGTCGGTGGAGAATTGCACGCGCACGCAGTTCATCGCTTCGAACGCGTGCGCGAGCAGCAGATATTTCGCTTCCGTGTTGATGCCGGTGCGCTGCGTCGATGCCGCGAGCCACGTATGGCCGATTTCGAGCTTGCGGTTCGCGCGATCGATCTTCCAGTAACGCGTGCTCCCGAGGACGCGCCCGCCATCGGCCTGCACGATTACGAAGGGCATCACCGTGCCGGCATCGCGACCCGCGAGCGCGGTGTCGAGGTAGCGGTCGATCGTGTCCTCATTCGGCACGACCGTCACGTTCAGATTCCAGAGCTCGCCATCGGCGGCGGCATCGAGCAAGGCGGCACGGTCATCGCGTTGCAGCGGGCGAAGCTGCACGCGTTGCCCGTTCAGGGTCGGTTGGCTCATCGACTGTCGGCAGGTTTGCGTTGAGACGACATCATAATTCGCCGCGCTATCCGATGCCCGCGAGCCGATATCCGACGCCCGTCTCCGTCACGATATGCACGGGCTGCGCGGGGTCGCGCTCGAGCTTCTGCCGCAAATGCCCCATGTAGACGCGCAGGTAATGCGCGTTCCCGACGTGTTCCGGTCCCCACACTTCGCGCAACAACTGCCGATGCGTGAGCACGCAGCCCGCGTGACGCATCAGCACAGTCAGGAGCCTGTATTCGATCGGCGTGAGGCGCACCGGCTGCCCTTCCCGCGTCACGAGCCGCTTGCCCAGATCGACGGCGATATCGCCGAAGCGAATCATCGGCGTCTCGTCCTGCGCCTGCGCGTTGCGCCGCAACTGCGCACGCATGCGCGCGAGCAGTTCGGGCACGCCGAAGGGCTTGGTCAGATAGTCGTCGGCGCCCGCATCGAGCGCGGCGACTTTCGTTTGCTCGCTCGTGCGCGCCGAGAGCACGATCACCGGCGTGCGCGTCCAGCCGCGCAGCTCGCGGATCACGTCGATGCCGTCCGCGTCCGGCAAGCCGAGATCGATCACGATCAGATCGGGCTTGCGCGTCGCGGCTTCGCGCAGGCCGGCCGCGGCCGTATCGGCTTCGATCGCCGTCATGCCGTGCGCATGCAGCGTCGCGCGCACGAAGCGGCGAATCTGCGGATCGTCCTCGATGACGACGACCGATACGGCCGCATCAGGCATCGCCCGCTCCCGGCGTCGCCGCCTTCGATTCGATATCTTCATCGGGCGGCACGTCTTCCGGCGGCGCATCGTCGGCCGGCAGCGTGAACCAGAAGCGCGCGCCCTGTATGCGTCCGTTCGCGTCCTCACGATTTCCCGCCCCGATCTGCCCGCCATGCGCCTCGACGATCGCGCGGCAGATCGCGAGACCGAGCCCGATGCCCGGCTGCGCCGATTCCTTCTCGCCGCGCGTGAACTTGTCGAAGAGACGGGTCTGCATGCCGGACGGCACCCCCGGGCCTTCATCGTCGATGCACACCCGCACGAAGCGCGCATCGCCGTCGTGCTCCAGCGCGGCGCTGATGTGTATCGGTGTCCCCGGCGGCGTGTACTTCGCGGCGTTTTCCAGCAGATTCGCGAAGAGACGCTCCATCAGCACCGCGTCGAGCTGCAGAAGCGGCAGATCGGCGGGCACGCGCACTTGCACGGCGCGTCTTGCGAGCACGCGGCGCGAGGTCGCGAGCGCCGCGCCCACGGTCTCCTCGAGCATCGACCATTGGCGGTTCAGGCGAATCGCGCCCGCTTGCAGGCGCGCCATGTCGAGCAGATTCGTCACGAGCCCGCTCATGCGCAGCGCTTCCTCGTGGATCGCGTGCACGAGTTCCTGCGCCTCATCCGCGCCGCCTCCGGCTTCGCGCGCCCGTTCCTCCAGCACCGAAGCGAAGCCGACGATCGAGGTGAGCGGCGTGCGCAGATCGTGCGAGATCGCGGACAGGAGCGAGTTGCGCAAGCGCTCCGATTCCATGTTGACGAGCGCGTCCTGCGCGATCTCGACGTAATGCACACGCTCCAGCGCGAGCGCGATCTGCGACGCGAACGTCTCGATCATGCGGCGCTGCTCGGGCACCGCGAGTTCGGCCTCGCGCTCGGTCGCAAGCGCGAGCACGCCGCGCGTGCGCATCGGCGCTTTCAGCGGCAGATAGAGCGCCTGACTCGCGGGCAAGGTTTCGGTGCCGCGGCCCGCGGGCTTCTGCTGGTCGTAGACCCATTGCGCGATGTCGAGATCGAGACGCGCGGCGTCGAGCGTTACATCCGGATTCGGCTCGCCCACTTTCTGCCGCACTTTTTCGGCGGCGTCGGGCAACAGCATCGCGACCTTCGACTGAAACACCTCCGCGACGTGACGCGTGCCGATTTCGATGATCTGCTCGGTCATCAATGCGGCGCCGAGTTCCCTGGTCATCGCGTACATTGCGCCGGTGCGGCGTTCGCGCTGCGACGCGATGCGCGCCTCGCGCCGCAGGCTCGACGTCAGATGGCTGATCGTGAGCGAGGTCAGCAGCATCACGATGAAGGTCAGCAGATACTGCGTGTCCGTCACGGAGAAAGACAGCTCGGGCGGCACGAAGAAAAAATCGAACGCGGCGACGGAAAGGAACGACAGCATCACGCCCGGCCCGCGCCCGAGGCGCACCGCTGCGAAGATCACGCCGAGCAGGTACAGCATCACGAGATTCGTGAGCGCGAACCGATGCGCGGCCAGCATGTCGGCGACGAGCGTGATGGCGCCGCCGATCGCGAGCGCGACGACATAGGCGCGCGGCGGCGAGTGCGCGCCGTCGCGCCAGATGCCGAACGCCTGCGCGAGCGTGCGGCGTCGCTCGTCGCGGGCGCCGGTCGAAACGAGCGTCACGTCGATATCCGAGCCCTGCCGGATGATGCGCTCGCTGACCGGCCGCGCGAACACGCGCCGCCATCCTTCACTCGCCGATGCGCCCGCGACGAGCTTCGACACGTTGCGCATGTGCGCATAGTCGATGAGCGTCGCGGCGGCATCGGCGCCGTCGAGCGTCACCGTTTCCGCGCCGAGTTCGGAGGCGAGCTTGAGCGCATCGAGCGTGCGGCGGCGGATGTCGTCGGACAGGCGTTGCAGCTTCGGCGTTTCGACGTAGACGGCGAGCCAGTCGGCCTTGAGCGCAGCGGCGAGCCGCGCCGCCGCGCGCACGAGCGTCGCGCTTTCCGGTCCCGGCCCGACGCACGCGATGAGCCGCTCGCGCGCGCGCCAGATGCGTTCGATCGACTGATCGGCGCGATATTCGCGCATCTGCGCATCGACGCGGTCCGCCGTGCGGCGCAACGCGAGCTCGCGCAGCGCGATCAGGTTGCCTTTGCGAAAGAAGTTGCGCACCGCGTGCTCGGCTTGCTGCGGCAGATAGACCTTGCCTTCGCGCAGACGGTCGAGCAGTTCTTCGGGCGGAAGATCGACGAGCGTGACTTCATCGGCGAGATCGAAGATGCGGTCGGGCACGGTCTCCCAGACGCGAATGCCGGTGATGCGGCCCACGATGTCGTTCAGGCTTTCGAGGTGCTGGACGTTGACGGTCGTGTAGACGTCGATGCCCGCGTCGAGCAGTTCCTGCACGTCCTGCCAGCGCTTCATGTGGCGCGAGCCTTGCACGTTCGAATGTGCGAGTTCGTCGACGAGGATGAGTTGGGGCTTTCTTGCCAGGGCTGCGTCGAGGTCGAATTCGGCGAGCAGACGGCCGCGGTACTCGATGCGCGCAGGCGGGAATGTTTCGAGCCCTTCGAGCAGGGCGAGGGTTTCCTTGCGGCCATGCGTTTCGACCACGCCGACGACGACTTCCACGTTCTCGTCGCGGCGGCGGCGCGCGGCCTGGAGCATCGCGAAGGTTTTGCCTACGCCGGCTGAGGCGCCGAAGAAGATCTTCAGCCTTCCGCGCTGGCGTTTTTCTTCGTCGCGGTGGAGTTTGTCGAGGAGTTCGTCGGGGGTTGGGCGGGGCATGGTTCTGGTTTTTTGCTTCGCTTTGCTTTGGTTTGCTTCGGTTTGCTCGGGCTTCTATGGAATCCTGTGTTCGTGTCGGTCGATTGGCTCTGCCCCTGTGCGGGGCGGCAGTCACTTTCTTTGCTGCTGCAAAGAAAGTAACCAAAGAAAGCAGCTCGAGACGCCCGCGGTCACACGCAGTTTGGCCATGCTTGCCAGCCCATCGTGGGCTGCCTAAGTGTCTCCCTCATAGGCCCAACCGGGCTTGGCTCGCGCACGGTCTGTCGCCTCGCACCGCTTCACTCACTGGCTCAGCGCCAAATGGCTCCAGCCCGCTTCGCGGCCGACCGGTCAATCGGGTTTGCCGAACCTTCTTTACTAACGCCTCCATCTCACTGCAAGTCAGACCGATGTTGTCCCTTGCATACCCTGCGGCAGCGCGTAGCGCTGTGCCGGCGCCATTTTGTGCTGAACCAGCGCGCTTGAACAACTAGCTTGTCAGACCGTGTGCGATCCAAGCCCGATTAGTCTTGTGAGGGCGACACTTAGGCAGCCCACGATCGCCTGGCAAGCATGGCCAAACTGCGTGTGACCGCGGGCCTAACAAGCTGCTTTCTTTGGTTACTTTCTTTGCAGCAGCAAAGAAAGTGACTGCCGCCCCGCACAGGGGCAGTGCTAATAAACCAAAAACAAAACGGGATCCGGCAAAAAAAAACCCCTACCGCCCCACGTGCTTCTCATCCAAATCAAGATTCAATTTAAGCACATTCACCCTGGGCTCTCCGAGCAAACCAAACTGCCGCCCGCTCGTGGCCCGAGCGACAATCGCCTCGACCTCCGCCACCGACATCCCGCGCTCCTTCGCAACGCGAGGAACCTGATAAGCCGCGGCAGCAGGACTGATATCCGGATCGAGCCCGCTCCCCGACGAAGTCACGAGATCGACAGGCACGGCAGCCCGATTGCCCGGATCGAGCTCATGCAACGCGGCGATCCGCGCCTTGACCTCATCGGCGAGCGCGGGATTCGTCGGCCCGAGATTCGAGCCGCCGGAATTCCCGGCGTTATACGGATTCGGCGTCGTCGCCGACAAACGGCCCCAGAAATACCCAGGCGCATCGAACTGCTGTCCGATGATCGCCGAGCCGATCACCTTGCCATCGCGCTCGATCAGACTGCCATTGGCCTGATGCGAAAACGCCGCCTGTCCGATCGCGGTCACGACCGCCGGATACACCACGCCCGTCACGACGCTCAACGCGACGAACAACACCAGCATGGGACGCAAAAAGCTCTTCATGATGTACATGCCTCGATAAAAGATGCGGTCAACTCCAGCCCAGCGCGGCGATCGTCATATCGATCAGCTTGATGAACGGAAACGGCAACAGAATTCCGCCTAGGCCGTAGATCAGCAGGTTCCGTCGCAACAACGAAGCCGCACCGAGCGCGCGATACTTCACGCCCTTGAGCGCCAGCGGAATCAGAAACACGATGATCAGCGCGTTGAAGATCACCGCCGACAAGATCGCCGACGCAGGCGAAGCCAGATGCATGACATCCAGCACGCGCAACTGCGGATACGTCGTCGCGAACGCGGCCGGGATGATCGCGAAGTACTTGGCGACATCATTCGCGATGGAAAACGTCGTCAGCGAGCCGCGCGTCATCAGCATCTGCTTACCGATCTCGACGATCTCGATCAGCTTCGTCGGATTCGAATCGAGGTCGACCATGTTGCCCGCTTCCTTCGCGGCCTGCGTGCCGGTGTTCATCGCCACCGCGACGTCGGCCTGCGCGAGCGCGGGCGCGTCGTTGGTGCCGTCGCCGGTCATCGCGACGAGCCGCCCCTGCGCCTGATGTTCGCGGATCGTCGTGAGCTTGGCCTCGGGCGTCGCCTCGGCCAGGAAGTCGTCGACGCCCGCTTCCGCCGCGATCGCCGCGGCCGTCAGGCGGTTGTCGCCCGTCACCATCACCGTCTTGATGCCCATCTTGCGCAGCTCCGCGAACCGCTCGCGAATCCCGCCCTTCACGATGTCCTTCAACTCGATCACGCCGAGCGCACGCGTCGTATCGTTCACGCGCTCGGCGACCACGAGCGGCGTGCTGCCGCGACGCGCGATCTCGTCGACGGCGTTCTGCACGTCCTGCGCAAAGCGCCCGCCGTGCTCTTCGACGTACTTCTTCACCGCATCGGCCGCGCCCTTGCGGATCTCGCGATTCTGAAGATCGACGCCGCTCATGCGCGTCTGCGCCGTGAACGCGAGGAACGTCGCGTGCAGTGTCGCCATGTCGCGCTCGCGGATATTGAAGCGCTGCTTCGCCAGCACGACGATGCTGCGGCCTTCCGGCGTTTCATCGGCGAGCGATGCGAGTTGCGCCGCATCGGCGAGATCGCGCTCGGCGATGCCTGGCGCCGCGACGAACGTCGATGCCTGGCGATTGCCGAGCGTGATCGTGCCGGTCTTGTCGAGCAACAGCACGTCGACGTCGCCCGCCGCCTCGACCGCGCGGCCCGACGTGGCGATCACGTTCGCCTGCATCATGCGGCTCATGCCCGCGACGCCGATCGCCGAAAGCAGCCCGCCGATCGTCGTCGGAATCAGACACACGAGCAGCGCGACGAGCGCGGTGATCGTCACGACGTGGCCCTGCTTCGCCGCTTCCACGGAGAACAGCGAGAACGGCAGCAGCGTGGCCGTGGCGAAGAGCAGCACGAGCGTCAACGCGACGAGCAGGATCGTCAGCGCGATTTCGTTCGGCGTCTTCTGACGTTTGGCGCCCTCCACCATCGCGATCATGCGATCCAGAAACGCCTCGCCCGGATTCACCGACACACGCACGACGATCCAGTCCGAGAGCACGCGCGTGCCCCCCGTCACCGACGAGAAGTCGCCGCCCGACTCGCGGATCACCGGCGCCGATTCGCCCGTGATCGCCGATTCGTCGACGGATGCGACGCCTTCGATCACTTCGCCATCGGCGGGAATCACATCGCCCGCTTCGACGAGGACGACATCGCCTTTACGCAGATCGGTCGACGTCGTGATGCGGATCGGCGACTTCGGATGCGGCTCGTTGAGCTTCTTCGCCATCACGTTGTGCTTCGCGCTGCGCAACGACGCGGCCTGCGCCTTCGAGCGCCCTTCCGCGAGCGCTTCGGCGAAGTTCGCGAAGAGCACGGTGAACCAGAGCCACAGTGCGATCGCGAGAATGAAACCGGCAGGCGCTTCGGCCTGGCCGGCGAGCGCGGCAATGAAGAGGACCGTCGTCAGGATGCTGCCGACGTAGACGCAGAACATCACCGGATTGCGCAATTGCGTGCGCGGCCCGAGCTTCCTGAACGCATCGACGATCGCGGGCTTCACGAGCGCCGGGTCGAACATCGAGCGCGCCGCCGTGCGTGCCTGCCCGAGATTCTCCGGGCGATGCAGCGGAGGTTGATTGGATTGAGTCATGCTGTTCCCGAATTCAGTGGCCTGTGATCATGGTGAGATGCTCGACGATGGGACCGAGCGCGAGCGCCGGCACATACGTGAGCGCGCCGACGAGCAGCAGCGTGCCGAGCAGCAGCACCACGAAGAGCGGACCGTGCGTCGGCAGCGTGCCGGCGGTCACGGCAAGACGTTTCTTCGCCGCGAGCGAGCCCGCGATGGCGAGCACGGGCACGATCGAGCCGAAGCGGCCGAACCACATCGCGATGGCGAGCATCGAGTTATAGAACGGCGTGTTCACCGAAAGGCCCGCGAACGCGCTGCCGTTGTTGTTGGCGGCGGAGCTGAACGCATAGAGGATTTCGGAGAAGCCATGCGCGCCGGGATTCGCGATACCCGCGGTGCCCGACGCCGTGAGCACGGCGATCGACGTGCCCACGAGCACGATCAGCGGTGTGAGCAGGATCGCGATCGACACCATCTTCATCTCGAACGACTCGATCTTCTTGCCGACGTATTCCGGCGTGCGTCCGATCATCAGCCCCGCGACGAAAACCGCGAGCAGCGCGAAGACAAGCATGCCGTAGAGCCCAGAGCCGACGCCGCCGAAGATCACTTCGCCGAGCTGGATCAGCAGCATCGGCACGAGGCCGCCCAATGGCGTCAGTGAATCGTGCATGTTCGCAACCGCGCCGCACGACGCCGCCGTGGTCGCGACCGTGAAGATGCCCGATTGCGCAATGCCGAAGCGCGTTTCCTTGCCTTCCATGTTGCCGCCCGCCTGCGATGCGAAGGCGCGCGTATCGACGTGCAACGACGCGTAGAGCGGATTGCCCGCCTGCTCCGCCGAAATCTCGCCGACGCACGCGGCCGCGAACGCGATGGTCATCGCGGCGAGCACGGCATAGCCTTGCCGGCCGTCGCCGACCGTGCGGCCGAACACGACGCACAGCGCCGCCGGGATGATCAGCATCGCGAGCATCTGCATGAAGTTCGAGAATGGCGTCGGGTTCTCGTACGGATGCGCGGAGTTGGCGTTGAAGAAGCCGCCGCCGTTGGTGCCGAGCATCTTGATCGCTTCCTGCGACGCGACCGGGCCCATCGGCAACGTCTGCTTGTCGGCCGTGAGCGTTTGCGTGACGGACTTGCCCTGCGCGTCAGTCGATTGCATCTGATAACGCGTGACCTGAAGCGTCGGCACGTCCTGAGACGCCTTGAAGTTCTGGATCGCGCCCTGGCTCACGAAGACGAGCGCGAAGACGACGGCGAGCGGCGCGACGATGTACAGCGTCGTGCGCGTGAGATCCACCCAGAAGTTGCCGATGGTCTGCGCCGAGTGCCGCTTGAAGCCGCGAATCAGCGCGACGACGACCGCGATGCCCGTCGCCGCCGACAGGAAGTTCTGCACGGTAAGGCCGAACATCTGCGCGAGATAGCCGAGCGTGCTTTCGCCGCCGTAGTCCTGCCAGTTCGTGTTGGTCACGAAGCTGACGGCGGTGTTGAACGCGGCATCGGGCGTCATGCCGCTCATGGATTGCGGATTGAGCGGCAGCATGCCTTGCAGGCGCAGCAACGCGTACAACACGAGCGCGCCGAGGACATTGAAGAGCAGCACGGCAAGCGCGTAATGCTTCCATGACATCTCGGCATCGGGGTCGACGCCGGCGATGCGGTAGAGCATCGATTCGAGCGGGCGGCCGATTCTGCGCACGACGATCGACGTGCCGTCGAGCACGCCCGCCATGTAACGCCCGAGCGGAATCGCGAGCGCGATGAGTACGACGATGAAGATCGCCGTCTGCACGAAGGTATTGGCGTTCATTCGAGATCCTCCGCACGCAGGAGCGCGTACACGAGGTACACGAGAAGCAGCAGCGTCGAGGCTGCCGCGAGCCACATCATCCAGGCGTTCATGAGCGGCCTCCGGGCACGCGGCGGCGCAATCGCTCGCAGCCGCCCGCGAGCGCCACGCATAGTCCCCAAAAAAGGACGATGCCGGCGAGGTAAAGCAGGTCCATGTCGTGTTCTCCCCTTGTGTGGTTCAGGACAGGGTCGAGATTAAGGAAATGGACGTAAAGGGCGCGACAAAGGTGGGAATCGGGGCGTAAAAATCGCGTAAACAGGCTGTCGTCACGACACAAAGGCCGCGCGCACGCATCGCGCCGCAGTAGATGCCGGGCACGATCCAGCCGCTGGGAAGCGCGCCGAAAAGGTCCGGTCGATTGCCGCGTGGAACGTCTCGGATCTGATCGATGACTTCAAAGACAAGACGCTGAAAGCGCCTCTCGCTGACGGGACGATCTATTACCGAAAGTGGGATCTGGAAAACGTGCTTCGCCCGAAGCTCGGCTCGATGGAAGTTCGCAAGGTCACGCCGGCTGACATCATGCACATGCTGGAACGCAGCAAGCGATCGTGGACCGTCTGCAAACGCATCCTCACGACATCGACGCAACTGTTTGCGCACGCCTCACGGAAGCGGATGATCGACGTCAATCCGTGCGTCGGCATCACGCAGAAGTCGATCATGGGCCCGCGTCCGCCGGTCAGATCACGCGTCATGCTATCCGAGGACGAGTTGCGTAAGTTGCTCGGCGAGATCGACGAGACCATCGGCCGCGAGCACGGCCTTGCTCTTCGTGTACTGCTTGCGAAATGCGTGCGCACGGTCGAGCTGGCCTACACTGCGCCCACGTTTCTCGGCTACCTCGGTCTCGTATATCTCGTGTCCTGGCTGTCGTATCGATACATCGAGTTTGGGGCGGTCAAGGAGTGGAGGGCTCTGCTGCCATCAACGCGAAAGGTCGATGCGGCCGTTGCTGCACCAGCCGACTAGTCGTCGCCCGAGGCTGCATCGCCTGCCGCAGGACGGCCGGAAGACGGTCGTAACCTCAAAAGAAAAAGCCACCCGAAGGTGGCTTGGTGTGACCGGTCTGCACCTGCTTGCCGCCTCGCGGGCGGCTGGTTTGTCACTGGTAAAATGCGCGCTCTAAAACAGGGGGAGCAGTGGCAAAGCGCAGAGTGGATTGGATCGACGCGGCTAAGGGAATCGGCATTTTCTTTGTGGTTCTCGGGCACAGCCCGCTCTCCTACGAGAGTCGAGCGTTCGTGTACGCGTTCCACATGCCGTTGTTCTTCTTTCTTTCAGGGTTTCTCGTCGCCAATGCAAATTCGCTTTCAATGGCTGACAAGGCCAAGTCATTGCTGATTCCCTACTTGCTGTTGTGCCTCATACAGCTTGCGATTTTCACGTCTTACGAAAAGGCGCTCATCGACGACCCGACGACGACTGCGCAGGCGATATGGGGTTTTCTGTACTCGTCTGCCCCGGCGCTGAAAATCGACAAACCGTACTGGTTCCTGCCGTGCCTGTTCGTGACCTTCGCGTATTTCAAGCTTCTCACAAGACTAAGGACTACCCGGGCATTAGCAGTAGCAGTCGTTTTTCTTTCGATCGTCGCCTACGAATACAGCTCAATCGCAAGGTCAATGCACCTGCCTAGGTGGCCCTGGAGTTCCGATACAGCATTGATGGCTGTTTGCTTCATGATTGCTGGCTACCTATGCCGGCCGCTGTCGCCCGTTGTCGAGAGTTTGCGAAGACGCACTTCGTTTTGTATCGCAGCGCTCTTATTCTTCGCGGTATGGGTCGTGGTGCAGTTCAATAGCCGAAGCGACATGCTCGGACTCGGCTACGGGCGACACCTGTACCTCTATGCTGCCGGATCAGCCGCAGGCATTGTTGCCTGCATCTCGCTGGCGCAAGCGCTGTCGCGCGTCCGAGTATTGAAGCGGCTAGGCGAGAACAGCCTCACGCTTTTCATGTTCCAAGGCAACGTTTTAATACTTATCAACGTTGTCATCGGACAGTTGAACAATGCGCAGATCACTGATTGGCATGTCCAGGACACACTCAAGTGGGGAGTGATCTACGCCCTGGTCGCGATCGTTGCGTTGATGCCGTTCTGTTGGCTTGTCAACAGGTACGCCCCCTGGTTGGTGAGGGGCATACCTCGATCGGCCCCGTAGCGCTGCATCCGTGGCCCGCGCTCGGGCACCCACAGGAATTGACGTGCCCGGGAGACCCAAGCAGGTCGCCATGACTGTGGTCGGCAGCGCCGGGTGACGCTCGATGAAGTAGATGCGCCCGATCCCGTCCTGGAACCGGCCGGCCGATGTGTCGGGATCGACGCCGTTCACGACCTCGAGGATGTCGTCGTTTTTTGCGCCGACGATCGCTGCTGTGCTCGAGGCAAGCTGGCCCTGCGGTGCGCTCAGATTAGGCGTGCCGTCGGCGTTCGTCGTGCCAATGGAAGTGAGCGCGGATAGAATGGCTGGCGCCCTCGACCCCGCCCGATCGCCCACCAGGGCACGGATGGGTAGCCAAGTGGGTAGCTAGCCCGCGCCCAAGGCGCCCCGCCCTCCTCAAAGCCTTACTGACAAAGCCTCTCTGAATCTCGTGAAAATCGCCACCTGGAACGTCAACTCACTCAAAGTCCGCCAGCAACACGTCATCGACTGGCTCGCGCTCTCGGGCGTCGACGTGCTGTGCCTTCAGGAACTGAAGATGCCCGACGAGAAATTCCCTCGCGCCGAACTCGAAGCCGCCGGCTACAAGAGCTGGTTCGCGGGACAGAAGACGTACAACGGCGTCGGCATTCTGGTGCGAGCGGACGCGGGCTTCGAAGTGGATGAAATCAGCGTGGTGCGCAATATCCCCGGTTTCGAGGACTTGCAGCAACGGGTGATCGCCGCGACGATCGACGGCGTGCGCATCGTCTCGGCCTATTTCCCGAACGGTCAGGCGCCCGGCTCCGAGAAGTTCGCCTACAAGATGCGCTGGCTGGATGCGCTGCGTGAATGGCTGCGCGAGGATATGGCGCGTCACCCGCAGCTTGCGCTACTGGGCGATTACAACATCGCGCCGGAAGACCGCGATGTGCACGATCCGAAGGCCTGGGAAGGACAGAATCTCGTCTCGCCCGAAGAGCGCGCGCACTTCGCGCAGCTCGTCGAGCTCGGCCTGACCGATGCCTTCCGCAAGTTCGAGCAGCCCGAGAAGCTCTTCACGTGGTGGGACTACCGGATGATGGCGTTCCGCCGCAACGCGGGGCTGCGCATCGATCACATTTTGTTGTCGGAACAGCTCGCGGCGCGCTGCACGTCATGTGAAGTGGATAAGGTGCCGCGCAAGTGGGATCAGCCGTCCGACCACGCGCCCGTGATCGCGACGATCGACTGATCCCTGTTCAAGCCCCGCTCACGCGTCGAGATGCAGTTCCTGAATCTTGCGCGTGATCGTATTGCGGCCGATGCCCAGCCGCTCCGCCGCCTCGACCTTGCGCCCGCGCGTGAAATCCAGCGCCTCGCGGATCACCGCGGCTTCGAAGCGGCGCGCGAGTTCATCCATCACGTCGGCGGAATTTTCGCGCAACAGGCGCGCGACTTCGGTGCGCAAGCCGTTCTCCCACACGCTCGTCGCGACGCCCGCGACCGTCGGCGCCGACGCGATCGCGCCGTTCGGCGCAGCGGGCGCCGGCGCCACCGCGCCATCGGAAGAAACGGCAATGACCTCCGGCGCATAATCTTGCCGCGGCGTGAGATCGGGCGGCAGATCCTTCTGCTCGATCACCTGCGCGGGCGCCATCACCGTGAGCCAGTTGCAGAGGTTCTCGAGCTGACGCACGTTGCCGGGAAACGGCAGCGACGCGAGATACGCGAGCGCCGCATCCGACACACGCTTGGGCTCGACGCCGAGATCCCGCGCACTCTTTTGCAGGAAATGGCGCGTGAGCAGCGGAATATCCTCGCTGCGCTCGCGCAGTGCCGGCAGACGCAGGCGAATCACGTTCAGGCGGTGATACAAGTCTTCGCGGAACAAGCCCTGCCGCACGCGCGCATCGAGATTCTGGTGCGTCGCCGCGATCACCCGCACGTTCGCCTTCAGCGGATTGTGCCCGCCCACCCGATAGAACTGTCCGTCCGACAGCACGCGCAACAGGCGCGTCTGAAGGTCGAACGGCATGTCGCCGATTTCATCGAGAAAGAGCGTGCCGTTCTCGGCCTGCTCGAAGCGGCCCTGGCGCATCGCCTGCGCGCCCGTGAATGCGCCGCGCTCGTGGCCGAACAGTTCGGACTCCAGCAGATCCTTCGGAATCGCCGCCGTGTTCAGTGCGATGAACGGTCCGTTCGCGCGTGGGCTATGTCGGTGCAAAGCGCGCGCGACAAGCTCCTTTCCGGTGCCTGATTCGCCCGTGATGAGCACGGTCGCCGCCGAATGCGACAAGCGGCCGATCGCGCGGAACATATCCTGCATCGCGGGCGCCTGGCCGAGCATCTCGGGCGTTTCCGTCACCCGCTCGTCGACGGCCGCCTCGCCGCGCATGCTTTCGTCGACGGCGCGGCGGATCAGCTCGACGGCCTTGTCGACATCGAAGGGCTTGGCGAGATATTCGAACGCGCCGCCCTGGAATGCGGCCACGGCGCTATCCAGATCCGAGAACGCCGTCATGATGATGACGGGCAGACCCGGCAGGCGGTCGCGCACGGTCTGCAGCAGCTCCAGCCCGGAGCCGCCCGGCATGCGGATGTCGGAGACGAGCACTTGCGGGCTTTCTCCTTCGAGCGCGGCGAGCGCATCGCGCACACCGGAGAAACTGCGCGTCGTGAAGTTTTCTCGGGCCAGCGCCTTTTCCAGCACCCAGCGGATGGATTGGTCGTCGTCTACTATCCAGATCGGCTTCATATCGTTCGGCGAGAAGTCTTCGTATGGTTCGGTGTGAGCCCGTCGAAACGGTCAGGCTTCGATGCCTGATGTGTCACGTGCTTCGCGTGACGTCGCTGGTCGATCGTGATCAATTCTCAAACGGCAACAAGATGGCGAATTCGGTGCAACCCGGCCGGCTCTCGACTTCGATCAAGCCATCGTGCTGATGCACGAACGACTGCGCGAGCGTGAGACCGAGTCCGCTGCCGTCTTCCCTGCCCGATACGAGCGGGAAGAAGATCCGGTCGCGGATTTCGCTGGGGATGCCGGGACCGTTGTCAGTGATATGCAAGTCCAATGCCAGTTTGTGCAGCTTTTTGCCGATCGTCACCTTGCGCGCGATACGCGTGCGCAGTTCGATCCGCGCATCGCCCTGAGAAATGCGCTCCTTCAGCGCTTCGGCTGCGTTGCGCACGACGTTGAGGAGCGCCTGAATCAGTTGCTCCTTGTCGCCGCGCAGGTCGGGCACGCTCACGTCGTAGTCGCGCTCGATCGTGAGGCCGCGCGGGAACTCCGCGAGGATCACGGCCCGCACGCGCTCGCATACTTCGTGGATGTTCACATCGCCGACGATATGCGGATGCCGGTGCGGCTCCAGCAAGCGATCGACGAGCGTCTGCAGGCGATCCGACTCCTTGATGATGACCTGCGTGTACTCGCGCAGTTCGTCGCGTTCGCGTGCGCCGAGCTCGAACTCCAGCAACTGCGCGGCGCCCCGGATGCCGCCGAGCGGGTTCTTGATCTCGTGCGCGAGATTGCGGATCAGCTGCTTGTTGACGGCAGTGAGATCGTGGATGCGCTCTTCGCGATCGGTGCGCAGATGGCGCTCGTTCTCGAAGAGTTCGAGCAGCACGTACTCCGACGCCGCTTCGAGATAGCCGACAATGGCGTGCACATGCACCGGCTCGCGGCTTTGACGTTCGAGCACCGCGTCGAGCCGCGTCGCGTTGAAGCGGTTCTCCGCGATCGACGCGATCGTGGTCGCCAGCTCGTCCGCATTCGCGAACAGCTCGGGCCAGTTCATCTGCGTCAGTTGCTTGCGCGACATCTCCAGCATCGCTTCGGCCGACGGGTTCGCGTACGCGATCCTGAGATTGCGCATGTCCAGAACGAGCACGTTCGTGGGCAGCGCCTCGAATCCCGGAAGCAGTCCGCTTGCCGCCAGTTGCGAGTCGTCCGTCAGCGCATCCGCGTGGCCCTTGCGCGCCTTGATCAGGTTCTTTAACACCATCGTGCAATGGTTGAGGTCGTTCGTGACACCGATCTTCTTCTCGATCTATGACATTGCGGCGATTAAAAAAGGGACGGCGCGCCGTCCCTTTTTTTCACTGCATCGCATGCGTCGCGCGCTTCGCCGGACTGCTCGCTTCGAAGCGCGCTCGGGCCATGCCGCTTACAGCGAGTAGTACATCTCGAACTCGATCGGATGCACCGCCTGACGATAACGCTGCAGCTCGTTCGTCTTCAGTTCGATGTATGCGTCGAGCATCGAATCCGTGAACACGCCGCCGCGCGTCAGGAACTCGCGGTCCGCGTCGAGCGCGTCGAGTGCCTGATCGAGGCCCGCGCACACGGTCGGGATCTTCTTGTCTTCTTCCGGCGGCAGGTCGTACAGATTCTTGTCCGCGGCTTCGCCCGGATGAATCTTGTTCTGCACGCCGTCGAGACCCGCCATCATCAGCGCGGAGAAGCACAGGTACGGGTTCGCCAGCGGATCCGGGAAGCGCGTTTCGATGCGGCGGCCCTTCGGGTTGCTCACGTGCGGAATACGGATCGATGCCGAACGGTTGCGAGCCGAGTAAGCCAGCTTCACGGGCGCTTCGAAGTGCGGCACGAGACGCTTGTACGAGTTCGTACCCGGGTTCGTGATCGCGTTCAGCGCGCGCGCATGCTTGATGATGCCGCCGATGTAGAACAGCGCGAATTCCGACAGGCCTGCGTAGCCGTTGCCCGCGAACAGGTTCTGGCCGTCCTTCCAGATCGACTGGTGAACGTGCATGCCCGAACCGTTGTCGCCGACGATCGGCTTCGGCATGAAAGTCGCCGTCTTGCCGTACGTGTGCGCCACGTTATGGATGATGTACTTCATCTGCTGCAGCCAGTCCGCGCGCTGAACCAGCGTCGAGAACTTGGTGCCGATTTCGTTCTGGCCCTGGCCCGCCACTTCGTGGTGATGCACTTCGACCGGAATGCCGATCTGCTCGAGCAGCAGACACATTTCCGAGCGGATGTCCTGGAACGTGTCGACCGGTGCGACCGGGAAGTAGCCGCCCTTCGTGCCCGGACGGTGGCCGGTGTTGCCGCCTTCGAATTCCTTCGCCGACGACCACGGCGCTTCTTCCGAGCCGATCTTCACGAACGTGCCCGACTGGTCAGTGTTCCACTGCACCGAGTCGAAAATGAAGAACTCCGGCTCCGGACCGAAGAAGGCGGTGTCGCCCAGGCCCGAGCTCTTGAGATAGGCTTCCGCGCGTCGTGCGAGCGAACGCGGGTCGCGCTCGTAGCCCTTGCCGTCGGCGGGCTCGACCACGTCGCAGGTCAGGACCAGCGTGGACTCTTCATAGAACGGGTCGATGAACGCGGTGTCCGCATCCGGCACGAGCAGCATGTCCGACGCTTCGATACCCTTCCAGCCGGCGATGGACGAACCGTCGAAAGCGTGGCCGCTTTCAAATTTGTCTTCGTCGAATGCCGAGACCGGCACGGAAACGTGTTGTTCTTTGCCGCGCGTGTCGGTGAAGCGGAAGTCGACGAACTTGACGTCCTCGTCCTTGACGAGTTGCATGACGTCGGCCACGGATTTACTCATTACCTATCTCCTGATTAACAAAAGTCGGCGAATCGCTTCGCCGCCCCGACCAATCCTGTACATCAATTCAATCGAGGTTGGAAAAGCAGCTTCCGTGCCAAGCGCACCATCTCTGCGCTAAGCGCTTGAAGCAGCGTGCGTTTTGTGTGAAACGACTTCATTTCCTGCGACGGCCATTAATGCGCTGTCAAGCCGTCTGCACCTTTTCGGTGCGTCCGAGTTTGCTCAGTATTATCGGAGCACCTTTTGGGTGCGTCGCGCCTGACGTGCACCACTTTCGCACATCAGGCACTAAGGCTTTGCCCGCGCTCGGTGGTCCCCGCGTGCCGCGCTAGAATAATTCTTTGCGCTTAACGGAGACTGATGCGCCATGAGCACACTCGAACAACTCTATAGCCAGGCCGGAAAACGCGCCGCCGAGAACAACCTGACCTACGCAGGCGCCTTCTCGCCCGTCGAAGCTTTCGAACTGCTGCAACTCGACCCACGCGCGCGCCTCGTCGACGTGCGCACGCGTGCCGAACTGGATTGGGTCGGCCGCCCGGCCATCGATGGCGCGCAGTACGCGCACATCGAGTGGATTCGTTACCCCGGCTCGGTGCCGAACGCCGAGTTTATCGAACAATTGAGACAAGTCGCCACCCCGGATACGCCTGTCGTGTTTTTGTGCCGCAGCGCCGCGCGTTCGAAGCTGGCGGCAGTCGCGGCGCAGAAAGCGGGATATGCGCAAGCGTATGACCTGCTCGAAGGATTCGAAGGCGACAAGGATGGGCAAGGGCATCGGAAAACGGTGTCGGGATGGTGTTTCCGCAAGCTGCCGTGGATCGGGGCTTGAGCGGCTTGCTCAGTCCCGCGCGTCGAGCAGTGTCCGCACGCGCCTGACGCTCGCTTCATCCACAGGCGCGAGCCCCTTTCCATCGACACGCACACCCGAGCCGAAGTGCACCGCGCGCACGCCCGTCGATGCGACGAAAGGCGCAGCCGCATCGACGGTCAGTCCGGCGCCCGCGAGCACCGTGCAGCGCTCTCCCGCCGCCCTTTCGACGAGCTTCGCGATCACCGTCTGCGCGTCCAGCACCGACGGCTTGCCGCCCGACGTCAACACGTTCGTCACGGCATCGAATGTCAGCAGCGTATCGAACGCGGCGAAGAGATCGCGAGCTTCGTCGAACGCGCGGTGAAAAGTGAGCTGTAAGCCATCCGCCGCTTCGATCACGCGCGCGAGGCCGTCGTTATCGACATCGCCATTCGCGTTCAGCATGCCCACGACGATCGCATTCGCCCGCGTCTTCGCCACTGCACGCACGTCGCGGATGATGACCGCGTAGTCGTCGGCGTCGTAGACGAACGAGCGACTATGCGGCCGCACGATTACATTCACCGGAATGCCGACCGCGTCGATCACCGCTTCGATCAGCCCGATGCTCGGCGTCAATCCGCCCTCGCCCATCGCGGTGACAAGCTCCAGCCGGTTCGCGCCGCCGCGTTCCGCCGCGCGCGCATCGGCGACCGTGGTCGCGATGACTTCAAGCAACGTCACTTCGCTTCCTCCGGCGGCACTTCCACGACCTCGCCGCCCAGCGCGATCACGCCTTCACGCAGCACCTCGAACGCCGCGTTCGCCTGCTCGGGGTCGCCCTTGACGCCCAGGTCGATATGCGAGCGCGCGTAAAGAGCGCCGCGCGCCGCATCGCCGACGCTCGGCAGGCTGAATGCGCGCACGCCGTCGAAATCGCGCTCGATCGTGACCATCAGCGGCGTGATGCGCGATTCCGGCAGGCCGAAGACGAGCAGCGAGCGCTCGACATGCGGCGTCGCGTGATGCAGATGCGCGTACTTCGTGTCGAGCACCCATTCGATCATCGGCCAGGCCATCACCGGAAAGCCCGGCACGAAGTGATGATCGCCGACTGAGAAGCCGGGAATCTTGTTGTAGCTGTTCGGAATGATCTCCGCGCCCTGCGGAAACGTCCCCATGTTCAGCCGATGCAGGTTCTCCGGCGACTGCAGATCGACCGGCTTGTCACCCGCCTGCGCCGCCTGCGCTGCCGTTTCCCGAATGCGCGCGCGGATCAGCTCCGCCGCTTCCGGATGCAAGGCGAGCGGCACGCCCAGCGCTTTCGCGGCGCACTGGCGCGTGTGATCGTCCGGTGTCGCGCCGATGCCGCCCGTCGAAAAAACGATATCGCCGGACGCGAAGGTCCGCGCGAGCGTCGCGGTGATGCGCGCGGGATCGTCGCCGACGTATTCGGCCCAGTCGAGCGACAGGCCGCGCGCACTCAGCAATTCGATGATTTTCGGCAGATGCTTGTCGGTGCGGCGGCCGGACAAAATCTCGTCGCCGATGATGATGACGCCAATGCCCATGTGTGCCCCTTTGTTCTTACAGTGAAACGTCGCGGGATTCGACCGTGATCGCCGGATAACCCGGCTCGTTCGCGCGCAGGCGCTCGAGCGCGTGCAGACAGTAATGCGCGAACCACAGCGCGGAAAACACGAGGATGAAGGCATACGCCCAGATCGTCACGGCGGCGACGACCGGAAAGAGCGGCAAGAGCCACACGGACCACGCCCAGAGCATCGTCGGTACGGAACTCAGAAGGCCGCTCACGATGCCGATGGCGAGCAGGGGCCACCGCGCATCGCGCACGATCGCGCGGCGCTCTTCCGCGCTGGCATGCAGCGCGAGCGCGTCGTAAGTCATCACGCGATAGGTCAGCCAGCCCCACATAAGCGGCGGAATCAACGCGAAGAACGGCGGAATCAGCCACAAGGGCAGCGTGACGACCAGCAACACGAGACACACGAGCGTCGTCAGCACCGAGTGGCCGAGACTGCCGTACCACGTGCCGCCGCGCCGTTCTTCGAGCGACGAATAATGCCCTTTCGGCCGTCGCGTGAGCAGCTTGACGACGCCGGGCATCGACAGCGTCGCGATCAGCAGCAGCACCGTGACGACGATGAGCGGCACCGTCATGATGACCACGAGGAATGGCGCGATCACCGCGTGCAGCGACGAGAAGCCGACGGTATCGAAGAGGCGGTACATCGCGGACGTGAGCGCCCAGCCGTCGAGCCAGCTGTTCGCGGCGCCGGTGAGCGTCTGCCAGAAAAACCAGAGGAGCGCGCCCCACACCACGGTGGCAACGCCGAAAGGCATCAGCGTCAGCCAGAGCATGCGCGGATGAAAGACGTTCGCAAGCGCGCGCACGAACGAACGCAGCAGGTCACTCATGCGTGATTCGAAGAAGGAAAAAGAGGAACCGACAGGATAAACCAGCGCCGCACGCGGGCGCTGGTCTCGACGGAAAGTTCAGACCGCCGCCGAGTTGTCGGACGCGGACGCGCCCGCGCGCCGCGCCGAAAGGCGCGCGGCGATGCGTTTGAACGCGAGCCAGTGCTGTTCGATGAAACCGTCGCCGTAGTGCACGGGCTTCACGCCCGGGGCGCCGAGCTGGTCGCGTATGCCGGTCGGCTCGACGGTGCGGTTGAACGATGCCGAGCGGAACAGGATGTCCCAGAACGAGAACAGCACGCCGAAGTTGCAGCCGTAGGTCGTCCCTTCGTGACCGAAGCCGATTGCGTGATGGCGGCGATGGAACGCCGGACTCACGACGATGCGGTCGAAGAGCCACCCGAAGTGCAGCCGGATGTTCGCGTGCTGCACGCTCTGCATGAAATTCGTAATGGCGACGAGCACAACGAACTGCGACGGCTCCACGCCGATCACGAGCGCGACACAGGCGAAGAAGCTCGCCTGCAAAACATCGTCGAGCAGATGGTTGCGATCGTCCGTCCAGAGCGACATCTTCTGCTGGCTGTGATGCACCGCATGCAGTTCCCACCAGATGCCGAAGCGATGCTCCAGGCGGTGATACCAGTAGCCGGCGAAATCGAGGATCAGCAGATAGATGAAAAACGTGACGAGCGGCTGCGTCGTGACGCCGGGCCACAGGTTGTCGATCTCGAGGTTCGGCACGTCATGGATGCGCAGCCAGCTCTGCATCGAATCGAAGAGCGGCTGGAACGTGAAAAAGAAAAACAGATTGAGAATGCCGAGCTTGACGATCCACGTATAGAGCACGTCCACACGCACGCCCTTTCGGTCTTTCCATTCCTCGGCGGGGCGGAACGCTTCGAGCGGGCGCAGGATCGCGTACATCGCGAGCACTTCGAGGACCCCGACAATCACCCAGTAGAGCGCGTCGTAGGTGTCCTCGTCGTAGTCCATCATGCCGATCTTGAACAGCGCCGGCTGCACGACATCGACATAGAGAAGCGTCTGCAGCCAGGAAACGAGACCGTCCAGCGACGAAAGAATGGAATGAAACATGGTGCTCCGTGGTGCTTGGGCCGTCCGGTGCGCCGGCCTTTCCTCAATCGTAGTATAGGGCGCGTAAAGCGCCCTCTGCTCCGCTCATGCCCCGTTGGGCGCCGTCACCGGTGCGCGATTGTAGAAGTAGATGCCGTGCGGCGAGCGGCCGACCTTGATGGTTTCGATCAGCTTACGGTTCGCCAGATCGATCACGCCGACGTGCTTGGCGAAGCGGAACGTAACCCACAGATACTTCTTGTCGGCGGAAAGTTCCATGTCGTCCGGGCCCGGCAGAAGACCGGTGATATCGCCGACGTTCGTGAGCGTGTCCTCGTCGATGATGCTGATCGTGTTCGCGACGCGATTCGACACCAGCACGTGCTTGCCGTCGACCATCGAGCGGAAGTTGTGCGCGCCCTTGCCCGTCGTGATGGTCTTGACGACCTTCTGGTTGCGCCAGTCGACCACGGCCACGTAGTCCGCGCCCGTCATGCCGACGAGCAGGAATTTGTCGCCGGGCGTGAGCCAGACGCCGGCGGGCACCTTGCCGACCTTCATCTTCCATTTCACCGTCTGGGTCGCCAGATCGATCGCGGCGATTTCACCGGACACCTGCAGCGAAATGAACGCGGTCGAACTGTCGTTCGTGAACGCGATGTGGCTCGGCATCGTCGCGAGCGGCAGGCGCTTCGCGAGATTCACGTTCTTGCCGTCGAAATGGTAGATGTCGAGGCGGTCGAGGCGCAGGCCCGTCGACACGAACCATTTCTTGTCCGGCGAAAAGCCGATCTGATACGGATCCTCGATGTCCTGCACCCAGCGCTGGAACGCGCCGGTTTTCGGATCGACGAACATCAGGTTGTTCGACACCGAGTTTGCGACGATCAGCGACGAGCCGTCGGGCGTCGGCATCAGGTGGTGCGGCTCCTTGCCGGTCGGCACGGTGCCGATGACCTGACGCGTGTTTTCGTCGATCAGGCTCAGCGTGGCTTCCGCCGAGTTGAGCACGATCACGTTGTTGGCGAACGCCGCGGTGGCGACAAGAGCGGCGCCGACGGCAAGCGCCGCGCGTGCGGCGGCCGTGCGGACACGGCCGGGATGGAAAATATTGCGCATGGAAAATAGGCTTCGGAAGGCAGGCGTCATTGTAGAACGTTTGCCTCGCGCGGCGCGTTGACCGGGTGCGGCTTTTTGCGCAATACGCTGAAGCGGCGCAAGAAATAGCAGATTTTGCCGCGTGCTGGCCGCAGCCTAGCGCTGCATCGACTCCCAGACCTTGTGGAGCCGTTTCACCGAAACGGGCATTGGCGTGCGCAATTCCTGCGCGAACAGCGACACGCGCAGTTCTTCCAGCAGCCAGCGGTACTCGGAAAGCCGCGCGTCCGCGACGCCGCCGCGCTGCGAAATAGCGCGCTGATAGTGCTGCGCGAGCGGCTGCAAATCGGCGGAAAGACGGGCATCACGCGCCGGATCGGCCTTGAGCTTGTCGATGCGCAGCCCGATCCCCTTCAGATAGCGCGGAAAGTGCGCGAGCTGCGCATACGGCGTGTCGATGACGAAGCGCTTGCTAATGAGCGCGCTCAGTTGCGCCTGCATGTCCGCATACGCCGATGTGAACGTCTTCGCCTGCGCCAGCTTTTTCGCGAGCGCCGCGTATTCGGCCAGAATCGCGCCGACGAGCCGCGCGATCTCCTGCGCGAGCAGCGTCAGGCGGCCTTTGGCGGCATCGCGGCGGGTGTGGAAACTGCCGTCGTCGTCGGGCAGCGGGTCTTGCAGGCACGCGCGATCGAGCGCCGTCTCGACGATCTGGTCACGCAACTCGTCCGCCGTGCCGAGCGCCATGTACTGCATCGACATTTCGCGCAAGCCCGGAAGATTCTTCTCCAGATAGCGAATCGGCTCGCGCAGTTGCAGCGCGAAGAGCCGCCGCAATCCCGCACGATGGATGCGCGCCGCTTCCTCGGGTGAATCGAACACTTCGACGTCGCAATGCGTGCCGCGATCCACGAGCGCCGGATAGCCAAAAAGCGTCTGCCCGCGACGGCGGATTTCCAGCAATTCCGGCAGCTTGCCGAAGTTCCAGGTGGTGAGGTTTTCGTAGAGCGCGGTGCCGACAGTGGCCGGTTGCGTTTGCGGCGCCGATTCCGACTCGCCCGAGAGCGCGTCGAACGCCGCGGCCGACGTCAGCTTCTGAAATTGCTGTTGCGCCTGGCCGCCCAACTCCGCGCGCAGTTGCGCGAGATTGCGGCCCATCGCGAGCTGGCGGCCGTGCTCGTCGATCACCTTGAAGTTCATGAAGAGGTGCGCCGGCAGCGTTTCGAGCTTGAAATCCGCGCTCTTGACGGCGATTTGCGTCTGCCCGCGAATATCGGCGATGAGCGAATCGACGAGCGCGCCCGCGCCGAATTTTGGCCCGGCATGACGCTCTGCGAAACCCGCCGCGTATTCAGGCAGTGGCACGACATGACGGCGCAGTTTCTGCGGCAGCGACTTCAGCAGCAGTTGCGCTTTTTCCTTGATCATGCCGGGAACGAGCCATTCGGCGCGGCGAGCATCGACCTGATTCAGCCCGTAGAGCGGCACCGCGAGCGTGACGCCGTCGCGCGGCGAGCCCGGCTCGAAGTGATAGGTGAGCGACATCTCGATGCCCGACATCGTCATGCGCTTCGGGAAGAGGTCGGTCGTGACGCCGGCGGCTTCGTGGCGCATCAGGTCGTCGCGGGAGAGGAAAAGGAGCTTCTCGTTGCCCTCTTTCTTCTGCTCGTCGCGATACCAGCGCTCGAACGCCGCGCCCGTCCACATGCCTTGGGGAATCAGCGAATCGTAGAAGCCGTAGATGAGTTCATCGTCGACGAGCACGTCCTGGCGACGCGACTTGTGTTCCAGCTGCTCGATGTCGGCGACGAGCTTGCGGTTGTGCGCGAAGAACGGCAGGCGCGTATCGAACTCGCCTTCGACGAGCGCGCCACGGATGAACAGCTCGCGCGCATGCTTCGGATCCTGTTTGCCGAAGCTCACGCGGCGGCGCGCGTAGACGGTCAGCCCGTAAAGCGTCGCGCGCTCGTAAGCGACGACCTGCGCGGCTTTCTTTTCCCAATGCGAATCTGAAATCGACGTCTTCAGCAGATGCGCGCCGACAGTTTCCAGCCATTCCGGCTCGATCTTCGCAATCGTGCGCGCATAGAGCCGGCTCGTTTCGATGAGCTCGCCCGCCATCACCCAGCGCCCCGCTTTCTTCAGGAGCGCCGAGCCCGGCCAAAGATGGAATTTGATGCCGCGCGCGCCGAGATAATGCGGCTCGTCGTCGGCTTTCAATCCGACGTTGCCGAGCAGGCCGGTCAAAAGCGACAGATGCACCTGCTCGAATGTCGCATCCGAGTCGTTCAGGCGCCAGCCGTGCTCGCGCACGACCGTCAGCAATTGCGAATGCACGTCGCGCCATTCGCGCAACCGCAGGTGCGACAGAAAGTTCGCGCGGCACGCATCGGCGAGCTGCTTGTTCGACTTCTTGTGCGCGACGGCGTCCTCGAACCACTTCCAGATGCGCGTCCATTGCAGAAACTCGGAGCGCTCGTCGACGAACTGGCGATGCGCCTGATCCGCCTGCTCCTGCGCCTCGATCGGCCGGTCGCGCGGATCCTGCACCGACAAGGCCGACGCGATGATGAGCACTTCCTTCAGCGCCAGATGATCGCGCGCGGCAAGGATCATGCGGCCGACGCGCGGATCGAGCGGCAGGCGCGCGAGCTCGCGGCCGAGCGGCGTGAGCGCGTTGTCGTCATCGACGGCGCCGAGTTCGTTCAGCAGTTGATAGCCGTCCGCGATCGCGCGGCCCGGCGGCGGCTCGATGAACGGAAAGGTTTCGATCGCCGTCAGATGCAGCGACTTCATGCGCAGAATCACGGCGGCCAGCGACGAGCGCAGGATTTCCGGATCGGTGAAGCGCGGCCGCGCCTGAAAATCCGCTTCGTCGTAGAGCCGGATACATACGCCGTCCGCGACGCGCCCGCAGCGGCCCGCGCGCTGATTCGCCGCCGCCTGCGACACCGGCTCGATCTGCAATTGCTCGACCTTGTTGCGATACGAATAGCGCTTCACGCGCGCCATGCCGGTATCGACGACGTAACGAATGCCCGGCACCGTCAGCGACGTCTCCGCGACGTTGGTCGCGAGCACGATGCGCCGCGCGTTCGACGGCCTGAACACGCGCTCCTGCTCCTGCGCGGAAAGGCGCGCGAAGAGCGGCAGGATTTCCGTGTGCGGCGGATGATGCTTGCGAAGCGCCTCGGCGGCGTCGCGGATTTCGCGCTCGCCGGGCAGGAACACGAGCACGTCGCCGGGGCCGACGCGGCACAGTTCGTCGACGGCATCGACGATGGCTTCCATCAGGTCGCGGTCGGTTCTGCGGTCGTTGCGCCTGGGCGCCGTGCCTTGCGCATTTTTGATCGCCTCGCTTTGCTCTTCAATCGGCCGATAACGCACGTCCACCGGATACAGCCGCCCGCTCACCTCGATTACCGGCGCGGGCTTGTCGTCGCTGCCGAAATGGCGCGCGAAACGCTCGGCGTCGATAGTCGCAGACGTGACGATCAGCTTCAGATCGGGGCGCTTCGGCAGGATTTCCTTCAGATAGCCGAGCAGAAAGTCGATATTGAGGCTGCGCTCGTGCGCCTCGTCGATGATGATCGTGTCGTACGTGTTGAGCAGCGGATCGGTCTGCGTTTCGGCAAGGAGGATGCCGTCGGTCATCAGCTTGACGGACGCGCCCGGCGCGAGATTGTCCGTGAAGCGCACCTTGTAGCCGACGACTTCGCCGAACGGCGTGCCGAGCTCTTCCGCGATGCGCCTTCCCGTGGCCGAAGCGGCGATACGGCGCGGCTGCGTATGGCCGATGAGACCGCTGCCGCCCGCGCCGAGGCCGCGCCCGAGGGCGAGGCAGATTTTCGGAAGTTGCGTGGTCTTGCCCGAGCCGGTTTCGCCGCTGACGATCACGACCTGATTCGCCGCGATCGCGCGTGCGATTTCCTCGCGTCGGCCGGATACCGGAAGTGCTTCGGGGAAGGTGATCGGCGGAATCGGATTCGGTGTGACGATGCGTGACGGGCGCGGCGGACGAGGCTCGCGAGCCTCGCGTTCTCGCGCTGCCGGCGCGCGTTCGGCCGCTGGCGCCGAGCCAACGGGCTCGCGACGCGCGCTGGTCGCGAGATGCTCGTTTCGACGCTCGACGCGTTGGGGGTCGTTGCTGCGTGTATCGGCTGCTTTGGGCGGAGCGCCGCTCTCCCGCCGTTCGGCTCGATGTTCCTCGCGCGGCGCACGCGCGTGTTGCGCGCGACGGGCGTCATCGCGCTTTGCTGGTGCGTGCTGCTGAGATTCAGAGCGCGGCTCGCGCGGCGCACGCGCGTCATCGCGTTTCGCCGGCGCGGGCAGTTGAGATCCGGAATGCGGCGCGCGCGCCGGAGCGCGGTCCGTTTTCCCCGCTAGCGCGGGATTCGGCTTCGCCCGATCGCGGGCAGGCGGCGCAGCTTGCGGCTTCTGGGGCGCAGGCGGTCGTTTCGTCGCCGCCACGGCGCCCTGCTTGCTAGCAGGACTACCGGCCTCGCCGCCCTTCTGAAGCGGCGCAACCGCCGCCTTGCCCGACGGCGCGGACGCGGCCGGCGCGCCCGCCGCAAAGCGTCGCGCAGCGAGCTCTTTCTTGCTCAGCCCCGCAGGTTCGCCGGAATCGCCGGACGCCCCCCCGCCCTCCCGCGCATCGCGCAGCAGATTTTCACGCAGTTGTCGCAACTGCTCCTGAGTATCGAGGGATTTATCGGCGGACTGAGACTTGCCCGCCTGATCGGGACGTGATGGACGAGAAACATTCGGCATAGCGTCGCATTATAATCCCGGGATGAATTCCCAAACCGACCTCACGATGACCGCGTCGCCGCCGGCCGCAGAGCCCGAAGCGCCGGATCTCCACGCTCAGTTCGTCGACTGGATGCGCTCTGTCGCGCCGTACATTCACGCGTTTCGGAACAAAACGTTCGTCGTGGCGTTCGGCGGGGAACTGGTGCAGGAAGGTCGTCTGAACGCGCTCGTGCAGGACGTCGGCCTGTTGCACGCGATGGGCATCCACGTCGTATTGGTGCACGGCTCGCGCCCGCAGCTCGACGAGCAATTGAGTCTTCACGGCGTCGAATCGTCGTTTTCGCATGGCCTGCGCATCACCGATGCCCGCGCGCTCGAGTCCGCGAAGGAAGCCGCCGGCGAAGTGCGTCTCGACATCGAGGCCGCGATCAGCCAGGGCCTGCCGAACACGCCGATGGCCCACGCGCACATCAGCGTCGTGTCGGGCAACTTCGTGACGGCGCGACCGGTCGGCATTCTGGACGGCGTCGATTTCCAGCATACGGGCGTCGTTCGCAAGATAGACGGCGATTCGATCCGCCAGTCGCTCGCGTCGAACAAGCTGGTGCTGCTGTCATCGCTCGGCTTCTCGCCGACCGGCGAGGCGTTCAATCTGTCGATGGAAGACGTCGCGTCCGCCGCCGCCATCGCGCTGCGTGCCGACAAGATCATCTTCGTGACCGAAATTCCGGGTCTCGTCGATTCGGAAAACGAACTCATCCGCGAGCTGTCGCTCGACGACGCCTATCGCCTGCAGGAAAGCGGCGAGCTGCAAGGCGACACGGCGTTCTATCTGAAGCATACGGTGCGCGCATGCCGCGGCGGCGTGGCGCGCGGCCACATCATTCCGTATCGCCTCGACGGCAGCGTGCTGCTCGAACTGTTCCTGCACGACGGCGTCGGCACGATGATCTCGTACGAGAACCTCGAAAGCCTGCGTGAAGCGACGCCGGATGACGTCGGCGGCATCCTCACGCTGATCGAGCCGCTCGAAAGCGACGGCACGCTCGTGCGGCGCGGGCGCCACCAGATCGAGCGGGATATCGACCACTTCTCCGTCATCGAGCACGATGGCGTGCTGTTCGGCTGCGCCGCGCTCTATCCCTACACGCAGGAGCGCATCGGCGAGATGGCGTGCCTGACCGTCGCGCCGGAAGCGCAAGGTTCGGGCGACGGCGAGCGCTTGCTCAAGCGCATCGAGCAGCGTGCCCGGGCGCGCGGGCTCACGCGTATCTTCGTGCTGACGACGCGCACCGAGCACTGGTTCCTGAAGCGCGGCTTCGTGAAGGTGACCGTGGACGATCTGCCCGAGGATCGCCGGCGCCTCTACAACTGGCAGCGCAAGTCGCTCGTCCTGATGAAACAGCTTTGAATTCGCTTTGAGAAGCGCGAACTGCGCTTCGTCCCCCGATACAGAGGAGAAACTCACAATGGCCCGAATGGTTCAATGCGCGAAGCTCGGCAAGGAAGCCGAAGGACTGGACTTTCCGCCGCTGCCGGGCGAGCTCGGCAAGCGCATCTACGAAACGATCTCGAAGGAAGCCTGGCAAGGCTGGCTCAAGCAGCAGACGATGCTCATCAACGAAAATCGTCTGAACATGGCCGATCCGCGCGCGCGCCAGTACCTCATCAAGCAGACCGAGAAATATTTCTTCGGCGAAGGCGCCGATACCGCCACGGGCTACGTCCCTCCGCAAAGCTGAATTCGCGGCTCGATCGCACTGCTACAACCGGCCCAGAGCGGCCGGTTTTTTGTTGCCGCGCATTGCGCAAAATGTACCGGCTGGACCATCAGGTGAATGGACCGAAATTCAGCGCAATCCTATAGCAGGCAAGGGATCGGGGCTCCCGCGGAACCTTGCCAACATCGGCCGGTTTGCACATCGTCTGTCATCGTGTTATCATTTGTTTGTTATCAACAGTAATTCACCCTCATTCACGCGCATGAGTTCGGCGTATCGCAGTTCGGACACACGGCGGTAGTGACAGTTTTCATACAAAGAGGCGCGTCGGTTTTTTAGCTGGTCTTGCCAGACTCACGCCGGCCTTTTTCGTCTCAGGTTGTTTTTTCGCCGACGTCGCGGCCCACCCGCGGCAACTCAGGTTTCGCCGGGTTCGCCGTCCGCACGTCAAATTCGTTTGTTTCATCCGAGTGCAATTTCGCGACCCACCGCGAAGCACCGGCACCGCGTTTTCTTTTCGTTCTTCAGCATCTGCTTCCGTCAGATCGCTGCGCGGAGCCATTTGCGTACGTTCCCCGCAATGCAAGCGGCGCCGTCGCGAAACTGCACTGTCCCGGCAATACGCGCTGTCCTGACGACGGCGCGCCCGAAGCTCTTTCGCGAGCTCTCGGGATCGAATACGGAGTTTTTCGAACTATGTCTTCTCTTCACGAGGGCGTTTGGCGCACACACGATTCATCCAGTCAGAAGTCCGATCTCACCCTCGACGACATCACCATCGTCGATCAATCCCTGCTCAAGCGCGCGGTCGGCGCAATGGCCATCGGTAATGCGATGGAATGGTTCGACTTCGGCGTGTACAGCTACATCGCCGTGACGCTCGGCAAGGTGTTCTTCCCGTCGAGCAGCCCGGCAGCGCAGTTGCTCGCGACTTTCGGCACGTTCGCGGCCGCGTTCCTGGTGCGCCCAATCGGCGGCATGGTGTTCGGCCCGCTCGGCGACCGCATCGGCCGCAAGCGCGTGCTCGCGATGACGATGATCATGATGGCCGTCGGCACGTTCTGTATCGGCATCATTCCGAGCTACGAGTCGATCGGCGTGATGGCGCCGGTGCTGTTGCTCGTCGCGCGTCTCGTGCAGGGCTTTTCGACGGGCGGCGAATACGGCGGCGCCGCAACCTTCATCGCCGAATTCTCGCCGGACAAGAAGCGTGGCTTCATGTCGAGCTTTCTCGAGTTCGGCACGCTCGTCGGCTATGTGCTCGGCGCGGGCGTCGTCGCGGTGCTCACTGCGGTGATGTCGGAGCGCGAACTGCTGTCTTGGGGCTGGCGCATTCCGTTCATGATCGCCGGTCCGCTCGGCCTGATCGGTCTGTATATCCGGATGAAGCTCGAAGAAACGCCGGCGTTCCAGCGCGAAGCCGAGAAGGCGGAAGCGGTGGCGCACGAGACGACCAAGGCGCAGTTTCGCGAGACGCTGATCCAGCAATGGAAGCCGCTGCTGCAATGCGTGGGCCTCGTGCTGATCTTCAACGTGACCGACTACATGGCCCTCTCGTATCTGCCGAGCTATCTGTCGGCGACGCTCAAGTTCAATGAGACGCACGGCCTTTTCATCGTGCTCGTCGTGATGGTGCTGATGATGCCGCTGACGCTCATCGCTGGCCGCCTGTCGGATGTCATCGGCCGCAAGCCCGTGATGCTCGCGGGTTGCATCGGCCTGCTGGTGCTGTCGATTCCGTCGCTCTCGCTGATCCGCGTGGGCACGGTCCCGTCGATCTTCGCGGGCATGATGATCCTCGGCGCGCTGCTCTCGACGTTCACGGGCGTGATGCCGTCGTCGCTGCCGGCCCTCTTCCCGACGAAGATCCGCTACGGCGCGCTCGCGATCGGCTTCAACGTGTCGGTGTCGCTCTTCGGCGGCACGACGCCGCTCGTCACGGCATGGCTCGTCGAGAAGACCGGCAATCTGATGATGCCCGCGTACTACCTGATGGGCGCGTCGCTCATCGGTATCGTGTCGGTGCTCGCGCTGCACGAAACGGCGAAGAAGCCGCTGAAGGGCTCGCCGCCGGCGGTGGCGTCGAAGTCGGAAGCGCACGCGATCCTGCGCGGCCATCGCGAAGCCGCCGAAATGGACGACGCGTTCCCGGAAGGCACGGTGCGCGCGTAAGGCGTCAGGCTTTCTGAAGGCGCAAGGCCGGTGCGTGAGCGCCGGCCTTTTTTATGTCACGAGCGCGACGATGCGCGCGTCCGGTTTTCCATCGTCTATATCGAGCAACGCGAGCGTGATCGGCAACTTGAAGCGCCGTGGCCCCGCGCTGCCGGGATTCACGAAGAGCACGCCGCCCCGCCGCTCGACGAGCGGCTTGTGCGAATGACCGGTCACGACGACGTCGATGCCATCGAGTTGCTTCGGCGCGTCGGCGATATCGTGGACGACGTGGATCGTCGCACCGCCCAGTTCGATGCGCGCGTCCCCGGGCAATCGCGCGACGTCATCGCCGACATCGTTGTTGCCGCGCACGGCGGTGAGCGGCGCAAGGGACGCGAGCGCATCGAGCACGCCGTGCTTGCAGATATCGCCCGCGTGAATGATGTGCGCGCACCCGCGCAATGCCTCGAGCGCTTCGGGGCGCACGAGGTTGTGCGTATCGGAGATGAGGCCGATGCGCATCACGTTTCTTCGTTCGCGAGGATGCGCTCGATGCGTCGATCGGGCACGAGCCATACGGCCGCGACGAGCGCGTAGAGCGTCGCGGCGATCCACGGCTGCCAGAACGACACACCGATGGCGACGAGATAGAGCAGCACCGAAAGCCTGCCCTTGCGGTCCGCGCCGACGGCGCGTTCGAGCGCGGCGTTTTCGCCGTGCATCGAAATGAGCGTGCGGGTGAGGATGTACCACGCGACGGCGGTCATGAAGAGCACGAAGCCGTAGCAGGCGGTCGACACGGCGGTCAGATGGTTCTCGCCCATCCAGTTCGTGGTGAAGGGAAAGAGCGACAGCCAGAAAAGCACGTGCAGATTCGCCCACAGCACCCGGCCGTTCACGCGCTGGATCGCGTGGCAGAGATGATGATGATTGCTCCAGTAGATGCCGACGTAGATGAAGCTCAGCACGTATGCGCAGAAAACGGGCAGGAGCGGCGCCAGCGCGGCGAAGTCATCGCCGTGCGGCACTTTCAATTCCAGCACCATGATCGTGATGATGATGGCGATGACGCCATCGCTGAATGCTTCGAGCCGGGTCTTGCCCATCGTATGTCCTCGCGCCGAAATCGGTGCCGCCGATTATGCGGGAGGGTCCAGCACTTGTCGAACGGCCTGATGACGGCGGCGGGCGCGGCTTTGGCGCGCTGTCGGGCAATGGTAGAATCGCGTCCGCCCTGCCGGGGTGATGAAATTGGTAAACATAGCGGACTTAAAATCCGCCGCCTCACGGCTTGCCGGTTCGAGTCCGGTCCCCGGCACCAGGCGCGATTGCCCTGCGCCCATTAATCGTTCAACGGCGGTGTAGTTCTAGTTTTCGGTAAAGGATTTGGTCGTCGGAATAACGACCCGCCTTCCGAGATCTTGAGCAAACACCCTCACACCGCATTCAACAACCGCTCTGCATCCCTCACCGCATCGAACAGCGCCTCGATCGCCGTATCGCGGTCGAGCAGGCACACATGCTCGATATCGAACGGCAACGCATCCACACCGATGAAACGCACCGTTCCGCCGAAGCAGTCGCGCGTCTTGCCGCTGCGCACCGACGCGATGTAGTTCGGGGTGATATAGAGGGCAACGGGCATCATGGCGGCCTCGGCGATGGTCCGGTCGATGCACCAGAGTCTAGCGATGCTCGCCCGCGCGCTGCACCCGCCTGACGCGGGGACTGCTTCCCCCCTTTCGCGGCCCCCGCCGCTACACCGCGTGCCCCAGGACGCGCGCGACGTAATGCCGTCCCCACGCCTCGCCATGCGCGATCGCCTCCGCGACGGTCTCGAAAGGACCGTGGTCGCCCGTCATTTCGCCCGAGTCGTCGGCGAGTGTCGAACCGTGCACCGGTTTCTGGTCGATCCGCGTTACCCGCACGCGGATCGCGTAACCCTCGGACGGAGCCGCGTCCGCGTCGCCGTCGGGCTCGATCGGCCGGGGCGTGGCCTGCATGGCGAGCAAGTAGTCGCCTACTTCGATGTCCTTCTGCATGGCGGTCGTCTCCATCGGTACGCAACGCGCTGATCGAATGACAGTGCCGATTGTGCTACCGCATCGCGCGAGAAAACAAGCGCCCGGTCCGACCCTCGCGCGGCGCGCATGATATAAAGTTTCGCCCCGTCCTCTTTTCGCTTCGACGCCTTCGATGAACCATCGCACCCGCCACCCGCTGCTCGTCCTGCTCACCATTGCCCTCGCTTGTGTCTCGGGCTGCACGTCCTATTACAAGAACGTCGAAGCCTGCAAGGACAGGGTGCGCGCGGACTACCCCGACGCCGCCAGCGCGCCGCTGAAAATCACGGGCTCCGGCGCGAGTTATCATGGCTCGCGCGTGGTCGTGCACGGGACCATCCACACGCCGCCGAAGCCGCCGGCCACCAGGTCGGCGCCGGTGCCCGCGGCCGCCGAATGCACGTTCAGCGAGACGTCGATGACAGGCTTCCAGTGGCTCGTTCCCGCGAAGCTCGCGCCGAAGCCGCCCGTCGCCGCATCCGACGATTAAGTCCGAAATCCGCCCGCGACGAGGAGATCGACGCCCATGCTGCTCGCCCAGATCAGCGATCTGCACATCACGGCGCAGGGCACGCTCGCCTACGGCCGCGTCGATACGGCCGCCTTTCTCGCCCGCGCGATCGGCGTGCTCAATGCGCTCGATCCTCGCCCCGACGCCGTGCTCGTCACGGGCGATCTGGTCGATGCGGGCGGTATCGACGAATACCGGCATCTGCGCACGCTCCTCGATACACTCGCGATCCCGTGGCGCGTCATGGTCGGCAATCACGACGACCGCGCGAATCTGCGCGCGGTGTTCGGCGATCGCCCCGAACTCGCGGGCCACGACGGCTTCGTGCAATACGCGTTCGATGTCGGCGAAGTGCGCGTGATCGCGCTCGACACGCTCGATCCCGGTTCGGGCGCGGGTCGCTTGTGCGCCACGCGCCTCGCCTGGCTCGAAGCGCAGCTCGACGCGAGCGGCCAGCAGCCTGTCGTCATCGGCATGCATCATCCGCCGGTCGCGTGCGGCATCGGCTTCATGGACGACATCCGCCTCGCGCCGGACGACAGCCGCGCGCTCGATGCGCTCGTGCGCCGTCATTCGAACGTCGAGCGCATCGTGTGCGGTCATGTGCATCGGGCCATCGGTGTGCGATTCGGCGGCACGCTCGCCTGGTGCGTGCCGTCGACCGCGCATCAGGTGGCGCTGCAACTGAAACCCGGCGGCCCCGATGCATTCGTCATGGAGCCGCCTGCGTTCGGGCTGCACCTGTGGCGCGCGGATCTCGGGCTCGTCACGCATTGCGTGAGCGTCGAGCAAGGCGGCGGCCCGCAGCCTTTTTAACGGCGCGCTGCGGCGCTCGCGCGTCTTCAGTATGATCGGCGGCTGACCATCGTCCTCGATTCATGCTCGAATCTCCGCAATCCAATCCTCCGGTGCGCCATCCGCACTATTCGCGCGCCACCCTGTGGCTGCTCGCGACGATTGCGGGCGTCTCGGTCGCGAACATCTATTTCAACCAGCCGCTGCTCGGCGACTTTCGTGCCAGCTTTCCCGACGACGCCCGGCTGATCGGCGCGGTGCCCGCCTCGACGCAACTCGGCTATGCGCTCGGCATGCTCGTGCTCGCGCCGCTCGGCGACCGCTTCGACAGGCGTCTTCTGATCCTGCTGCAGCTCGCGGCGCTGGGCGCTGCGCTCGTGGCCGCGGCGAGCGCGCCCACGCTCGCGGTTCTGATCGCCGCCAGTCTCGCGATCGGCATCGTATCGACGATCGCGCAGCAAGCCGTGCCCTTCTCCGCCGAGCTCGCGCCCGCCGCCGAGCGCGGCCACGCCGTCGGCACGGTAATGAGCGGGCTCTTGCTGGGCATCCTGCTCGCGCGCACGGTGTCGGGCTTCGTCGCGCAGTACTTCGGCTGGCGGGCCGTGTTCGGCGCGTCCGTGCTCGCGACGATCGCGCTGGCCGTCGTCGTGATCGCGCGGCTGCCGAAGAGCCAGCCGACCTCGACGCTCACCTACGGCAAACTCCTCGGCTCGATGTGGCACCTCACGGTGGAAAGCCGCGCGCTGCGCGAGGCCGCCTTCACGGGCGGCGCGCTCTTCGCCGCGTTCAGCATTTTCTGGTCGGTGCTCACGCTGCTGCTCGCGGGCGAACCGTTTCACATGGGTCCGCAGGCGGCCGGGCTTTTCGGCATCGTGGGCGCCGCGGGCGCGCTCGCCGCGCCGCTCGCGGGAAAATCCGCCGACAAGCGTGGGCCGCGCGCCGTCATCTCGCTGTGCATCGGACTGGTCGGGTTGTCCTTCGTCGTGTTCGCGTTCTCGGCGACAAGCATCGCGGGGCTCGTCATCGGCGTGATCGTGCTCGATGTCGGCGTGCAGGCCGCGCAGATTTCGAATCAGTCGCGCATCTACGCGCTCAAGCCCGAGGCGCGCAGCCGCGTGAACACGGTCTACATGGTCGCTTATTTCATCGGCGGGGCGCTGGGTTCGGGACTCGCATCGCTAGCGTGGCAGGCGATGGGCTGGACGGGCGTCTGTCTCGCCGGTCTCGCCGCGACGGGTCTCGCCGGTTTCAGCCACTGGCGCGGGCGCGGCCGGCGATAGCGGATTCAGATGCGCGCGCGCGCGTAGTCGCACAACGCGTCGAGCACGCGATCGAATTCGAGCGACTTGTCGAAAAAGTGATGCACGCCGTATTGCAGGCAACGCTCGCGATAGGTCGGCAGCGCGTGATTGGTGAGCACCGCGACGAACGCACCCGGCGAGCGTGCCGCGCCGCACTCCTTGAGCCACGCGAGCACGTCGATGCCCGAGCCGCGCTTCAGCTGCAGATCGACGATCACCGCGTCGAACGCCTGCGCCGACAGCAGCGCAATCGCGTCGTGCGGCGCATCGGCGAACGCGGTCACGCGCCACGGCCCGAGTGCTTCGATCGCCTCGGTCAGGCTGCGGCGGATGAGCGGCGAGTCCTCGATCAGCAGCACCGCGAGCGGCGCCCGCGGCGTCGGCGGCCCGCTTCGGTCGTCAGTGGTGGTGTGATGGCTCACGTCGGGCGCCCTCCGGCTTTGCTCGCGGATCTCGAACGGTGCGCCGCTATTCGATCAGGCCGTTCTTGATCGCGTAATACGTGAGATCGGCGTTACTGGAGAGCCGCATTTTTTCGAGCACGCGCGCGCGATACGTGCTCACCGTTTTCACCGACAGATGCAGTTCCTGCGCGATTTCCGTCGGAAGCCGGCCGCCCGCGAGCTTGCAGAAGATCTGGAACTCGCGCTCGGACAGCAGCTCGTGCGGCCGTTCGGCGGCGGGCTTGTCGAGCTTGTCGGCGAGCGCATCCGCGATGAACTCCGACAGGTAACGATGCCCGCGCGCCACGGTGCGGATCGCACGCACGATCTCCTCGGGCGCCGCGTCCTTGTTCAGATAGCCGTTCGCGCCCGCCTTCAGCAGGTTGATCGCGTACTGGCTCTCCGGGAAGCCCGAAAGCATCAGCACGCCCTGCTCCGGCCGGATCTGCTTGATCACGCGCAAGGTATCGACGCCGTTCTTGTCGGGCATCGCGATGTCGAGCAGCACGACGTCGAACGCCTGCGCGCGCACGAGCGCGATGGCTTCGTCGCCGGTGGCGGCCTCGCCCGCGACTTCCATGTCGGGTTCGTCCACGACGAACTGCCTGAACCCGCTGCGCACGATCGCGTGGTCGTCGGCTATCAAGACTCGAATCATTCGCGTCGTCCGCGCTGCCGGACGTTCTTGTAGTAGTTGATCGGTCATTTCATGCAGGCGCCGGATACGCGTTGCGTATCCGGGGCATCGCCCTTACCCGTTGCGGCCTTCCAGCAGGTCCGCCATGTCGTCGGCGTGCTCTTCCTCGACCGCCAGAATGTCTTCGAAGATGCGTCGCGTCGTGACGTCCTTGTCGCCGAGATAGCGGATGATCTCGCGATACGTATCGATCGCGATGCGCTCGGCGATCAGGTTCTCGCGGATCATGTCGATCAGATCCTTGCCTTCGCTGTACTCGGAATGCGAGCGCGACGAGAGCCCGTCCGGCGCGAAATTCGGCGCGCCGCCCAGTTGCACGATGCGCTCGGCGAGCGTATCGGCGTGTTCCTGTTCCTCGTTCGCATGCTCGAGGAATTCCTGCGCGACCGCTTCCGAGTGAATGCCTTTCGCCATGAAGTAGTGGCGCTTGTAGCGCAGCGTGCAGACGATTTCGGTGGCGAGCGAGTCGTTGAGCAGCTTCAGGACCGTCTCACGGTCCGCGCCGTAGCCCTCCGTCACCGCGCCTTCGTCCATGTGCTGGCGCGCATCGGCGCGAATTTTCTCGACATCGAGGACAAAAGCGTCCGTGGACTGGTTCGACCCGGTATTTACAGCAGACGATTTGGACATTTGGTTCGCTCCTCTGGGATGGGTGACATGACGTTTCGCTGGAGCAGGCCCTTGCAATGCGGCGCGCATAGACCGCTCCTATCCAATCGAAAAACCGGATGCATGCGCCATGCCTGATCGCTCGAAAAAACCGCGCGACGGTCGTGACTTCCGCGCGCGGCTTGATGGTTCATGGCTTTCGCCCTATCCGGGCGTCACGTCCGGAACACGCCGAGCAGCAGGGTGACGACGAACACGACGAGGAAAATGAAGAAAAGAATCTTCGCAATTTCCGCCGCGCCGGCCGCGATCCCCGTGAAGCCGAACACGGCGGCGATGATGGCGATGACGAAGAAGACAGCAGCGTAATGAAGCATGTGAGCTCCTTCATGATTGGTCGGAAACGATCGGCGATGCTCGCGAAGCGGCGCTAATCGATGGCTTTTTTCGTGACGACGAAGCCCAGCACCAAAAACACGACGCACAGGATCAGGAACAGCACGAACAGGAATTTGGCGATGGCCGCGGCGCCGGCAGCGACGCCCGTAAAGCCCAGCACGCCGGCGATCACGGCCACGATCGCGAAAAACAAGGCCCACTTCAGCATGATCGTTCCCCGTAGTGAATGGATGACGGAACCATGCTAGCCATACCCGCCGCGCGGCGCATTCGGGCAGGCTCCTTTTTTGCTGTGGGAATCCACCGACACTCGCTTTCAAATCGGCTGCCTAAGTGAAACGCCGAACTTCCGACACCATGAGCCACGTACCGCGCGCCGCGATACCCACGATACCCACGATGCCCGCGATCCTGCCGGACGACCCGCCGCCCTTTGCAACGGACGAGCCCGACAATCCAAAAGCGCCGGCGCCCGCCGGCCTCGCGCGCCGCGCGGCGCGTTTCAACGAATGGATGCGCCGGTACAGCTGGGCGGTCGCGATGACGGTCGCAATCGTCATCACCGTGGGCGGGCTGATCATTCTCGAATCGGGGCGCATCCGGATCGCGTCGGAATACGAAACCGCCCTCGAAGCGAAGGGCGCCACCGCGCAGCTTTCGACGCTCGCCGCCGATATCGCCACCCTCACCGCCGACGAGCGCGGCTTCGCGCTCAAGGCCGACGGCGCGTTCCCGGCGCACTTCCGGGAAACGGCGCAACGCGTGCGGCGCACGCTGGCGTGGCTGGATGCGTACTACCGGCGCATCGGCGACGACACCGCCCTCGCGAGCTTCGCGCAGATCCGCGCCGCCGCCGACGATGAAATCGCGCAAGGCACGGCGCGCCTCGCTGCGCCGCCGACTGGCGCCGCCCTGCGTGAGCGCGCGCTCGCGCTGCCGGCGGCCGACACGAGCGCGACGCTGGACGCGGCGCTGTCGCTGTTGCGCCTGAACGAAGAACAGCGCGCACAGCACGCGCTCGACGCAAGCCGCGCCGATCAGCGCATCTCGACGCTTTGCGTCGCGGCATTGTGCGCGCTCAACATCGTGTTGTTCATCCTCCTTTTTCGCAATCTGGGCATTCAGCTCGACAAGCAGGCGCGCGTGCAGAAGGCGCTCATCACGCAGCAGGAAGAGCTGGATCAGCTCGTGTTCGCGCGCACGCGCCAGCTCGAAGCGCTCGCCTGGCACCTGCAATCGGTCAGCGAAAACGAGAAGACGGAGCTTGCGCGCGAACTGCACGACGAGCTCGGCTCGATCCTCACCGCGAGCAAGATGGATGTCGCGTGGGTGCGCGGCAAGCTGAAGGACAGCGAGCCGGCGATGGCCGAAAAACTCGCTCGCGCGCTCGGCAATCTCGATCAGGGCATTGCACTGAAGCGCCGCATCATCGAGGACATGCGGCCGACCGTGCTTGCCAGCTTCGGTCTCGTGACCGCGCTGCGCTCGCTCGTCGACGAAGCCGCGCAACGCAACGGCTGGAGCGTCGAGTTCGATCTGCCGGGCGATGACGTGAAGCTCGGCGAGGCGATCGAGATCGCCCTCTTCCGCGTCGCGCAGGAGACGCTGACGAATGCGGCGAAATACGCGCGCGCGAGCCGTATCCGCGTGACGCTTCGTGTCGATGAAGAGAACGTGTCGCTCTCGATCACCGATGACGGCATCGGCATCCGGCCGCAGGATCTCAAGCGCACGCAGACGCACGGACTCGTCGGCATGCGCCAGCGCGTATCGGCGCGCGGCGGGCGCTTCGAGATCGAGCGCGCGTCGCCGCATGGCACGGCGATCAGCGTGTCGATGCCGCGCGAGCGCAGCGCGGGCGCGTCGGTCGCCATGCCGTCCGCGTAGGACGATGCCGACATCGAATGCAGACGCCGCCGACAGGAAAATCGCACGCGTGCCGACAGCCTGAGACCGCGCGCTTTTTTTATGATTGTTCACACAGGTAAGCGGGGGCGACGGGGCGACGACAAGGCGCCCGTCATTCGACACAATGCGCGAACTCAATTCCTGTCACGCATTTCAACTCCAAAGGGGAATAAACATGACTCGACTCATCGCTCTACTGCTGATTGCAGGCACGGCGGCTCTCGCGGGCTGCAACACCGTTTCGGGAGCTGGCCAGGACATCTCGAAGGGCGGTCAGGCCATTTCGAATTCCGCCGAGGAGCACAAGTAAGCGGCGACGTGCGCCGCGTGATCGCGGCGCACGCGCTCAGGGCGTTCCATAGCGTTGAGGTAGTTCCCTGTCTTCCCGCCACGTTCGCGTGGCGGGATTTTTTTTGCGTCGCCCTCGCGCGCGTGACGGGCGAAAAAAAAAACCCGGCCGATGCGCGCGGCCGGGCTTCGTCGCTTCAGGCGCGAAACGTCATTGCGTGTCGGGCAATTCCAGCGCCGGCTGTTGCGTGTTGCCGCCCTGCGCGACCAGCACGCGGATCTTTTCCGGCACCAATTGCGAGGCCGCATTTCCGGAAGGCAGCGTGGTCACGAGCCAGTCCGCGTTGTTGACGAGATCGAACGAGGCCGACTTGTATACCGGCGTCTTCGAGCCCGGCAGCGTCGCGATCAACTGATACGTGCCGCCCGAGACATAGATGGAATCCTGCGTCGTCGCGGGCACGGCGTTCTTGTAGGCGACGCCCGCCATCGTCGGGCTGACGCTCGCGATGTTCGTCCCCGGCGCGACGAGATAGACATCGAGATTCGGCGCGTTCGTCGACGCGTTGAAGGCGCGCACGCGTGCGCTGCCCGAAAGCAGGCCCTTGTCGAACGGATCGTCGATCACCGCGATCGACGGCACGAAGCCCGCGTCCGGCAGCGCGATCACCGTGTACTCATGCCCTTTCGCGGCATTCGAGATGCTCGTATCGGTGGCGAGTTGCGTCGTCGTGTTCACGGCCGCGTAGGAGAAGCTGTGCTGGCCCGTGTCGATGTTCGCGAAATTCGTCACCGCCTTGTAGGCGAGATTCGGCTGCAGGATCTTGGCGTTGTCGTAGAAGTCGACGTTCGGGCCGCTCGGAATCGCGTGAATGAAATGGACCTGCGGCTGGGTGACGCCGATTTCCTTGCCCACATCGTCGGAGCTTCCTCCGCAAGCGGAGAGCAAAGCGGCGACGGCGGCGAGCGCGGCAGCGGTGCGGATGAGCTTCATGGTTCCACCTTCCTTTGTTTTGATCGTTCTCTGAGTCCGCGGCGCGATTGCGTGGCGCGTACTGCGCATTCGCGTTCGACGTCGCGACTCTCCCGGGTTGACTTTCCTCGGCCGTCGGTGGCGTTGTCAGCTTCGATGACACCGCCATGACGGGTGAAGGCATTGAGCAATCGACGTGCCCTTGATCGGTGCGTAATCCCTCGGAGAGGCCGCAAAGCCTTGCGAGAGAAGGCTTTGCTTTCGTTAGAGGATTGCTTCGGGAGAGAAGATGCGGAAGGTGGACGAGATGCGCAGACGCGCCATTATTGGCCGAATCTTACAAGCGGCGAAGCGGGGTTCACTCACCGAAATTTTCGGGTACGAGTGCCGTCAAGTCAGATCGGCGGTGCCTCGTGATGGGAGTTTGGGAAAGACGACGGCGCAAACCCACGTTCGCTCTTTCTTCCGTGTCGTGCTCCAGTTCCCAAATAACGACGCGACGCGCGTCGACTTGCGACAAGGACAAGTACAGCTCCGCTCCTGTCACTGCCTATGGCATTCGGACCGGATGTCGACACAAGCCCGACCGCGATCCCGTATCTGCACGCGGAACCGCGCGCAGCGCAACGATGGTCGAAACGTCTCGCCGGCCTGCACAACTCGTCGCTGCCGCGTATCGGCCTTGCATGCGCCGGCCGCACGCTGATACCGGAAGTGGACGCGGGACGAAACATGCCGGTCGAGATTCGACGCGTTCATCTCGTGGCCGCATGCAGTTTGGATCAGCTTGCAGAAACCAGTGAGCGACGCGAAGAAACTGCTACGCCGGCAACGTGCTCATATCGTCGACTGGATCAATGAGATAGAGGATTTCGCCGATACGGCCGCGCTCGTCGCATCGCTGGATTTCGTGGTCTGTGTCGGCACATCCATAGCCCATCTCGCTGGCGCAATGGGCAAGCGCGTATGGTTGCTCGATCGGCATCGAAGCTGCTGGCGCTGGATGCGTGATCATGGAGACACGCCGTGGTATCCGGGCATGCGGATTTTCAACCAGAAAGAACGCGGCGATTGGGATGAAGTGTTGACACGCGCCCTCGCAGAACTGCAACAGGACGCCTGGCGGTTGTAGTTCCTGAATGGCGTTACAAGCGGTGAACCCGGGCATACCTATATCGGTGTGCCCGGGTCCGAGAGTCGTCAAATGGAACTGGCGGAATGCCGCCAGTTCTATCGACGTGCGCTTACCAGCGGTAGCCTGCCTGAGCCTTGACGGCAGTCGAACCGCCATTCGCCGACGAAACACCGACGCCGAGGTTCAAGTTCATCGTCACCTGATAGGCCGCGGCGACGCCGACGGCGGTCGCGCTACCGTAGTTGCCGACTGCCACACCGGCCCACTTCTCGCCCGGGTTGAGCACCGGAATGCTCGGGATGGCCAGGGTCGATGCCGCTGCGCGATCAGCGTAGCGTTCCATGTCGTGCTTCGCGCCTTCGATTGCCTGTTCGGTGTAGGCGTTAGCGCCTGCGACGGCTTGATCGGTGTAGGCGTTGGCCTGCGAGATCTTGTCGTTCAACTGATTGACGTTGACCGCATCCGTGCCTTGCGTGCAGGCCGCGACGTTCGTGATCTGACGTTCGCTGCCTGCCGCGCCGACGGAGACCGTGTTCGCTCGATCCGCGACGGAGTTCGCGCCGAGGGCCACCGAGTTGTCGGCGTTGGCGCTGGCGTTCGCACCCATGGCAGTGGCGTGGACGCCCGCTGCCGTGGCGGTTTCGCCGGCTTCGCCGCTCGCCGCAAAGAGCGAGTCGGAGACTGCAGGCGCGGCAGCGCCGAGGACCATCGGAGCTGCGGCCCGCATGGTCGAGCGGAGCATCGTGCCTTCGACACGGCCATTGCCGTCGCTCTGGAGCGCGAGGATGTCGGCGGTGTTTTGCGCGACGAGCTGGCTCACGGCGTTTAGCTGGTTCATGTTCACGGCGTCGTTGCCGTGAATGCCATCTGCGACGTTTGTTATACGACGGTGGATATTGAGCATGCCACCGCCGACGCTGACAACGTTCTGCTCACCACCGTCTTCACTGGAGGCGCCTATAGCGACAGAGCTGCGGCCCGATGCACTGGCGCCTACTCCGATAGCTGTGCTAGAGCTACCTTCCGCGTGAGCATCACTGCCGATAGCGGTAGCGCCACCGTTCGTGGCGATTGCATAGTCGCCAAAAGCCGACCCTCCTGAGACTGCTGAGGCCGACCGGCCGACGGCCGTCCCCCAAAAGTCTGCTCGTGCCTCCGTGCCTATAGCAACGCTATCGCCCCCCGACATCGCATTCGTTCCGAGCGCAACGCCGTTCCATGCTGCGAAACCTCCAGCGCCGAGTGCCACGCCTCCCTGGTCGGTACGGGCGCCTGTGCCGATAGCAACCGTCCCGTCGAACGCAGAGGAGTTCGATCCGATGGCCACAGCGTCGCCGCCAGCGGAGCTTTTGGCTCCCACCGCAACGCCTGAAGAATCAGCGCTTGAATCAGTGCCCAAGGCAACGCCGTAAGGGTTCGCATGCGCTCCCGTACCAAACACAGCACTGTAAAATTCAGCAGATGTATCAGCACCTACAGCGACGCCCGATGGGCGCGATTGAGCATTATTTCCAATAACGACGGCCGGGCCCTTCGAACCCTCGACAAAGAACGCGTTTGCGTGATTACCGATCACCACGCTGTCCGGAATATTAATGAGCCCTACGTCGCCAATCATTACTCCGCTTGAACCTATGTAACTGTTATCGCCAATAACGTTGAGACCATCGCGCGTGACGGACGATTCCACCCAATTATTAAAACCTATGATCGTGCCAGCCGAGACGTTTGCCGTCGCGAGCACCGCGATGCTGCCGAGGATCGCCACCGTTACCGGCTTGAATCGGAAAGAACAGAACCCCATGATTAAATCCTTTTAATAGTTAATTTGATTTACACTGCGCTGCGTTCGGCTCCCGGCGAAGTGGTCGCCAAATGCAGCATTCTTTTCGCTCACGCGAAAATCACTTTCCAGCCTTGAGTGTTTAAGATCTTCGGGCCATGAACTGAAACCGTGCTGTGTTACAGTGATGCTGCGACGTCAGGGCCTCATCCTGCCGATTGCGCCTAGCTCGCTATTGAAGGCGATCGTCTTGGTGCGACGGTGCTGTCCGAACTCATCTCTTATCGCAGCATAAATTGAATAACGCAAACCTGAGTGAGTTAAATCACTTCATTGCAAAAGACAGTTGTCGGTTTCGATCCCTGTGCGACTGTGCGCTTTTTTATGGCTCTTCATCAGCTGATTCAGATGTCTTATGTGATTAACATTAGTTAGCATTACTATTTGATTGCCGATCCAGCATTATAGAGAGACGATTGAAAGGAGGGCCTCATCTCTTCCTTTTTTACCAATCTGCCTGCCTTTTAGGCATTAGCGCATTTCGTTATAAATGGCGGCTTGCATTAACGGGGGCAACGTGCCATCAGCCTGTTCACGGACCGCCTAATCGCCAAGATCTTTTAGGGGTTTTTTACGACCAAGCGTTCGCCGGGAACGTCCCATGAAACAGTTTCGCGATTTCGTCACTCAATGGCGAGCCGTTCGACAGGTGTATAAGGCAGAGGAGGAACCGATGTATTAGGCCGGGTGCCCAACGAGGGCGAAGCGCATTCTGCGCTTAAACGGCAGTCCGACGCACGAACGCTTGAGCGCGCCTTCCGGATATGCCTTCGACGGCTCGCGTCAAGCTCTAGACTCATCTGTTCGCCATGATGCGTCACCAGTGCGCGAAGGACGGGCCACATACCCATGTAGTGCACCATGAAGCTCGTGGGCGTCTGAAGCTGATTAGGCGTGTTGAGCGTCGTGCAATCGAGTAACTCGTCTTCGGCGGCCATGCCATTGCGCCGCATTACGTGAATGAAAAGATCTTGATCGCCGCCGTTCGAGTAGACGGACGACTTGTCCGCGAATTTGGCGACCACCTGCTGAGCTGCGATCCTCCATCAGCGTTTCGCATCGGATATCGGTCAAAAGCAGGGAGTCTTGCGTCAGCAAGATCGCCCTCGGCGCAGGCACGCAGGGTCCGCAACAACACCTGGTATTTCAGGATCATGCGCATTTGCAACCAGCCGATCGCGCTCGCACCGACGTATTCGTGTGCGTACCCCTGCCGCGCGCAATAGCGGCGATGGTTCTCAAACGACGCGCGAGCGTTAACGTCGGTGAAAAAACGGCTCCGCGACGCGCTCTGGCCGCTGATTCTGTCCGGCGCTCGGCGCCCGGGCAAGTACGAAGACAGATTGTTTCACCCTGATGGTCCGAAGATAGAAGTTCGGGAGCGCCCGAATATCCGCGCCGCGATACGGACACCCAGCCCAGCGATTACGGACTCGCGACGATTACGCGCTCTTCGGCAAGAAGTCTGTCAAGCCAGCCCCCGCCGCCGATAATCGAACCAAAAAGAAAGCCCCACGGAAAGCAAAATAACGACCGTCGCAATCACGGTCCACTGCGTGACGACTTCGCCGAGCAACAACGCGCCCAACATGACCGCGACCACCGGATTCACATAAAGACAACTCGTCGCGACAATCGTGCTCGTATTGCGAATCAGAAAGTTATACGCGACATATGCAGCCATCGATCCGATCACCACGAGATACACGAACGAAAATCCCGCGCCGGCGCTCATGTGCGTCAGACGCTCGCCCGACGCCAGCGCGATCGCCGTCGCGATCAGCCCGCCCAGGCCGATCTGCAAGGCCGTCGACATGAGCAGATCCGACGGCTGCCGCAGACGCGTCGCCAGATGCGCGCCGCCCGCCCAGAAAATCGCGGCGCACAGAATCGCCAGCGTGCCGACAGTCGAACTCGGAGAAGGATCGCCGTGGTTCAGCAGCACGATGCCGATGAGACCGAGCGCCACCGCGAACCATTCGCCTCTCGCGACGCCGCGCCCGCTGAGCGCGGTGAAGATCGTCGCGAAGAGCGGCACGGTGGCTACCATCACCGCCGCCGTGCCGGTGCCCACCGTGCGCATGCCGTAGGCCATCATCCCGCTCGACAAGCCCTCCAGCAAAGTGCCGACGATCGCCGCATTGCGCACTTCCCGCGCGCTCGGCCACACCGCCTTGCGATGCACGGCGATCGCGAAGAGCCCGACCCCGGCGCACAGGTTTCGCAGGCCGCCGAGCATGAGCGGCGGGAACGATTCGAGCGACAGATGAATCCCGAGATACGTCGAGCCCCACACGAGATACACGACGGCCAGCGCGAGCGCGACTTGCCCTTTGAAGGAGCGCGGCGCACGAAACGGAAAGCGGTCGGGGAAACTGAACGGCAGGCGCGGCGGCGGCAGAGCGGACATGCATTACTCCGCGACGGCTGCGCGCCGGATGACTGCGAAAGAGACCGGGACAGACGCTGCGGCAACTACCAGACTGGACGACATGACGGAACGAAGGAAGTGCGGATTGCGCGAGGAGAGACCGCGCAATCCCCGGGAAAACCCCGAGAATTCGCGGCGCTCGACATTATGCAGTAAGCACGGAACGCGATTGCACAACTTTACGAATGGTTGCCAAGACGCCACGCCGCGGTGTAACGTGTCGGCTGCTAACGCGGGGGTCCTGCGTTGCACATCGTGATTTCGATCATCGGCTCATTCGACGAAATCGCTTCGTGTGGCGTGGGTGAGAAATACCCTTTGAACCTGATCTGGATAATGCCAGCGCAGGGAAGCGTTCGGGTTCCATGGTTCGCAGCATCCAGGCCACTTCTTCCGGACCCGTACCTTTCCATCTCGTTCCTCCCTGTTTAGCTCCTGAATCAGCCGAGCTCGACGGCGTTCGTCCGCGTCGAGTCCGGATAAAACCGTCCCACACAGGAGAGACAGCCACATGAATGCCAACCCGAAATTCCTGTCCGAGAATGCCGTCGTCGATGCCGCCGCCATCGCGCCGCTGCCGAACTCGCGCAAGGTCTACGTGACCGGCTCGACGCCCGACATCCGCGTGCCGATGCGCGAAATCACGCAATCGGACACCCCCGACGGCTTCGGCGGCGAGAAGAATCCGCCGGTGTACGTGTACGACACGTCCGGCCCGTACACCGACCCGGACGCGAAGATCGACATCCGCTCGGGCTTGCCCGCGCTGCGCCGCGCGTGGATCGAGCGTCGCGGCGACACGGAGGAGCTCGCGGGACTGTCGAGCGAATTCGGCCGCGAGCGCGCCGCCGATCCGAAGACGGCCGAACTGCGCTTCCCCGACCTGCATCGCCATCCGCGTCGCGCGGTGGCCGGAAAGAACGTCTCGCAGATGCACTACGCACGGCAGGGCATCATCACGCCGGAGATGGAGTACATCGCGATCCGCGAGAACCAGCGGCGCGCCGAATATCTCGAAAGCCTGAAGAAGAGCGGCCCGAACGGCGAAAAGCTCGCGGCCATGATGGGCCGCCAGCACCCCGGCCAGGCGTTCGGCGCGGCGGCGTTCGGCAAGGACGGGCTCCAGGCAATCACACCCGAATTCGTGCGCGAGGAAGTGGCGCGCGGCCGCGCGATCATCCCGGCGAACATCAATCACCCGGAAAGCGAGCCGATGATCATCGGACGCAACTTCCTCGTGAAGATCAACGCGAACATCGGCAATTCGGCGGTGACCTCCTCCATCGGCGAGGAAGTCGACAAGATGACGTGGGCGATCCGCTGGGGCGGCGACACGGTCATGGATCTCTCGACGGGCAAGCACATTCATGAAACGCGCGAGTGGATCATCCGCAATTCGCCGGTGCCGATCGGCACCGTGCCGATCTATCAGGCGCTCGAAAAGGTCAACGGCAAGGCCGAGGACCTGACGTGGGAAATCTTCCGCGACACGCTGATCGAGCAGGCGGAGCAAGGCGTCGATTACTTCACGATTCATGCGGGCGTGCGCCTGCAATACGTGCCGCTGACGGCCAACCGCATGACGGGCATCGTGTCGCGCGGCGGCTCGATCATGGCGAAGTGGTGCCTCGCGCATCACAAGGAAAGTTTCATCTACGAGCACTTCGAAGACATCTGCGAAATCATGAAGCAATACGATGTCTCGTTCTCGCTCGGCGACGGCCTGCGCCCCGGCTCGATCTACGACGCCAACGACGAAGCGCAGCTCGGCGAGCTCAAGACCCTCGGCGAACTGACGCAGGTCGCCTGGAAGCACGACGTGCAGGTGATGATCGAAGGCCCCGGCCATGTGCCGATGCAGCTCATCAAGGAGAACATGGACCTGCAACTGGAATGGTGCGACGAGGCGCCCTTCTACACGCTCGGGCCGCTGACCACGGACATCGCGCCGGGATACGACCACATCACGTCGGGCATCGGCGCGGCGATGATCGGCTGGTTCGGCACGGCGATGCTCTGCTACGTCACGCCGAAGGAACACCTCGGCCTGCCGAACAAGGACGACGTCAAGGAAGGCATCATCACCTACAAGCTCGCGGCGCACGCGGCGGATCTGGCGAAGGGTCATCCGGGCGCGCAAGTTCGCGATAACGCGCTGTCCAAGGCGCGTTTCGAGTTCCGTTGGGAAGACCAGTTCAACCTTGGCCTCGATCCGGACAAGGCGCGCGAATTCCACGACGAAACCCTGCCGAAGGATTCGGCCAAAGTCGCGCACTTCTGCTCGATGTGCGGCCCGCATTTCTGCTCGATGAAGATCACGCAGGACGTACGCGATTTCGCCGCGAAGCAGGGCTTGAGCGAAAACGAGGCGCTCGCCAAAGGCATGGAGACGAAGGCGATCGAATTCGTGAGAAAGGGCTCGGAAATCTATCAGCCGACCTGATGCTCGTTTTTGGCTGACAACGGCCTTTCGCACAGCGCGTGCGAAAGGCCGTTTTTTTATGGGGACCGGGCGCAATGTCTTGTCGCGCCTGGAGGAAAGATTGATCTGACGATTCAGGCACCTTTTCTGCTGGAGATGTGCACGAACCGGCGAAAACATGGCGGCCCCCCTTTGGGCCGACGCCGAAACGGTTGCACCGCGTCGCGCGTAGTCGCGGGCGAACCGGAGCCGATTCATCTCATCATCGAATTGGAGAGTCGACATGAAAAACATCAAACAGATCGGCGCCGCTGCAGTGGTCGTTGCGTTTCTGGGAGGATTGACCGCTTGTAGCGACATGACCACGCGTCAACGGGATACCGCCATCGGCGCTGGCGTCGGCGCGGCCGGCGGAGCGGTGATCGGCGGCAGCGCACTTTCGACGCTGGGCGGCGCCGCCGTTGGGGGCATCATCGGGAATCAGGTCGGCAAGTAGCGAAACCGTTGCCTGTGCGGCGAAGTGTTCCGCTTCGCCGCCATAAAAGAGTCCGCCGTTTCAAATTTGTTACAGAAAAACGCTTCGGTAATGCTTTGTCACATGACGCCGGACGCTTGCCCCTCATCGTTGGCCTAAGCTGTTTCTTGACGGACCGTTCGATTTTTATCGATCCCGGAGTCCGGCCAGCCGTAGTGCAAGGAGCAGCATCATGATTTCCGCCCGCAGCATTCCCGGACTCGTAACGGCCGCCGCCGCGCTCGCCGTCGGGCTTCTTCTGAGCGGGTGTTATTACCCTTACGGCTATCCGGCTTATCCATCCTATCCCGTCACCAGCGCGATCTACACGCAGCGCGAATTCACGGTGCCGGCGTCGGGTGCGGCCGTCGCTTCGTCGCCTGCCACCCTTCCGCCGCAATACGAGTACGCAGTCGGCTCGCCCTATTCCGACTACTACCAGACCTATCCGTACCCTTATCCGTACTATCCGCCGTACGCCGCTTACCCGGCTTATTACCGCTATGGCTACGGCTATCCGGCGGTCTCGTTTGGATTCGGTTATTGGGGCGGCGGCGGTTGCTGCTGGGGCCACGGCGGGCACGGCGGCGGTTGGCACGGCCACGGCGGGCATGGCGGGCATGGCGGAGGCGGATGGCACGGCGGCGGCGGCAGCTGGCATGGTGGCGGCGGCCACGGCCACTGAGCGCGGTGCCGCGCGTCGGCGCGCGCGACATGCGACGGAAAATCGTTTTTTCCGTCGCCCCGTAACAGGGCTGCAACATTTTCTGACGCGCACACGCCTTCGCGCGCGGATTGCGCGACTGTGCGCCCGGACACTTTCCTTATCCGACAAGGCTTCGGCACATTTCGCCAGACGATTGGCACAGTTCTGGCTACATAGGTCCCCTATTCGCCACGCCGCAATGGCGATCCAAGCACCTAGCAGCAAAACTTCGCGCGCATCATCGGCGCACTTTCCGTATCGGGGGATCGGACATGATGGCCTTTATGTTTTTTTTGCTGTGGATGCTTGCCTCGCTCGGCCTGTTGACCGTGTGGGTGTTCCGCCAGACGCCTCCTGCCGGCCCTGACGATCGCGCGCCCGATGCGGTCGCCAAAGGCTGACGCCCGCCACTTACGCACGCTCCCGCGCCACTCGCGCATCGACGACGCGCCCCAAGCGGCGCGCTTCGTCACGCCCGCGCCCTACGCCCACGCCGCAATAACCGGCATTCACGACTTGACGCAGGCCGTTCGCGCCCTATTCTTAGTGGGCGCGTTTATGCGTTTGCTTAAGTCGGCGGCCGACTCCTGCTGAACATCAAACTCCACGCGCATCGCGGCTTTGCTTCGCGCCGCTTCGGCTCATGACAAAGAGAAGGAGACCCTGATGTTTCACCAGCTACTCACCCCGATCGCCAATTCGCTGTTCGCGTCCTTTATCGTCGCCGCGCTGCCGATCATCCTCGTGCTCGTGCTGCTGGGCTGGGCGCGCCGCCCCGCGTGGCAGGCATCGCTCGCCGGATTGATTCTCGCGTTCGTGATCGCCGTGGCGGGCTGGCGTTTCCCGGCCGGGCTCGCGCTCGATTCGGTCGCGGCCGGCGCCGTCTTTGCGCTGTGGCCCGTCATGTGGATCGTCTTCGCCGCGATCCTGCTCTACAACGTCGCGCAACGCTCGGGGCGTTTCGAAGCGTTTCGTCTGTGGATGGTCGACAACCTCCCGAACGACCGGCGCATCGTGCTGGTGGTGATCGGCTTCTCGTTCGGCGCGCTGCTCGAAGGCATCTCGGGCTTCGGCACGCCGATCGCCATCACGAGCTCGCTGCTGATTCTGCTCGGCTTCCCGACGCTGGAAGCGCTCACCTTCACGCTGATCTTCAACACGGCGCCGGTCGCGTTCGGCGCGCTCGGCGTGCCGATCACCGTGCTCGGCGCGGTCACGCACCTGCCGACCGACGCCCTCGCGAAAATGGTCGGCCGCCAGTTGCCGTTCTTCGCGTTCTTCCTGCCGTTCTACGTGATCGGCATCTACGCAGGCTTTCGCAACATGACGCGCGTCTGGCCCGTGCTGCTCGTCTCCGGGGGCGCGTTCGCGCTCACGCAGTTCGTGACGTCGAACTACATCAGCTATGCGCTGACCGACGTGCTCTCCTCGCTCGTCTCGCTGATTCTGACGATCGCGTTCCTGCGCGTGTGGAAGCCCGTCGCCGACGAGCGCTTCGCCGTAAACGTCGAGCGCCTCGGCGATAAAGACGACAAGCGCGCGGCGCTTTCGGGCGGCCACGGCTGGGTGCCGTGGATCGTCGTGTCGGCGGTCGTGATCGTGTGGACGGTGCTCAAGATTTTCCTGATCGGCGACGTCAAGGTCGCGTGGCCCGGACTCGACAAGGCCGTCTATATCACGCTCTATAAGCAGCCGTACGGCGCGATCTGGGACTTCCAGCCGCTCGCGACCGGCACCGCGATTCTGGTGGCGTCGATCATCACGGCGCTCCTCGTGAAGTTGCCCGCGCGCGAGTACGGCGCGGCGATCGTGGATACGTGGGTGCAGACGCGCATCGCCATTCTGACGGTCGCGACGATCGTCGGCCTCGCTTATCTGATGAACTACTCGGGCATGAACTACACGCTGGGTCTGGGCGTGGCGTCTGTCGGGCCGTTCTTCCCGCTCGTGTCCGCGTTCCTCGGCTGGGTGGCGGTGTTCCTCTCGGGCAGCGACACGTCGGGCAATGCGCTCTTCGGCAATCTGCAGGTGGTCGCGGCGAACCAGCTGAATCTGAACCCGGTGCTGATGGCGGCGACCAACTCGTCGGGCGGCGTGATGGGCAAGATGATCTCGCCGCAAAACATCTCGACCGGCGTGGCGACGACCGAACTCAAAGGCAAGGAAGGTCTCGTCTTCGCGCGCACATTCAAGCATTCGATCCTGCTCACGATCGTGCTCGGCGTGCTCGTGTGGCTGCAGCAGAACGTGCTGACGTCGATGATTCCGCCGCATTGAAATCGCGGCGCCTTTCTCCCGCTTCTTGCGCTTTCGTTCGGCGGGCGTTTTATCGGTATGAGCGCGGTGCTAACATGCGCGGACTTTTGATGAGCATCCCGAAGTCCGCCCTGTTATGTCACCCGCCAATCTGTTGCAACTGATCGTGCTCGCCGCCTTGTGGGGCGCATCGTTTCTCTTTATCCGCGTCGGCGTCGTCGAATTCGGCGTAGCGCCGCTGATGGCCCTGCGCGTCGGAATCGGCGCCGTGTTTCTGATCGCGATGCTGCTGGCGCGCCGCCCGTTCGCCGCCTCTGTGGCGACACTGCGCGCGCGCTGGCTTCAGTTGCTGGCCGTCGGCATTCTCAACTCCGCCGCGCCCTTCTGTCTCTTCGCCTACGCCGAACTGACGCTGTCGGCGGGCGCGACGTCCGTCATCAACGCGACGACGCCGCTCTTCGGCGCGCTCGTCGCCTTCCTGTGGCTGCGCGATCGCCTGACGACGGCACGCACGATCGGCATGGCAATCGGCTTCGCGGGCGTGCTCGTGCTGGTGTGGAACCAGATCGCGCCCGGGCACGCGGGGCATGACGCGGCGCTGCCGGTGCAGGGCATCCTCGCGGCGGCCGCGGCGCTCGCGGCATCCGCGCTCTACGGCGTCGCGGGCAACTTCGCGAAGAAGTATCTGATGGACGTCGACGCGATGACCAACGCCGCCGGCAGCATGATCGGCGCAACGCTCACGCTTGCGCCCATTGCGTTCCTCACGTGGCCCGCCGCGCCGGTTTCCGCCCACGCGTGGGGCGCGGTGCTCGCGCTCGGCATCGGCTGCACGGGCATCGCGTACTTCATCTATTTCCATCTGGTCGCGGTCGCGGGTCCGGCCCGCGCGATGACCGTCACCTTCGTCATTCCGCTCTTCGGCATTCTGTGGGGCGCGGTGTTTCTCGGCGAACATGTGTCGATTGCGATGATCGCGGGGTGTGGGATCGTGCTTGCGGGGACTTCGCTTGCTACCGGCGTTGTGAAGCGTGTGCCGTTCATTGGGCGGCGTAAGCTTGCGCCGTGAGCCAGGCTTCTGCCAGGAACGCTGGACGCCGCGGCGATTTCTTCGTTTTCTTGCTTCTGCATACCGTCGACATCGTTCGCGCTCTGATGGTCAAAGGCACCGGCGGCGCGCTGCCGACTTCCATCCCGGTAATCGGATCGCCAAGGAACGAAAGCGCTCCATGCGCTCGTGAATAGCGTCGAGTACCGCAAACAGCGGCGGTCCGTTCTTGTAGTTCGACCGGCGCGTCGGTTCGATATCCCCGCGTGCGTGCTGATGAATAAGGACTTGACCGGCGAGACGCTCGCTTCCCTGCGCGGGTGCTTCGGCTTCGACCTGGAACAGGTGGAGCGGCGCGCAGCGGCCCCCGATTGCTAGCTCCGCCGGCCATTCGATTTGGGCAGTTCCTATTTTCGGTTGCGCGAAGTCAGGCATCTTTCACCACGAATTGATACACAAATTCTCTCGGCTGCGCGTTAGCCTCCGTATCGCTAACGGCTCGCGCTCCGAGACGTCGGCCACTTCGGATTCCGGAATACCGAGCTGGTGCACAAACCCATTCAAAATGATCGGCAGGTTCCTGAAGTTGAGCACTGCTTTGGACACGCTGCGGCGGGTCTTTTTTGTTTTGGCTACGCGCTTTTAGCCAAAAAGGAGGATTAGTTGAATCGCAGAGACGAATACTTTGAAAGACGTGAGCGCGCTTTTCAAGGACAGCATCAGCCCTACTTTCTTGAGATAAGAAGCGCGCCGAGTTCGGCCACGGCGGATGTCTTCAGCATTGAGGGCGAGGAAGCCATCGGGCAGGAGAGCCGCTTCAAGATTCAGTTCACGCACACATCGCACGACTTGTCCCAGCGCGAGTATCTGGGCAAGCGGGGTTCGCTTCTCGTGCAGCCGCCGCATGACCCGACTCGCCAACTCAAGCCCGATCCGGCACGTCACAAATTTGGCGTAATCACAGGCTTCTCCAAACTCTCGACTTCAAAGAACCAGAGCGTCTACGAAGTCGTACTGGAATCGCGCCTCGCGCTGCTTCGCAACACGCCGAAAGTGCGCTTCTTCTTCGACAAGAGCGAGCCGGAGGTCATGCAACAACTCCTGAAGGAGCATGGCTTCAACAAGATTTGGGCGCGCGTGGAAATGGAGTTGTACCGAACGTATCGAAAGCGTCGGATCATCACGCAATGGCACGAGTCCGATCTGGCGTTTCTGAAGCGACTCTGCGAACGCACCGGTATCTGGTTTGTCTGCGAGGAAGGCGAAGATTGCGAACTCGTTCGCTTCGGCGATGACCTCACGCATTATCGGCGCGACGCCGAACACGAGAATCGTCCGTTCGAACTGCCGTTCCGCCCCGAGGCCGGCATGGACACGCAGGGTACCGAGTCGGTCAAGTCGCTGGAAATGCACGCGGTAAGCATTCCGACGTCCTACCACGTGCGCAGCTACAACTACCGACAGGCGCCGTATCCGATTGAGGCGACCGAACAGATTTTCGCCAAGGATAACGACACCAGCACTTACGGCGAAGCGTCGAAGGCCAGTCTGGCGATCGAAACCAAGGAGGACGCGCAGCGCGAAGCACTGTTGCGCCGTGAGGCGGCAGAGGCCGCGCAAATCGAATACCGGGGCACTAGCGATGCGTTGGATGTGACGCCCGGCACCGTCATCGCGTTCACCAATCACACGCTCGCCGATGCGAAGTATGGGCTGCTGATCGTGGGCATGAAATGCAGCGCTTCACGCAAACAAGGATACAAGGTCGAGTTCACCGCGATTCCGTCCGACCGGCTGTATCGGATGCCTTTGCGCGAGTCGGAATGGCCACGCATCGAAGGCACGATTACCGGAACGATCGCGTCGACGCCGGGATTTAGCGGTCCGTATATCGATGGACATGGTGAGTACATCGTCCAGTTCCACGATGACCGGGAGCAGCGTGTAGCGGGTCTGAATAGCTGCTTGCTGCGGTTGGCCAAGCCTTTCGCGGGCAAGTGGCAGACCGGATTTCACATGCCCTATCTGCCGGGTTCTGAGGTTGCCATCGCATTCTTCGCGGGCAATCCGGACCTCCCGTACATACTCCATGCGCTGCATAACTCGCAGGATACCGACCCGGTTCATCAGGAACACAAGTGGCGCACGCGCAACGTCGTCATTCACACGGTTCGCAACAACACGATTCAGGTCGAGGACCGCGAGAACCAGGAACATATCAAGATCGCGACGGAGCCGGGCAAGTCGCAACTGAACCTCGGTCACGCGGTCGGCCGTGATGACAAAGCTCGCGGATTCGGCTTCGAACTGCGTCTGCGCCGGAAATCATGCATTTGGCAGGGCCTGCGTTCGCGCCCGTGGTCGTGCCGTTTAAAACGGGTTGCGACGCGTGGCTGTACTCCGAGAGTTTCGCGGAGAAGACGACGCCGCCCGGATCGAAGCAAGTGAACTGGGAGCAGCCGCAGAGTGCAGGCGCGGTGCCTGCTGCGCCCCCTTCGCCGTCAACGTCCGACGCGAGCGCGTCGAGTGCGCCGTCGGCCAATGCTGCCGCGTACGATCAGCCGTCCCCCGATGCGCCCGAGGCGGATCATGATTCCAAGCATGAAATGAAGAAATCGCCAGCGTCAAAGGAGACCGATCCTGAGCCGGAACCGATCAAACTCGCCGAGCCGGTTTGGTGTGACTGGAACCTGAAGAAGGTTGAAACCGAATGCGACGGCGCAACCGAAACGGGAGAATATAAGGCACTGACTAATACGAAGACTCCTTGGCTTAATCTAGACAACAGCCAACGCATCGGCGGGGGATCATTCCCTACTACGTTCGAACTGCTTTATGAGCCGGACACAAAAACACTGACAGCTTCCGTCCGTGTAAAAATAATACCGGTTGACCTAATTAAGGCCGACAGCACCGGTCAAGCGATCCTCGATTGCGACGGGCGTAAGCAGTCTGTGCCATACGAAAACAGCGCGCACTGGCGAAATGTTGCGAATGGTGTCGGATCGCCGTTTGCCGGACTCGTCATGGAATATCGCGATGCGGCAGGATCAAATGTCGATCTTGTTGCGTTGAAACGGCAGGTAGAAGCAACGCTGAATGGGCATAAGAGCCAATTGATTCTTGCCGGATATTCAAAGGCCGCTTCGTGTGGCTGCCGGGTCAAGGTTAGATTCAATGTGACGTTCTTATTGAGCGTTAAGAATTGCCACGTCGGAGAATATCACAAAGAAATATGGTTATTTCCGAAAACAGACCGCGCCGACGCTGCATCATGGGGCGAGTCAAATTTCGACCCCATACCTAAAGATCCGAATCGGTATGTATCGCTCTCTGAAATGAACATTGTGCACACGAATGCGGTCATCTGTTTAATTATCCCGATGAATACTGGGCGTTCGGCGGTTTTGTTCACAGTGACTATATAAACAATGGTGAGCTTGATTTTAAGAAAGCCGATGAATTGAAACTCAAGCAAACGTGGAAAATGATGTCTACACCTAATCTCATGGGGTCGGGCGCCCGACGACAAAGCGCGAAAACGCGCTCCTACTATCTTCGATACGTCAGGCAGCACTTTTCGAAAATGACAAATAAGACTTGGAATATTGGTTATGAAGAAGAATTGGTGTGCGACGAAAATTCGCAAATTAATTAGAAACATCGCAGTCGAAAAGAAGACTCTCACGAAATTACTAGTGATTTATTTAGGAGGTTTTGCTGTGCCGATTCTCTCTGCCGCCGCGACAGTGCCGAGCGTCGCCGATGAAGGTTTCTCCATGAGTAGGATGGGCGGTCATCAGTACGGCACTAATGGAATCGGAGTATGGACTTCAGGGAGGGTTCGTGTTGGTCTATCAGACACAATTCAAACAGAGTTTAATGGCGCTGGAATTATAGAGAATCAGCTTACATCGGAAGACGTTAAGCAGGCTAGAGACATTCATCGTCAGCTATGTGAAATTGCTGATTCCAAGCCCGCAACAGACATGAAACGGATTGATCCGCCGACTGTATATTCCGCCAGCTGTGTACAAAATGGCAAGAAAACCGTTTATCAAGGAAGGATAGACGAGCTACCTAGAGAACTTTGCTTTCTTATGGATAGCTTCTATTTAAGAACTCGGGATTCTTATGCACGTGACGGCCGCGCTATTGCCAAGCTTGATGTTTCCGTAGAGAGCATTGTCCGGCAAAGAGATGGATTCCAGATATCGGTCAAATTCATCAATAGCGGAGATTACCCTATGATTACTCTCCCCCCGACCACTGGAGCGGTGTATGGGGAGAAGATTTAATCTGGATCCACGGACAAAGCGCGGACGGCAAGCATAAGTGGAATGTCGATCTATCGGCGTTGCCCTTGATCAACAAGGCCGACTTCCCCGGAGACACCGTGACCATTCCACCGAGGAGTTCTGTAACGTACAAATTCTTGACCCTTCCCGATGAAAAGCTAATTGCTGGAATATACAGCTTCGAAGCCCAAGTTTTTATGAGCGTCGGCGCAGAAGACGGCCCCGTTGCCAGCATGGGCAAAGTCGATTTCCACTCAGACCGCACCAAGCCCACCCGCGTAACTTTCGACCGCGACTACCCCTCAACCCCGCAAGAGTGGAAGGATTTCGAAGCGCGTAAGGCTAAGGAAGTGTCTTTCCTAATGCCCGGCGCGACGGTGGCCGAATCCGGCTACTACCGCGCTGCGTCGATTGCCGGAACCCGCGATCAGTTCGTGAGGAAGTTCGAGCAAGGCACCGCTGCGCCCGACCTTGATTTCCAACGCTGGGACCGTTGGGAATGGGAGGCGGATCTAGCTCGCGCGACCGTCTGCAAACCCGGCGAGACGTGCCCGCGCGAGGGTCGCTGGATACTGCGCGCGAAAGACTACTCCTACGGCAGCAAGGGCGATCTCACTTACCCACAGCATCAGCAACTTTTCCGGATGGGCGAGCAGAGTCGCTCCATTGATGTGCCAACGTCGATGGGTCGAGACTCTTCTGGGAATGGTTGAGCGCGTAACGCGCCGCCGATCCTGTCCAAGCCGGGGCATTGCGCCCCGGCGTCCTATCTGTTCCTAAAGATTGAACATGAAAAACCCAGTATGCAAAGGCGATCCGACCTCACATGGCGGCGTCGTCAAAACCGCCTCTTCCAGCTTCGACATTGATGGGCGCATGGTCGCGCTGCTGCATGACATCGTTACGTGCCCTCAACACGGAGACAACCCCATCATTGAAAGCGGCGAAGGTTATGAGGAAGACGGTCGCAAGTGGGTCGCCGATGGATGTCTGACCCGATGCGGCAGCGTTGTCCACGCTACTACCAAGGGAATGGACATCGCATGAGGACATGGCGCGTTCCAAACGTTCCCGAGGAAAAGCACATCGAACCGCCGTCCATCTGGATAGCGGTGTTTGCCTTTGTCGTGCTGCTCATAGCGGGCTTCATCATCACGATTCTGAACTGGAAACAAGGCGCCTCGATCGTATCGGCGAAGTTTTTTGGCTTTGCGCTGGGCCTGCCGCTTCTGGTCTGGGGCGCGCTCTGCGGCTTGCTCTATCTGCCATCCGAAGACTGGAACGACCGCGCAGACCTGTGGAATTTTCTTTGTACAGACAACTTCAACAATTGGCGCGCGTGGTCACAGTGGAACCTGTGCATTCTCGATACCGTGACGCTTACGCCCGAGGTTGAGCTTGCCGAGCGCGTCCTCGGGCTGGAGGGAAGCGCACCGACGAACAAAGGCAAGGTGCTGAGCTTGCAAGCCGAAGGGGATGTCATCGTTGATACGAAGCTTGAGGACGTTCTGACGCAACTCGTTACGCCCTTTGTCGGAACGCTTCAGCGCTTCACCGGAAAGCGAACGGTGCATATTGCCCTTCAGTCAACGCAGGATGCCCATTTGGCAGTCTTGCGCACCGTGCTTCAAAGGCTGGAAATCGCGCATGAGCACATCGCCCTGTCTCGCTACACGATGAAGGACGTGCCGAGCATTCTTGACGAATGGATGGAAAACCAGAAGGTGCGCTATGACTACGGCTATCGAGAGCGAAAGATCATGCCGGACCTATGCCTGATGCTAGCGTGTCAGTTCAACGAGGACGGCGCCCCCACGGTATCCGAGGCGGCGCTCGGGCTTCTGTTCGGCTCGTGGCAGATGCTTGAAGATACGAAGCTTAAAGTCAAGGCGCGGCTGTTCCGCTCAATTCCCACGACGACCGACGAAATCGCCGCTGCCCTCAAGACATTGCAGACGGCCGAGCCGACGCCCCTTAAACGGCTGCGCAATCTATGGGTCAGCAACCTGGCGAAACGGGACGGTCATATCGTGCGGGCCATTGCGAAGGATAGCGAACCGGCTCTGACCTTGATTGACCTCGATGAGGCGCTAGGCGTGCCGGGACCGGCTAGTCCGCTGCTGTTGCAAGCGCTGGCCGCACAGACGGTTCAATTCGGACAGGGGCCGCAACTGGTCGCGATGCCGGACGCTGAAGGCTTACGCTTGAATCTCGTGGGGAACGGCTACGCCGAGATTGCAGAGGCCAAAAGGCCCGAACCCGAATTTTGGCCGGTTTCGTATGCAGCGGTGTTCGGGTCTCTACTGCCCCTGATAGAAGTCGCGATGATCGCATCGGATGCCGGCGCCGTCTGGACATGTAGCGTTTTAGGCGTGGGCCTTCTGCTTTTTCTTGTAGGGATTCCAGCAGGGAGGGTATTCAGGCTTCGGGGCGTGTCGCGAGAGTTCTACGAGCGTGCGCGGGGATAAGCGCGGCGGGCGGTTGAGCGTTGGAAGGCCATGCCCGCCTCTGTCGCATACGTTGATATTAACGATGGTACAAGCGGACAGCATTACAGCCGCTGCAATCAGCACGACCCCGAATGCAATGCGGCAACATGTTTGCGCAGTCAACCGATACGCCAGTGAAAACCCGGACCGCCGCCTGGCATCGCTAAAAAATAACGACGAACTTACGATCGTTGATCGTTACTAGAAAGACGCTCGCCGCTTGTCCTTCTGCTTCCGATCAAGTCCAACTCAATCCCCCCGCACCGGCCCCCTTCCCGCCTTGATCGCACCGCGCTTCACCTTGCTCTCCACGCGACGCCGTTGCGATGCGCGCGTCGGCTTCGTCGCGATCCGCTTGCGCCGCGTGACGGCGACACTCCGAATGAGCTCATCCAGCCGCGCGAGCGCCGCCGCGCGATTCATGTCCTGCGTGCGATGCTCCTGCGCCTTGATGACGATCACGCCCTCGCGCGTGACGCGGCTGTCGGTGAGCGCGAGCAGGCGATCCTTGATGTGCTCCGGCAGCGACGACGCGCGAATGTCGAAGCGCAGATGGATCGCGCTCGACACCTTGTTGACGTTCTGACCGCCCGCGCCTTGCGCGCGCACGGCCGTCAGCTCGATTTCGTTCGGCGGCACGGCGAAGCTGTCGGTCATCGTCATCGGTCGGCTCCTTGTCGTCCTGCGTTCATGTGAGACGCCGCATTCTCGCGGCGAGCCCGGAATCGCGCCGCGTCGGCTCCCGGACGGCCTGCGCGAAGATCGCCGCGGAGCCGATCACTTCGACCCTGCGCTTCGCACGCGTGATCGCCGTGTACACCAGCTCGCGCGACAGCACGCGCACGAACGTGCCGGGCAGCACCAGCGCCGCGTGCTCGAATTCCGAGCCTTGCGATTTGTGCACCGTGAGCGCGAACGCGGTGTCGTGCGGCGGCAGCGCGGCGGGCGACACGTAGCGCAGCGCGCCATCGGCCATGCGGAACGCGACCCGCAACGAGCCGTCCGCGCCCGGCAAAGCGATGCCGATATCGCCGTTGAAAAGTCCGAGCGCATAGTCGTTGCGCGTGACGATCACCGGCCGTCCGGCGAACCACTGTGCACCGAGCGCAAGCGCAATGCCGGCCTGCTCGCGCACTTTCGCCGCGATGCGCGCGTTCACTTCATCGACGCCGCGCGGCCCCTTGCGTGTCGCGCACAGCACGCGGAAGCGATTGAGCGCGTCGAAGAGCCGCGTGTGATCCGCTTGTGTGCCGTCGAGCACGGCGCAGAGCGCATCGGCATACGGCGCGAAGCCGTTGGCGAGACGGGTGAGCGTGCGCTCGGACAGCGCAGCGTCGCCGTCGTCGAAAAGCACGGCCGCGCGCGCGCCGGATGGATCGAGCGCATCCAGCGCGGCCTGTTCGTCGCCGTTGCGAATCGCGATCGAAAGACGCCCGATGTCCGAGTCCAGCCCGAAGCGATAATTCTTCTGCAGCCAGACGACGCAATCGGTGAGCGTGGCTTCCCCTTCCTTGCCGGCGTCGCCCCAGTCACCGGGCAGCGTATCGAAGAGCGCGCCGTAGCCTTCGGAATCGTCGACGGGCGCGGCGTCGAAAAGTCCCAGTTGCGGCTGGCGCTTCGGCATTTCCGCATGCGGCAACGCGGCTTCGAGCCGCTTCGCATCGATCGAGAGTGCCGAGGCGATGCGCGCCACACCCGCGACGCTGAACGACGGCTGCGCGCTCAGCTCGGCGAACACCGCGCCGGCTTCCACGGCCGACAACTGATCCTTGTCGCCGAGCATCACGAGACGGCTCGCCGGCGCGACCGCTTCGAGCAGATGCGCCGCGAGCGCGACGTCGATCATCGAGGCTTCGTCGACGACGATGACGTCATACGGCAAAGGATTGTCGCGATGATGCCGGAAGCGCCCGTCCGACTGCACGCCGAGCAGCCGCTGCAAGGTGAACGACGTCCGCGGCAGGCGCTCCGCGAGTTCCGGCGGGAGTTTGTCCGCGCGTTCGATGAGCGCCTCCTGCATGCGCTGCGCGGCTTTGCCGGTCGGCGCGGCGAGCGCGATGCGCAGTTCCGGATCGGCATCGAGCAGGCACGCGAGCACGCCGACCACCGTCGTCGTCTTGCCGGTGCCCGGCCCGCCGCTCACGATCGTGAGCCGTCCGGCCAGCGCCGAGAGCGCGGCGACGCGCTGCCAGTCGATGTCGTCGTCCTTGCCCGGACCAAAATAACGCGCAATGCGCCCGGCTTGTTGCGCGATGTCCTCCCGCGAGACGGGCGCGCGCGCATCGCGCGAGCGTTCGACGAGCGCCCGGGCCAGCCGCCGCTCGTAATCGAAATAGCGCGCGAGGTAAAGCCGCCCATCCTCGTCGATGACGAGCGGCAGCAGATCGGCGGCGTCCGCGCGTGCGTCACTGCGCGCGAGGCACGCGACGCCGCTCGCGAGCAGCGCGTCGCGGGCTTCGGCGAAGCGTGCGTCGTGACGCCGGGCGAGCGCGGCGAGCGACAGGCACACGTGGCCTTGCGCGGTCGCGCGGCTCATCGCGAGCGCGGCGCGCTCGGCCCACAGCACGCCGCGCTCGTTTGCGCCCAGCCGCGCCGCGAGCGCGCTCAGGCGTCGCGCGAAGCCTTCGGCGAGGGCCGCGCTTTCGTCCGCAAGCGCGGGCACGGGGCGCGCCGCTTCAATTTCATCGAGCGTGCTCATGCCGCGCCTCCCGACATCAGGCGATCGAGCGCTTCGACGAGTTCCAGCGACGGGCGTCCGCGATGCACGCCGCTTGCCGATTCGCCGTCACGCCAGCCGGGACGAACGCCGCGCACGAAGAGATACAGGTACCCGCCGATATGCGTGTCGTATGCATAGTCCGCCAGACGCGCGCGCAAGTAGCGATGCAGCGCCACCACGTAGATGAGCGCCTGAAGGTGATACGCATGGTCCGCCATCGCCGCGGCGAGCGGCGCGGCGGCGTAGTCGGATGCGGCATCGCCCAGATGATTCGACTTCCAGTCGATGATCCAGTAGCGGCCTTCATGCTCGACGATCATGTCGATGAATCCCTTGATGAACCCGCGCAGCGCGCCGTTTTCGAGCGCGACGTCGGGAAAGCCGTGCGCGGCCAGCAAACGCCGCAACGCGGTGAAATCGAGTGCTTGCGCCGGAAACAGAAACTCCAGCTCGTTCATGCGGCGCGTCATCGCGATGGTTTGCAGCCGCATGGCGGGCGCGATCTCGGCGGCGACCGTATCGGCGAGCAGGCGCAGCATCATCGGACGCAGGCGCGAAGCGAGCGCTTCCGGCGCAGGGGTCGGATGCTCGTGCAGCGCGCGCTCGACGGCAGCGGGCCAGCCGGATGGCTCGGTGAAATCCGCAAGCTCGAACATGCGATGCAGGCACTCGCCCGCCGCCGCGCCGCGCGGGAACGCGAGAATGTCGTCGGGGGCGAGTTGCGAATCGTCGCGTGGGGACGCCGCTATTCGCGCGGCGTCATCGAGCGCGGCGAGTTCGTCGTGATCGGGACGCGCTTCGACGGGCTGCGCCTGATTCGCCTCGTCGCGTGCGCCGGCCGCGATCAGCGCGCTGAAACTCGCCATCCGCCAGCGATCGCGCAGGATGCGCTGATTCACGCGCGCGGCGATTTCGTGGCGATGGGCGGCATCCGCGACGAGCGGCTCGCGCATGTCGATCACGGGCAGAGGCGCGACGCCGATCGCGCCGCCCGAGCGCGCGGCGACCGCATGCCAGGCCGCGACGATGTCCGCTTCCTCGGGCGGCGCCTCGCAGAACGCATCGAAGTCTTTCCCGTTGCCCGCGACGAGCCAGTTGAGCACGCTGCGGCGCGATTCCTTCGTCGAACGGTTCGACACATAGAAACCCGCGACGACGTAACAGCGGAACACCGCGCGCGTCAACGCGACGTAGACGAGACGCGCGCGCTCGGCCGCCTGCTCGCGCGCGATCAGCGCGCTCACGCGATCGTCATGCTCGCCTTCGATGCCGTAATGGAGCACGGCTTCGCCCGTGTCGTCGTGATACTCGCGCGCGTCGGGCAAGCCCGATTTCGACGAATCTCGTGACGCGCCGTCGTTCAAAAACGGGCAGAACACGACCGCATATTCCAGTCCTTTCGACTTGTGAACGGTCACGATCTGCACGAGATTGCGATCGGATTCGAGACGCAACTGCGCTTCCTCGCCGCCGCCCTGCTGCTCGCGTTGCGCGGCAAGCCAGCGCAGCGTCGGCGCGATCCCGGGCTGTTCGGCCGAACGCGCCTGCAGCAACTCCGCCAGATGATTCACGTTCGTGAGCCTGCGCTCGCCGTCGGGCCGCGCGACGAGACGCGTCGCGATCGACAACTCGCGCGCGAGCGTGCGCCACATCACCGCGAAGCCGCGCTCGTGCCAGATCGTGCGATAACGCGAGAAGCGCTCGACCCAGCTCGTGGAATCGATCGGCGCGCCGTGCGGATCGGCCGCGTCCGCGTGCTCCAGCCGCCAGAGCGCGGCGGCGTCGAGCCCGAACCAGTCGGTTGCGAGCGCCGCGCGCAGACGGCGCAAGTCGCCCGGCGTGTCGATGGCGGCGAGCACGCGCTCGATCTGCTCTGCATCGGGCGAGCCGAACACCGACGCCTGCGCGAGCTCGACGCTGCCGATGCCCCATGCGGCAAGCACGCGCTTCACGAGGCTCCCCTGCCGATGCGTCTGGACGAGCACCGCGATATCGCCCGCCGAAAGCGGCGCGCGGCCGATCGTCACCTCGCCGCGCTGCGCGCCGCGCAGCAGCCGCGCGATCTCGGCGGCGCAGGCTTCGGCAGCGTCGCGCTGCGCGCTGGTTTTCAATAGCGCCGATTCGCCGTCCGGCAGCATCCACACACAGAAATCGGCGATGTCGGAATAAGCTGCGGCCGGCGTGGCGTCGACGAACGGCCCGCGTTTGCGGGTGCCGGCACGCACCGGCTGATAGTCGAGCCCGTCGAGAATGAACGCCGCCGGATTCGCTTCGAACACGCGATTGCACGCCTCGATGATCTGCGGCGTCGAGCGCTGGTTGACCGCGAGCGTATAACGCGCGCTCGCGCCTTCGCGCGCGGCGAGATAGGTGTGCAGGTCGGCGGCGCGGAAGCTGTAGATCGCCTGCTTCGGATCGCCGACGAGAAAAAGCGGCCCGTGCGGCGCGAACACGCGGTTGAAGATGGCGTATTGCAGCGGATCGGTATCCTGGAATTCGTCGATGAGCGCCGCCGGATAGCGCGCGCGCAACGCCTCGGCGAGCCACGCGTGCCTGACGAGCGCGTGATGCAGGTTCGACAGCAGATCGTCGAACGATACGACGCGGCGCGCGCGCTTTCGTGCGGCGAGTTCTGCGGGCGCGTGATCGAGCCATTCGCGCACGATGCCGAGCCACATCGCGCGCTGCGACGCCTCGGCAGCGGCGGCGGTCACGGCGAGCGCATCGGCTTGATCGAAGAACGCGTGCACCGGCGGCGGGTGCTTGCCCTTGGTGCCCTTCGCGAGCGCGGTGGCGGTGAGCTTGAGCGCTTCCTTCGGCGGCGGCGCATGACAGTCGGCGCTGGCGAAATAGTCGGCCCACGCGTCGATCGCCGCATCGATGATCGTGCGCTTGTGCGTCGTCTTGTTGAGGATGGCCTCGGCGTCGAAGAGCAGCTTCGCGATCGTGTCGCGCTCGGCGTGCCACAACGCGCAGGCCTCATCGAACAGCGCCTGCATGTCCGCCGATTCGGCGGCGTCCGTATCACCGAAGCGCAGCGCAGCGAGCGGCTTTTTCAGACGCCGGGCGAGCTGCGCATCGAGCGATGCCGGTCCCGCGCCCTTCGCGACGAGCCACGACGCGAACGACGGCGTGCGCGCCGCGACCGGCTCCACGCGCTCGCGCCAGAAATCCGCCGCGAGCTCGAAACGCAGCGCGCTGTCGTCGGCTTCCATGTCGAACGCGAACGGCATCGCGGCGGCGAACGGCGCTTCCTGCAGCGCGCGCTGGCAGAACGCGTGAATCGTGTGGATCGCGGCCTGATCGAACGTCGACACGGCGATGCGCAAGCGCTTCGCGGCCTCGTTTGCGTCGATTGCGGCGAGCGTCGTTTCGAAGAGTTGCTCGATGAACGGATCGCCGGCCGCATCGCCGTTTTCGATCGCATGCGCGACGCCCGCGAGCCGCGAGCGGATGCGTTCGTGCAACTCGGCGGTCGCGGCCTTCGTGAAAGTCACGACGAGAATCTGCTCGACCGACAGGCGCTTTTCGAGCAGCAGCCGCACGTATAGCGCGCAGATGTTCCAGGTCTTTCCCGTGCCGGCGGAAGCCTCGATCTGGTTCACGCCATCGAGCGCGCAAGCGAAGACATCGAGTTCCTGCACGCCGATGTCATCGACGGATGCCGTGAGATTCGTCATGCGGCGCTTTCCAGATGTTGTACGAGCGGCTCGAACACGATGCGCGCGAGCGCGGCGAAGGCATCGTCGAGCGTGAGATCCGCGCCGCGAAACGCGATGCGAAACACCGGGTCGTCGGATTCGGCGTGTGTGCGTTCGGACTCCCACGCGGCCTGCGCTTTCGAATCGCCCTCTTTCACCTTGAGCCACGCGCTTTTCGGAAAGAACCTGAGCGGCATGCGTCGTCCCGCGCGATAGAGCGCCGCCAGCGCGGCGAGATGCGCGAGCGGATCGGCGACGGGCATCAGCGCGAAATCCGCCGATTGCGCCCCGCGACCGTGCCAGATCGTGCGGCGCGGGCCATCGGGGAGCGCCGCGCAATACGCGAGATGCGCGAGCCACGCGGACAAGTAATCCCGCGCGCGCGGCGTGTCGTAGCGATAGATCACCTGGCCTTGCGGCGTGAGCGCATTGAGCGTGCCGACGAGCGTCATCGGACGAATGTCGATGAGTGCGTCGTCGTGTGCGCCGAAGAGCGCGATGCCGGCGGTGTCGGGCCAGCGCGGCGCGAGATCGAGCGAGAACGGCAGACGCTCGACACCCGCGGACGTCGAAGCGCGCACGCGTTCGGCCAGTTGACCGAGCGCGTGAAGCTCGCGCGCCTGCCACACGCCGCCCGTCGCGCCGCCGGGCATTTCAGGACTCGCGCGCGCGACGCGTCTCGCGCGTTCGCGTGCGGCACGGTCGCCCTCGTCGGCGGCTTCGAGCAGCGCGGGCAGCACGCGCGCGGCGAGCGCATCGCGGCCCGCGAAGCCCAGTTCGAACGGCTCGGTCTCGTCGAGCTCGGCTTCGGCATCGACGAGCGCGATGCCGAGACGGTCACGCAACAGCGCGCGCGCGGGATGACGCCAGAAGCGCACGAAGTCGTCGAACGCGACAATTGCGACGTCGTCCTCCTGCGGCAAGGGCGCGGAGAAAAACCGCGCGACGGGCTGCGATTTGCCCGACTCCAGTGCGCGAGCGAGTTCGGCGCGCTCGGGCTCGTAGGTGAAGAGCCTGCCGTGCGCGTGAAAATAGTCCGGCGCATAGGGCTGCAACGGGTGCTCGAACACGAAACGTGCGCGGGCCTCTGCGAGTTCACTGGGTCCGGCATGCCTGCCCGCGACGGACTGCGCGAGATAGTCGAGCAGCTCGTCGATGAGCGCGGCGGGCGGCAGCACCGCGTTGTCGCGGATACTGCGCCCCGTGTACGCGATCATTAACCGATCGCGCGCGGCGAGCATGAGATCGAGGAACAGGTTGCGCTCGTCATCGCGGCGCTGGCGGTCGCCGAGCTTGCCGAAACACGCCATCAGATCGAACTCGTCGGCGCGCGTGAGGCTCGGAAGCATGCCGTCGTCCATGCCGAGCAGGCACACCACGCGATAAGGCAGGCCACGCAGGCTCGTCAACGACGAGAACGTGACACCGCCCCACGGCACGCCGCCGCGCGCGGGATCGTCGAGCGTATCGGTGAGCGCGGTGCGGATCACGGCGGCCGATACGTCGGTATCGCCCGCGCCTTCGTCCATCGCGGCGACGAGCGAATCGACCGCGCGGCGCACGTCGCCGATGGCGTCGGTGAATGCGATGCCCGCGTCGAAGAAACGCTCGAGCGCATCGAGCAGCAAAGCGCCCCACGCGCGCGCGGTGCGCGGCGTCGCGATGCGCTCGGCGAACGCGTCGATATCGTCGACGAAGCGCGTCAGACGGCCGAGCAATTCGGCATCGGAGCCGTTCGCGCCTTGTATGGGCAGCCACTCGCCTACCGGTGACCCGCCCTCGGGCAACGCGTAGCCGAGATAAAGACGCGTGAGCGCATCGGCGAATGTGTGGCGCGCGGCGGGCACGTCCGCGGCGGTGACTTCGTCCGGCCGTAACCCACGACGCGCGCCCGCGGCGGCGAGCCATGCCTGCGCCGTTTCGAGCGCGATCGCGTCGATGCCGTAACGCGCCGCGATCGCATCCACACGCAGCCATTCCACGAGTTCGGGCGCGCCGACGCCGCGCTCGGTAAGCGCGAGCCAGTCGATGAGCGCGCGCGCGACGGGATTCGCCTGCGACGGCGGCAGGCCCGTGATGCGATACGGAATGCGCCGCCGCTCGTTGCTCGCGCTCGCGGGCGCGGTGCCGAAGATGCCGTCGATGAGCGGCCCCGCCACCGCGAGGTCCGGAAACGCGACGAGCACATCAGACGGCTCCAGGCCTTCGATGTCGTCGAACCAGTCGAGCAGACGATCGTGCAGCACTTCCAGCTGGCGCGACAGGCTATGACAGACATGCACTTCGATGCCGTTCTCCACGATCGTTTCAGGCTGCGGCTGCGCGTTCTCTTCATCGAGCGCCAGGATGCCGTTCTGCACGCGCGCGAGCCACGTGGGCGCGGGATTGTCCTCGAAGAGTTGCCGCTCGCTCGAGGCCGCGCTTTCGGTCAGCTCGTGCAGCATGTGCAGTTGCGCCTGCGTCTGGCGGCCCCATTCGGCAAGCAGCGGATGGCCGACTTCCTGATAATCGGCTTCGCCCTTCAGCTCGAGCTGCTCGACGCGCGCCGCGCTCACGATGTCGTACCAGAACTCGCGGCAGGGATTCTGCGCATAGACGCGCACGTCGATCCAGCGAGACAGCTCGCGCAACAGCGCGATATGCAGCGGCGGCATTGTCGGCAAGGCAAACACGCTGATGCGGCGCGGCCATTGCGCGCGCATCACGGCATCGAGGTCGAGGCCGGGCGCGTCGGCGAGAAAGCGGTACGCGGGCGGCGTCGGATCTTTCTCGTCGCCGTTCGCATCGCGTGCGAGATCCGCGAGCAACGCGCGCCAGAGGGCCGCCTGCCAGCGCTCGTCCTCGCGTTGAATATCGTTCGCGCCGGAAAGACGCGGGCCGCGCGCATCGGTCCTGGCGCCGCTGCCCGCGAGAATCGAGCCGCCCGCCTGCCAGTGCGTGAGCCACTCGGGCCGATACGTCAGATAGTGATCGAAAACCGTCGCGATGCGGCGCGCTAGCTCGTAGCGCATCGAGTCGTCGGCGGCGTTGAGATACGTGGACAGCCGCGCCGAATCGCCGATCGACGGATCCTCGAAGAGCCGGTAGCAGCGCCACGCAAGCCGGTCCGGCGCGAACGGCGAATATGCGGGCACGGGCAGCACGCGTCCGATCTGCGCCCAAAGCCATTGCGCGAGATAGCAAAAATCGACGTTCGCGCAGATGCCGAAGCGCTCGGCCATGTCGAGTTCGAGCCGCCGCCGCACGGCCGCGCTCGGCACGATGACGGCTTCGCGCGCGAAGGGATCGCTCTCGCGCATCGCGAACGCGTCGAGGTCCTCGAAGAGCGCCGCGGCGAGCGTCTCGTGACGATTCGAATAAAAGAGTTCGAGCATGGAAGCGGCGTGCTTTGCGGCTTGAAATGGGGGGATTTGAAAAGCTTTGCAACGTTCAGGCGCCAGCATAGCAAAGCGGGCGCGGCGGCGAGAACCTGGCCGAATGGCCGAGGGTCGAAGCCCGGGTGAGTTGGGTTAGACTCGTTTCTCGCCTCGTCCCCTTAGAACATCAACGAGCGTCAAGACAGGAAGTCGATGCGTTATTCGTTCGAAATCAGGAAGTTCATCTACAGCCAGTATTTCTTCGGCGGCTTGCGCATCGCTTTGGGCGTGTCACTGCCCGCCGTCCTCATGCTCATCGTCTTCGACAATCGCGAGCTCGGCTTCACGATCGCAACCGGCGCGCTCGGCGCGTGCGTCGTCGACATGCCCGGGCCGCTCAGGCACAAGCACAACGAGATGCTCGCCTGCACGCTGATCGGCTTTCTTGCGGCGCTCGCAACAGGAATCGCGACGGCGCATCCGCTCACGCTCTGGCTGACCATCGTGCCATTGACCTTCGTGCTGTCGCTGATCGTCGTCTATGGCAATCGCTGGCCGCAAATCAGCTTCGCGACGCTCTTCATGATGGTCGTCACGCTCGAAGAGCATTTCACGCCCTTGCAGGCGCTCATCAACGCGTCGTGGATTCTCGTGGGCGGCCTCTGGTACACCTACTGGGCGACGCTCGTGAGCCGCCTGCTCGTGTATCGCATCGAGCAGCAGGCGCTCGCCGAAAGCATTTTCAGTTGCGCGGAGTACCTGCTCGCGCGGGCCGAGTTCTATGACGGCGACGCCGATCTCGACGAGTGTTATCGCGTGCTCATCGAAAAGCAGATTGCGGCCGTCGAGCGGCAGGACGCGGCGCGCGACATCGTGCTGCGCAACCTGCCGAAAGTGAAAAGCGGCAAGCTCGACGCGCGGCGCGCGCGGCTCTTCAATCTTTTCATCAACGTGGTGGATCTGCACGAGTTCTTCGTCGGCGCGCACACGGACTATCCGCTCGTCAGAAAGACCTTCGCGGGCTCGGACGTGCTCATCTTCTATCGCGATCTGATGCGAAAGGCGAGCGCGGATCTCGAGGAAATCGGCCTCGCCGTGCTGCAGAACAAGCCGGCCGGGCGGCAGATCAGCATGAAGGCCGAATTGCGCGCGATCGAATACGAACTCGAACTGATGCGCAAGCACGGCCTGCCGGAGAAGAATCCCGAAGCGTACACGGCGGCAGCGGCGGTGTTCAGGCGGCTCTGGAGCGCGACGCGACTCATCGACAAGATGCGTCGCCGCACACGCGACGACGCGAGCCCGATCGAGACCGAAGTGCAGATCGATCACGCATTGTCGCGGTTCATTTCGAGCCGGCGCGTGCCGTTCATGCAGATCTTTTCGAATCTCACGATGGCCTCGCCGAGCTTTCGCCACGCGCTGCGCGTAACGATCGCGGTTGGCATCGGTTACTGGCTCGGACGTCTGCTGCCGCTCACGAACGCGTACTGGATCGTGATGACGACGGTCATCATTCTGAAGCCCGGCTATTCGCTCACGAAGCAGCGCAATACGCAGCGGATCATCGGTACGGCGATCGGCTGCGCGGTGACCATCGCGCTAATTCTCTTCGTGAAAGAGCCGCATATCCTGCTCGTCGTCATGTTCGCGTCGATGGTGATGAGCTATAGCCTCCTGCTCTTCAACTATGCGGCGAGCGTCGTGTTCACGTCGTCGTATGTGCTTCTGATGTTCCATCTGCTCGCGCCCGGCAGCTTGCGGCTGATCGGCGAGCGGGCGATCGACACCGTGGTCGGCTGCGCGATCGCCATCGCGGCGAGCCATCTCTTCCCTTATTGGGAATACCGGTTGATGGGCAAGCTCGTGAAGGATCTGCTCGCCGCGACGCGCAATTATCTGGAAGCCAGCTGGTGGTGGAAAGCGAAGCCGGCCACGCAGGCCGAGAAGGCGCGCGCGGCTTCGTCATCGGCGGTGGAAACGCCCGTCGAACGCGCCGTGTTCGCCGATGCCAACGCCGGCGCGGTGGCGGCGGCGTTGCCTGTCGAGGCGCCCGCGCAAACGGTGACCATCACGGCGGTCGCGGCCAGCGAGCCGGGCACCGTCACGCCGCCGCTCGATCCGGCGCTGGTCGTCGATTCGCAGATGAAAGCCGCGAGTGCCACGGCGCAGCGGTTGTCGTCGGTGAGTATCGGGGAAAGCACGGCGGCCACGGCGAGCAAGGGCGCGTCCGCCGCGGCAACGGTCGCGGCCACCGCGCTCGATCGTGACTTCCGTTATCGGCTCGCGCGCAAGAACGTGCACATCGCTTTCGCCAATCTCGCGCAAGCGTTCCAGCGCATGATGCTCGAGCCGAAGGCGCAGCAACGGTATGTCGCCGAATTGAACGATCTGCTCGTGCAAAGCCATGTCCTCGCCTCGCAGATCACCGCTGTGGCGCCGCTCCTGCAGTCGCTCAACGAAGCGGGCGGCCAGCCGTTCGAACCGGTGCAGCGCACGTTCGGCATCGTGCGCGACAATCTCGCCGGCGCCGTCGGCGAACTGCCTGCCGCGCCCGGGCCCGATGCGCCGCCCGCACAGACGGACGCGCTCAAGGAACTGCGGCGCGATCTGGACAAGATGGTCGTCGATGCCGAGCGCGCGCAAGCGCTGCCCGCCGATGCGCTTCACGATCTCAAGCTGCTCGCGCATCAATGCAAACAGATGCTGACCGCGTCATCGCTCATCGGCAAGGACGCGGCGCAGATTCGCCTGCCGGTCTGAACGCGACGTGCTATTGCGTCACTGCGATGCGCCGATCGCGGGCACCGCGGGGCGCACGTCGCTTGCCGCGGACGGTTGCGCGTTTTGCTGATCGAACTCGCGCTTTTCGCGAATCGCGTTGAAGAGAATCGTGCCGATCACGAGCAGCACCACGACGACGATGAACACGCTGACGGCGCGGGTCGGGTTCTTCGGCTTACCGTCCGGGCGGCGAGGATCGCGGGAATCGTGGTTCATGAAAAGGTTCGTGGCGACGTTTCGGGAAAGACCCGACATGGTACTCGCGTTGGGTTTCAGTTGGGTTGCGAGGCATATCGGTCCAGCACCCGCTGATGCGGTTCGCCGCACTTCGGCTCATGTCGTTTCGATACGCGCACGCCGACGGCGAAATTCTGTGCTGCACCGCGCCGCTTGAAAGGCTCCCGTCCGGACGACGATACTGATTTCGATTCCATGCGCGTCCGATCCCGGCGAGGGCGGCAAGGGCAGGTGTCGGGATAACCTTGTGACCGGACGTGTTGAGCCGCCCTCCCGGGCGGCTTTTTGTTTCATGCATGCGCGGCGAACGCGCCCCGCATCGCTTGATCATCTTGAGCTGATGCGCTCGCGAACGCTCACGGCGCGAGCGTCGGCCTCACCGGCAGCGCCGTCGAATACTTGATCTGCTCCATCGCGAAACTGGAACTCACGTCATACAGAGGCACCGCGCGAATGAGCTGCTTGTACACGCGGTCGTAGTCGTCGATATCCGACACCACGACGCGCAGCAGATAGTCGGTTTCTCCGCTCATCCGATACACCTCGACCACTTCCGGAATGTCGCGGACCGCGCGCGTGAAATCCTCCGCCCACGTCTGCGTGTGCTGATTCGTGCGCACCGCGACGAACACCGTCGTACCGACGCCCAGTTTCTTCGGATCGCATAGCGCCACCTGCGCCCGGATCACGCCCGTTTCCTTCAGGCGCTGAACGCGCTTCCAGCACGGCGTCTGCGACAGATTCACGCGTTGCGCGAGTTCCGCGATGGGCATCGTCACGTCGTTCTGCAGCAACTCGAGCAGTTTGCGGTCGATGAGGTCCATTCCCATGCTGCACCCCTTATAGGAAATTATTCTATTTCTCGATGGTCGAGCGAAATTATATGGAAACTTATTCTGGAGGCAAGCCGGTATAAATGAGTGCAACAGGCAACAACGAAGAGACGGCCCTTCCACTATGCAACTCGAACATGTCAGCCGCCCGGCGCGGCCCTTTTCTCCGGCTGCGCCGGCTTCCGGTCCGGCTTCCCGCCAGAGCGCGGCGCTCGAGCAACTATGCCGCGAGCTGGATGCCGCTTTCTCTGCCGCCGAAAGGGGGCCGCGCGCTTCGTTCGGACAGCGCGTGCGCCTGGCGCTGCAACGGGCGATCGCCGATCCGGGCCTGTTGCGTCCGGATCAGCGCGCAAGCAATCCGCAGAGTTATTGCCGCCATCTGCTCGCCGCCGATCCGCTCGACCGCTATGCGATCGCCGCGCTCGTCTGGGCGCCGGGCCAGGCGAGCCCGGTGCACGGTCATCGAACGTGGTGCGGCTATGCGGTGATGGAAGGCACGCTCGAAGAAACGCTTTATCGCTGGGACGCGCTCGAGCACTGCGCGATTAAAACGCGGCGTCATCCACGCCCGCCGGGCGCGGTGTCGTATGTGGACGCGGGACGTGGCGCGATTCATCAGCTCGGCCTTCCCGCCGATGCCGCCGCGCGCGCCGTCTCGCTGCATGTCTACGGCGTCGCGGGCGAGCAGATCTCGACGCACGTCAACGATCTGCTGGCGGCCTGAAGAAAGCTCAGCCTTTCCCCGGCTCGGAGGCCGTCGGAATCTGCGGCGGAATCGGCACGGACTGATCGGTCGGCGGAGGCGCCGGCTGCGGCTCGTGGGAAACGTCGCGCGCCGCGGCCGCCGCGACCTTCGCCTCACGCGAAAGTCCCGGGCCGACCGCCTGTTCCTCTTCGTGTGCGGCCGGCGGCGCTTCGCCCGTCCAGATGCGCCGCCCGCGCCCTTCGGCGGCGTCGGCGCCGAGCATGGCATCGCGCGTCATCTGCACGTGCATCTGCGGGACGGGAATCTCCATGCCCGCCTCGTCCATCTTGCGCTTGATGCGCAGATTGAACGCCCGCGCGACGCTCCATTGCTGCAGCGGCCGCGTCTTGATCTGCCCCTTCACGACCATCCAGTTGGGATCGAAGCGGTCCAGCCCCCACACCTCGACCGGTCCCAGCATCTCGAGCCGATAGCGGAAATCGGCCATCAGATCGGCGCCGACTTCGCGAATCATTTGCGTCACTTCCTCGACGTCGGCGGTAAACGGCACGCGCACCTCGAACACCGCATATGCGAAATCGCGCGACAGATTCTTGACCGTCTTGATCTGCGAGAACGGGATCGCGTGGATCGCGCCCTGACCGTCGCGCAGGCGCACGGTGCGAATCGTCAGGCTTTCGACGATGCCCGCGTGGCCGCCCTCGACCTCGATCGAATCGCCAACCGAAATCGTGTCCTCGATGATGATGAAAAGCCCCGTGATCAGATCCGCGACGAGCGACTGCGCGCCGAAACCGACCGCAAGACCGATCACGCCCGCGCCCGCGAGCAGCGGCGTCACGTTCAGGCCGAGGTTGGCGGCCGTGACGATCGCCGCGACCGTCAGCAGGAACACGAACACGACGTTGCGCACGAGCGGCAGCATCGTGCGGGCGCGCATGCTCGGACCGCGCCCGCCGCGCCGTGCCGCGTCCGGCCTGAGCGCCTCCTGAATGCCGGTGTCGATGAGAATCCAGATCAGCCATACGACGAAGAACGTCAGCACGATCATCGCGACCGCGTGCGTGATGCCGCGCGCGGCAACGCTCTCCTCGGCCATGTGGGCGAGCGAGAAGCCCCAGAAACGCGACGAGAGTTCAAGGAACACGAGCCACACGCCGACCACGATCATCGTGCCGACGAACTTGACGAGCCTGCGCACATAGGCCGATTGCCGGCGCGGTTTGCGCGACCTGGGCCGCGTGATGCGCACGATGATCGCGGAGAGAAAGAACGCGACGACGAGCAGGCCCGCGGTCGCGATCGCCATCTGCAACACATTCTCCGACGTGCCAATGCCCATCAGCGTCGCCACCACCGACGCCGACGCGAGCAACAGCAGCGGCAGTTGCCACAGCGACGCGACGACTTCGAAGGTTTCTGTCGCGGCCTTGCGCGTGTTGCGCTGCTCGTAGCTTCGGCTTCGGATCAGATGCGCGACGGGGCGCTGGAACGCGAGCGCGAAATACGCGGTGAGGCCCGCGGCGCCCATGTTCGCGCAGGTCGAGATGAGCCCGGCCAGATTGGTGCCGAGTTGCTGAGCGACGTCGTAGTTGGCGGCGGCGTCGCCGAGCGCGCCGAGCGTGCCGATCAGAAAGAGCAGCCGGCGCGCGCGAAGGATCAGCAGGTTCACCGCGACGCGCCGGTGCGCCGAGCCGAACAGCGAGAACATGATGAGGCAGATCGCGGAAAACACCGCGCCCGCGACGATTGCGTACGCGGTGACCATCGCGAGCGTGCGGCCGAGCGAAAGCGGCATGTAGTGCGTGAAGGTCAGCGCGGCGAAGAACGCGAAGAGATACGGCGCCACACGGCGCAGCGCGAAGAGCAGCAACTCGCGCGTCGTCGGATTCGAGTGCAGGCCGGCGCCGATGCCATAACGCGCCTGCACGCGCCGCTGCAGATAGACCAGCGTCATCGCGCACGCGGCCCATCCCGCCAGCGTCGCGAAGAAGTTGAAGAGCGTGCGGCCGAACGGCTCGCGGCTCTGGCTCGTGACGATCGTGAAAAGCTCGTTGCCGGCCGCGTTGAAGCGCCCGATCCAATAGGCGAAGGGCGTCTTGCCGCGCTTCACGTCGGCTTCGATATTGGTGAGCGCCGACGCGATCGCTCCGAGCAGGCCCGCGTTCTGCGCGATGGTCGCCACGACCGAGGAGGCCGTCGAGCCGGACGTCGGCGTCGCGCCCGAGGCGGCCGTGCTGCTTGCCGCGGCGTCCGCCGTCGCGGGAGCCGCGGCCGGGCCGGACGCCGGAACCGCGGCATCGGCAGCGCGCTTCGCATCGCGCAAGTGCTTCAACTGGGAGACGAGCGCGGCGCGCTGCTTGTCGCTGTCGAGCGTGGAGATGATGTTGTCGAGCGAGCGCAGCATCTCGGCATCGGACATGGCGGGCGCAGACGCGGCATCCGGCGCGGACGCGGGCGCGGCCGGCGTGATCAGTTCCTGAAAAGTGGGCAGCGTGAGCGCGGGAGCCGCCTGTGCGGCGGGCGCCGCGAACGCGATCGACGCGACGAGCACGGCAAGCACCGACGACATGACGAGCGAAAGAGCGCGCGACGCATGGTGCATGAGCGCGGCGCTGCAACGCACGCGCGCCGCCATCCAGGAGATCGCGACAGACGCCGCCGCGCGTGCAGGCGCGAGCTTGCGTGACTTCATAACGGTCTCGATTCTGAAAGACCGCCAGTTTAGCGGCTGTGACAGGAACACCGCCCAACGGGGACGTAACGGAATGTTAAGCCGATTCGCGTGATTTTTTCAGACGAATGAGCGCTGATGCCGGCATCGGCTCGCGCTATTTGTCCATCTCGGTGCGGGCGCCGCTGCCATCGGCGGCCGGGCTTGCGACCGAGCCCTGCGCGCTCGCCTGCGGATTCGATGCGCCGCCGTTCGCGGACCATTCCTGCAGCTTGCGACCCGCCGATTGCAGGCCGGCGCCCGTCGCGCTCGCGGCATTGTTGATGGCGGCATTCGTGGCGCTCGCCGCGCTGTCGAAGTTCGATCGCGCCGTCGCGGCGACGCTGCTCGCCGACACATCGGGCATCGATCCGGCGCCATCGACATTCTGTTGCGCCGACTGCCTGGCCGCATCGACCTTCTGGCCGACATAGCTCGCCGCCTGGTCGAACTTCTGGCTGGTCTGGCTCGCGAGGTTGTTGAATGCGCCCGCGGCTTGCCCCGCGGTGGCGTCGTGTTTCTCGCACGCCGCCAGCACGCCGAGCGCCGCGAGCGCCACGGCGATGCGGCTCATGGGAGTCATTTGCATGGTGTTACCTTCTGCCTGTTTCGTGATCTCAAAAAACTCGCGCACATCATACGCTGCCGGGGCGCAGTCTCTCCGGAATGCTGCTCCGCCGTGTCGCATGCGACGCGCAACTGAATAGTAGACTGGTCCGCGTTGTGCGCCTTGCACGCCGCACGGTGCATCCGACAACCCATTCACTGACGAGGCTAGCGATGGCTGCGAAGAAGATTCTTTTCCTCACCGGCGATTTCGCCGAAGACTATGAAACGATGGTCCCGTTCCAGGCGCTGCAGGCCGTCGGCCATACGGTCGATGCGGTGTGCCCCGGCAAAGAGCGCGGCGATTACGTGAAAACGGCGATCCATGATTTCGAGGGCGATCAGACTTACACGGAGAAGCCCGGCCACCGCTTCACGCTCAACGCGAGCTTCGACGATGTCGATCCGGGCGGTTACGACGCCCTCGCGATCGCAGGCGGGCGCGCGCCGGAGTATTTGCGACTCGATGATCGCGTGCTTGAACTGGTGCGCCATTTCGCGCGGTCGAACAAGCCGATCGCCGCTGTCTGCCACGGCGCGCAGGTGCTCGCGGCCGCAGGCGTGATCGAGGGACGACGCATTTCCGCTTATCCGGCCTGCGCGCCCGAAGTGCGGCTCGCCGGCGCGACCTTCGCAGATATCGCAGTGGACGACGCCGTGACCGATGCGAATTTCGTCACCGCGCCCGCATGGCCTGCTCATCCCGCGTGGATCAGGCAATTTCTCGCGCTGCTCGGCACACGCATCGAACTCTGAAACCTTGCATCGCAGGGGAACCTGGCTGGCGCGCGAAGATTGCGCTGGCCTTTCGGCAACCAGCGCGACGCGGAACTGAAGTAGCAAACGGGAAATAGAATTTTCCCTCTATATTTAAGAGACTTCTGCTTTTGGTGCCTACTTCAGTGGCATATATTCGCCGACGTTCCAGCCTCCACGAAGTCTCGCACCATGCTTCTCATGAATGTCGCTGTCGCCCTGGTCGCAGGGTTGATGTTGTTCGAGCCGTTCACTCGCGCGCCCGTCTCCCGCTTCGCCACGCCCCGCATGCGCCGCAATCTCGCCAGCCGATCGTTCTATCAGGCAGGCGCGGCATTTCTCACGGCATTGTTCATCGCAACGAACCCGCCCGCGCCGGAACGTATTTCGCCGCTTGTGGTACTGGCCGTCGCCCTGCTGCTCGTATGCGCGAGCGTCTACTGGATCGTGCGCGGCAAGCGCCTCCTCAGGCAGCCGCGCGTGTTCAACAACATGTACTGATTCCCTCGACGCGGCGCACTATGCGCCGCGTTTGCCGTCGACCGGCGAAGATCTACGCCGCCGGTTTCCCTCCTCGCATTCCCCTTCGCTCGCGGCATCCCGATCTAGAGGATTGCGCACGATCGATTCAGTTCTATTGCCCTTCGGGTATATTTGCGTCAAAGCGTTTTAGCGAACGCACGGACGAAAAAAAAGGCGCTACGTTGCCGTAGCGCCTTAAAAGTTCTAGCCATTCCGAGGGCCGTGCTAGAACCTGAGAGCCTGTCTTTCGAGCCCTGAGCGGAAAGCGCCGACGCGCACGCCACCTTCGGTTTCGAAATTCGGTTCCATTTTTTCCGGGATCGCTGCCTAAGTCAAGCAAAATTTCGCCGTTCGGGCAACTGCCCAAGTTTCGTTCAAGGCACGGCAGTCGGCGTAAAAGTTTCATCGTGTATGCAGCTTATCGTGAAGCCTTGCATCGTTTGCAAGTTTGGCCGTGTCGCCCGGTAGAATTGCGCCCGCCATCAAATAAAACAATGTTTCACAAAACGAATGCCTATGCCCAATGAGCAGTCCTCATCCAGAGAGCGCGTCCGTGAGAAAGACGGCGAGGAAGTGACGGCGCTCGCGCGCGGGCTCGATGTGTTGCGCCGGATCGCCGCCGCCGACGCGCCTGTGAGCAATCGCGAACTGACCGACTGGACCGGCATCCCCAAGCCGACGGTTTCGCGTATCACCGCGACGCTCGTCGGTGCCGGTCTGCTGCTCCGGTTGCCCGATAGTGAGCGTTTCGTGCTCACCGCATCGGTTCTCGAGCTGAGCAACGGATTCTTACGCAACTTCGATATTCGTGCACGGGCGCGCCCGTTCCTCATCCGGCTCGCGGATCAAACCGGGTTGTCCGTTCACCTCGCCGTGCGCGATCGTCTGGAAATGGTTGTAATCGATGCCATCCGGCCTCGCTCCGCCGTGCTCGTCTCGCGACTGGAAGTCGGTGGCAGGATGGATCTGAGCCGCACGGCGGTCGGCCGCGCATACCTTGCGGTGCTGTCGGAACCGGACCGGCGCGCGCTCATCGGCAGTTTGCAGACCGCATCGGGCGACGACTGGCCGGCCATCGCGGGTGGCTTGCAGCACGGCCTCGACGATGCCTTGCGCCTCGGCTTCGCCCTCTCCGTCGGGGAATGGCATCAGGGGCTGAACGCGGTCGCAGCGGGCTTCGTGGGACCGTCCGGCGAACGGTATTCGGTCAACTGCGGCGGCGCCGCGCATCAGTGCCCGCACGACGTACTGATCGAAGAAGTCGCGCCGGCGCTGCTCGATTGCGTCGAGCAGATCACGCGCGAGATCGGCGGCACGCGCGCGACCAACGGCGCACACGCCGCCGGTTAGACTAAGCGACCACGCCTCTGCGCGGCGCGCGACGAAGCCCGTCGAAAGCTCGCGTCAGCGCGCATGTAACAGTCGTAATCAACAGAAAGAATGGCCGGTAGACGGCCCCCGGTGCGGGACGTAGCATCATGCTTCGCGCGCACCCGGGCCGCGCCGGGCTCCCCGCCTGAATTGACAGGCAGGCTTTCCAGACGCTTTCGACGGCCCCGCCATTTTCACGGTCCCCGCTTGAGTCACGGTTCATGCGCGCGGCGCATCGCTTTGCGCGACCGAACCGTGATCGCCGCCCGTCCGCGCTCCGTACAGATTTGAAAGACCCAGCCACCGAACCGATGGACGACCAAAAGAATCCTCCCGCGCAGCCGCGCCCGACGCCTCCAACGCCCGCCGTCATCGAACCCGCACGACGGCGGCGCCGGATGGTTCCGCTCATCGTCGCGCTCCTGGTCGTCGCCGGCGCGCTCGCGTGGTGGCATCCGTGGAATCGCGGCAGCGGCGGCGGCACGGGCGCCTCGCAGGACGCGCGTCAAGGCGGACGGCGCGGCGCGCAAGCAGCAAACCAGCCGCAGCCGGTGCATGTGGCGACCGTCACGCAAGGCGAAATGCCCGTCGTCATCAATTCGCTTGGCACCGTCACGCCGCTTGCAAACGTCACGGTCAAGACGCAGTTGAACGGCACGCTGGTCGACGTCGCGTTCAAGGAAGGCCAGATGGTCAGGAAAGGCGACGTGCTCGCGCAGATCGATCCGCGTCCCTACGAAATCTCGCTGCGCAACGCGCAAGGCGCGCTCGCGAAAGACCAGGCGTTGCTGCAGACCGCGCGTCTCGACTTGCAGCGCTACCAGACGCTGCTTTCGCAGGACTCCATCGCGAAGCAACAGGTCGACACGCAGGCGTCGCTCGTGAAGCAGTACGAAGGCGCGGTGAAGTCCGATCAGGCCAACGTCGATACCTACAAGCTCGATCTGACTTACGCGCGCATCACCGCGCCGGTGTCGGGGCGCGTGGGTCTGCGCCAGGTCGATCCGGGCAACTACGTGACGACGGGCGACACCAACGGCGTCGTCGTCATCACGCAGTTGCAGCCGATCAGCGTGATTTTCACGACCTCCGAGGACAACCTCGCCGCGATTCTCAAGCCGCTGCACGCGGGCACGAAGATGTCGGTGACCGCATACGACCGCTCGAACACGACGCCGCTCGAAGCGGGCTACCTCGAAACCGTCGACAACCAGATCGACACGACCACCGGCACCGTGAAGCTGCGCGCCACCTTCGACAACAAGGAAAGCATGCTCTTCCCGAATCAGTTCGTGAACACGAAGCTGCTCGTCGATGTCATCAAGAACGCGACCATCGTGCCCACTTCGGCGGTGCTGAACGGCTCGTCCGGCTCGTTCGTCTATGTCGTGAAGCCGGATAACACCGTCACGGTGCGCAACGTGAAGGCGGGCCCGGTCGACGGCGAGCGCACCAGCATCAAGTCCGGGCTGCAAGTGGGCGAGCGCGTGGTGATCGACGGCTCCGACCGCCTGAAGGAAGGCGCGAAGATCACGATTCCGGCTGAAAAGGCGCAGGCGGCATCGGGTGCTTCCGGCGCATCGGCGGCGGCGCCGGCTTCGGCGGCATCGGGGGCGCGGCACGGCGGGCATCGACGTCAGCAGTCGCAGCAGCAGTAACCGCAAGCATTACGTAACGAATCCGGCATGAACCCATCTCGCATTTTTATCCTGCGTCCGGTCGGCACGGCGCTCCTGATGGCGGCGATCATGCTGGTCGGCCTCGTCGCGCTGCGCTTCCTGCCGCTCTCGGCGCTGCCCGCCGTCGACTATCCGACGATCCAGGTCCAGACCTTCTATCCGGGCGCGTCGCCGGATGTGATGACATCGAGTGTCACCGCGCCGCTCGAAAAGCAGTTCGGGCAGATGGCGAGCCTGAACCAGATGTCGTCGCAGAGCTCCGCGGGCGCATCGGTCATCACGCTGCAATTCAGCCTCGACCTGCCGCTCGATATCGCCGAGCAGGAAGTGCAGGCGGCCATCAACGCGGCGGGCAACCTGCTGCCGTCCGATCTGCCCGCGCCGCCGATCTACGCGAAGGTGAACCCCGCCGACGCGCCGATCATGACGCTCGCGGTGAGCTCGAAGACACTGCCGCTCACGCAGGTGCAGGATCTCGCCGACACGCGTCTCGCGCAAAAGATCTCGCAGGTCGCGGGCGTGGGCCTCGTGTCGGTGAGCGGGGGCAATCGTCCGGCCGTGCGCATCCGGGCGAACACGCGCGCGCTCGCCTCCTACGGCCTCAACATCGACGATCTGCGCACGACGATTTCGAACCTCAACGTCAACACGCCGAAGGGCAACTTCGACGGCCCCACGCGCGCCTACACGATCAACGCGAACGACCAGCTCACCGACGCCGACGCCTACAAGAGCGCGGTGGTCGCCTATCGCAACGGCCGCCCGGTCATGCTGACGGACGTCGCGAGCATCGTCCAGGGACCGGAGAACACGAAGCTCGGCGCGTGGGTCGACGCGACACCCGCGATCATCCTGAACGTGCAGCGCCAGCCGGGCGCGAATGTGATCGCGGTCGTCGACGGTATCAAGAAAATTCTGCCGCAGTTGCAACAAGCGCTGCCGGCGGCGCTCGACGTGCGCGTCGTCACGGACCGCACCACGACCATCCGCGCATCGGTTCGCGACGTGCAGTTCGAGCTCGCGCTTTCCGTCGTGCTCGTCGTGCTGGTGATCTATCTCTTCCTCGCGAACGTCTACGCGACCATCATCCCCAGCTTGTCCGTGCCGCTCTCGCTTGTCGGCACGCTTGCAATCATGTATCTGTGCGGCTTCTCGCTCGACAACCTCTCGCTGATGGCGCTGACCATCGCGACTGGCTTCGTCGTCGACGACGCCATCGTGATGATCGAGAACATCGCGCGCTACGTGGAGGAAGGCGAATCGCCGCTCGAAGCCGCGTTGAAGGGGTCGAAGCAGATCGGCTTCACCATCATCTCGCTGACGGTTTCGCTCATCGCCGTGCTGATTCCGCTGCTCTTCATGGGCGACGTGGTCGGCCGCCTCTTCCACGAATTCGCAATCACACTCGCGGTGACCATCGTCATTTCGGCGATCGTCTCGCTCACGCTCGTGCCGATGATGTGCGCCAAGCTCCTGCGCCACACGCCGCCGAAAGAAAGCAAGCGCTTCGAAGCGCGCGCACACCAGTTCATCGACTACGTCATCGGGCGATATGCGGTCGCGCTGAACTGGGTGCTCGAGCGTCAACGCGCGACACTGCTCGTTTTCGTGCTCACGCTCATCTGCACCGCGGTGCTGTACGTGTACATCCCGAAGGGCTTCTTCCCCACGCAGGACACCGGCGTGATCCAGGCGATCACCCAGGCGCCGCAGGCGGCGTCGTATCAGGCCGTCGCGGAGCAGCAGCAGGCGCTCGCGCAGAAAATCCTGCAGAACGCGGACGTGGAAAGCCTGACTTCGTTCGTCGGCGTCGATGGCACGAACATCACGCTCAACAGCGGGCGCATGCTCATCAACCTGAAGCCGCGCGACGACCGCAGCAATACGTCGAGCGACATCATCCGCACAATCCAGAGCGAAGTCGCGGACATTCCCGGCATCAAGCTCTACATGCAGCCGGTGCAGGATCTGACGATCGATTCGACCGTCAGCCCGACGCAGTACCAGTTCATGCTGACGGACCCGAATCCGTCCGAATTCGCCGAATGGGTGCCGAAGCTCGTCGAGCGCCTGCAGCACACGTCGATCCTCACCGATGTCGCCACCGACCTGCAGCAGAACGGCCAGTCGGTGTACATCGAGATCGACCGCGCGACCGCCGCGCGCTTCGGCATTACGCCGGCGACCGTCGACAACGCGCTCTACGACGCGTTCGGCCAGCGCATCATCTCGACGATCTTCACGCAGTCGAACCAGTACCGCGTGATTCTCGAAGCCGAACCGAGCGACGCGCACTACAGCGACACGCTCAACGGCATCTATCTGCCCTCCTCCACCGCGAGCAACGGACAGGTGCCGCTGTCGGCCATCGCGAAGTTCCACGAGCGCGCGGCGCCCTTGCTCGTCACGCACCTCGGCCAGTTCCCGGCGACGACCGTCTCCTTCAATCTCGCCAAGGGCGCGTCGCTCGGCGAAGCGGTGAAGGCGATCGAGCAGGCGAAAGAGGAGATCGGCCTGCCCGCATCGTTCCAGATCCGCTTCCAGGGCGCGGCGCTCGCGTTTCAGGCGTCGCTGTCGAACGAACTGTTCCTGATTCTCGCGGCCATCGTGACGATGTACATCGTGCTCGGCGTGCTGTACGAGAGTTTCATCCACCCGATCACCATTCTCTCGACGCTGCCGTCCGCGGGCGTCGGCGCGCTGCTCTCGCTGATGATCACCGGGCACGATCTCGACATCATCGGCATCATCGGCATCGTGCTGTTGATCGGCATCGTGAAGAAGAACGCGATCATGATGATCGACTTCGCACTCGAAGCCGAACGCGATCAAGGCAAGTCGCCGCGCGAGGCGATTTTCCAGGCGTCGCTGTTGCGCTTTCGCCCGATTCTCATGACGACGATGGCCGCGTTGCTCGGCGCGCTGCCACTGATGCTCGGCTGGGGCGCGGGTTCGGAGCTGCGGCATCCGCTGGGCATTGCGATCGTCGGCGGTCTCATCGTGTCGCAATTGCTCACGCTTTTTACGACGCCGGTGATCTATCTCGGCTTCGATTCGCTCGCCCGCAAGCTGCGCGCGCGGTTTCATCGAGGCGCGCCGCCGGCGCCGGCCAGTGAGGGACGCTGAGCCATGAATCTGTCGCGCATCTTCATCGCCCGGCCGGTCGCGACGACGCTCCTCGCGATCGGCATCGCGCTCGCGGGCATGTTCGCGTTCGTGCGGCTGCCCGTGGCGCCGCTGCCGCAGGTCGATTTTCCGACGATCTCCGTGCAGGCGACGCTGCCCGGCGCGAGCCCGGAGACGGTCGCGACAAGCGTGGCGAGCCCGCTGGAGCGGCATCTCGGCACCATCGCCGACGTGAGCGAGATGACGTCGATGAGTTCGGTGGGCTCGACGCGCATCACGCTGCAATTCGGCCTCAATCGCGATATCGACGGCGCCGCGCGCGACGTGCAGGCCGCGATCAACGCCGCGCGCGCCGATCTGCCGACCTCGCTGCGCCAGAACCCGACGTATCACAAGGTCAACCCCGCCGACGCACCGATTCTGGTGCTCGCGCTCTCGTCGCCCACGCGCACGGCGGGCTCGCTTTACGATTCCGCCGCGACCGTGCTGCAGCAGACGCTTTCGACCGTGCCGGGCGTCGGCGAAGTCGACGTGAGCGGCTCGGCGAATCCGGCGGTGCGCGTCGAGCTGGAGCCGGGCGCCCTCTTTCACTACGGCATCGGGCTGGAGGACGTGCGCGCCGCGCTCGCATCGGCGAACGCGAACAGTCCGAAGGGCGCGATCGAGTTCAAGGGCAACCGCGTTCAGCTCTACACCAACGATCAGGCGAGCAAGGCTTCGCAATACAGGGATCTCGTCGTCGCGTACCGCAACGGCTCGGCGGTGAAGCTCTCGGATGTGGGTGAAGTGGTCGATTCGGTCGAAGACCTGCGCAACCTCGGCCTCATCAACAACAAGCGCGCGGTGCTCGTCATTCTGTATCGCCAGCCGGGCGCGAACATCATCGAGACCATCGACCGGGTGAAGTCGATGCTGCCGCAACTTCAGGCGGCGCTGCCCGCCGACGTGCAGATCACGCCGACCGCCGACCGCTCCGTGACGATCCGCTCGTCGCTGCACGATACCGAGCTGACGCTCGTGATCGCGGTGGCGCTGGTCGTGATGGTCGTATTCCTGTTTCTGCGCAACTGGCGCGCGACACTGATACCGAGCGTCGCCGTGCCGATTTCGATCATCGGCACCTTCGCCGCGATGTATCTGCTCGGCTTTTCGCTCGACAACCTGTCGCTGATGGCGCTGACCATCGCGACGGGCTTCGTCGTCGACGACGCCATCGTCGTGCTCGAGAACATCACGCGGCATGTGGAGAAAGGCGTGCCGCGCATGCAGGCCGCGATTTTGGGCGCGCGAGAAGTCGGCTTCACGGTGCTGTCGATCAGCGTGTCGCTCGTCGCGGTGTTCCTGCCTATTCTGCTGATGGGCGGCATCGTCGGGCGGCTGTTCCGCGAGTTCGCGCTGACGCTCTCGCTCGCGATCGCGGTGTCGCTCGTCGTGTCGCTGACCGTCACGCCGATGATGTGCTCGCGCCTCCTCCAGGAACCGCACGACCGCAAGGAAGAGGGCCGCGTCGCACGCTGGCTCGAGCGCCAGTTCGACCGCATGCAGCGCGCCTACGCGCGCACGCTGGGCTGGGCGCTCGCGCATCCGCGCACGATTCTGCTGATTCTGCTCGCGACCATCGGGCTGAACATCTATCTGTACGTCATCGTGCCGAAGGGATTTTTCCCGCAGCAGGACACGGGGCGCATCATCGGCGGCATTCAGGCGGACCAGAGCACGTCGTTCCAGGCAATGAAGATCAAGTTCGCGGAGATGATGAAGATCGTCGAGGCGGATCCGGCCGTGGATAGCGTCGCGGGCTTCACCGGCGGCCGTTCGACCAATTCGGGCTTCATGTTCATTTCGCTTAAACCCAAGAGCGAGCGCAAGGTGTCCGCCGATCAGGTGATCAACCGGTTGCGACGTCCGCTCGCGGACGTCGCGGGCGCGCGCACATTCCTGCAGGCGGTGCAGGACATCCGTGTGGGCGGACGGCAGTCGAATGCGCAATATCAGTTCACGCTGTTGTCCGACACGACATCCGATCTCTACAAATGGGGGCCGCTGCTTACCGACGCGCTGCAAAAGCGGCCCGAGCTCACCGACGTCAATTCCGACCAGCAACAAGGCGGCCTCGAAGCGATGGTCACGTTCGACCGCTCGACCGCCGCGCGCCTCGGCATCAAGCCCGCGCAGATCGACAACACACTCTACGACGCGTTCGGCCAGCGCCAGGTCTCGACCATCTACAACCCGCTGTCGCAGTATCACGTGGTGATGGAACTCGCGCCGAAATACTGGCAGAACCCGGAGACGCTCAAGCAGATCTACATCAGCACGTCGGGCGGCACGGCGAGCGGCTCGGCATCGACACAATCGACCACGACGTCCGGGGCGACGTCGACCGCGTCCACTTCTGCGACCGGATCGACCGGCGCGGGCGGGTCATCGACGAGCACGAGCGACACCACGGCCGCCCTCGCGCTTGCCGCGGTGAAGAACTCCGCCACCAACGCGATCGCGGCGACGGGCAAGAACGGTTCGTCGTCGGGCGCGGCGGTATCGACGTCGAAGGAAACCATGGTCCCGCTTTCGGCCATCGCGAAGTTCGGGCCGGGCAATACGCCGCTTTCGGTGAATCACCAGAGCCAGTTCGTCGCCTCGACGATTTCGTTCAACCTGCCGCCGGGCAAATCCCTGTCCGACGCGACCGCGGCCATCTACGAAACCATGGCCGAGATCGGCGTGCCGCAGACCATCCACGGCAGCTTTCAGGGCACGGCGCAGGCGTTTCAGCAATCGCTCAACGACCAGCCGCTCCTGATTCTCGCGGCGCTGGCGGCGGTGTATATCGTGCTCGGCATCCTGTACGAAAGCTACATCCATCCGATCACGATTCTTTCGACGCTGCCGTCCGCGGGCATTGGCGCGCTGCTCGCGCTGCTTTTGTTCAAGACGGAGTTCAGCATCATCGCGTTGATCGCGGTGATATTGCTTATCGGCATCGTGAAGAAGAACGCGATCATGATGGTCGATTTCGCGATCGAGGCGACGCGGCACGGCGCGCAGACGCCGCAGGACGCGATTCGCGAAGCGTGTCTGTTGCGGTTCCGCCCGATCATGATGACGACCGCGGCCGCCCTGCTCGGCGCGCTGCCGCTCGCGTTCGGCACCGGCGAAGGCTCGGAGATGCGCGCGCCGCTCGGTATTGCGATCGTCGGCGGGTTGATCGTGAGCCAGATGCTCACGCTCTATACGACACCGGTCGTGTATCTCTATATGGACCGATTCCGCATTCGTGGGGAGGAGCGGCGTGCGCGGCGACAGCGGCGTGCACGGCCGGCGAGCGCGGCGGAGTGAATGGAGTGAATGGCGTTCTTGGCTTTCGCCCCGGCCGTTCGTACCCCGCCCACGCCAGCCGAAAATGCTGCAAACGCAAATGCATCCCACAGCGCGCCACGCAAAAATCGCCTACTTTGTCGGGTAAAGGCTCACTGCGACCACAGCGAAGGAGCGTCCCGCATGAAACCGCTAAAGGTTTTGCTGATCGGCGCACACGGTCGCACGGGCCGACTGATCGCGCAGCGGCTGCATGACGAAGCCATACCGTTTCGCGCCATGCTGCGCAAATCCGCCCACAGGAGCGAGTTCGCGGCGATGGGCGCCGAAATCGTCCTCGGCGATCTCACCAACGACTTCTCCCACGCCTTCGACGACATCACGCACGTGATCTACGCGGCCGGATCGGCGGAAACGGAAAGCGTGCACGAGCAACGCGCGATCGACCGCGACGCCGTCATGCACGCCGCCGACTACGCAAAGCGCCGGCGCGTGCAGCAGATCGTCGTCATTAGCGCGCTGTCGGCGTTTTATCCCGAGCGCAGCGGATTTGCGCTGCGCCACTATTCGCGGATGAAGCGCGAAGCCGACCAATACGTCGCGCACCGCGGCGTGCCTTACGCGATTCTTCGGCCCGGGCCGCTATCGGATGAACCGGCGCACGGCGCGATCGCGCTTGCCGGCGAACTCACGAAGCACAAGCCCGAGGTGTCGCGCGCCGACGTCGCGCGCGTCGCGCTGCAATGCGTGACATCCGGCATCAACAACCGGATGATCGCGTTCGTCGGCGGCGACGAGCCGATCGACATCGTGCTGGATTCGCTCCGGCTCGAATCCGCGCACACCTTCCGTCACGCCGCGCCGACGAGCCTGTAGCCGACGCCCGTTTCCGTCACGATATGCTCGGGCTGCGCCGGATCGCGCTCGAGCTTCTGGCGCAGATGCGCCATGTAGATGCGCAAGTAATGCGGGCTTTCGACATGCGACGGCCCCCACACTTCCACCAGCAATTGCCGATGCGTCAACACGCGCCCCGCGTGCCGCACGAGCGTCGATAGCAGGCGATATTCGATCGGCGTCAGATGCACGTTCTCGCCGTTCTTCACGACGCGGCGCAGCGCCAGATCGACGCTCACGTCGCCGAACGCGACCACCGGCGTCTCGCTCGCCTGCGCCTGATTACGCCGCCGCAAATGCGCGCGAATCCGCGCCATCAGTTCGGAGACGCCGAAGGGCTTCGTGAGGTAGTCGTCGGCGCCGGCATCGAGCGCGGCCACTTTCTCTTCTTCCTGCGTGCGCGCCGACAGCACGATGATCGGCAACCCCGTCCAGCCGCGCAACTCGCGGATCACGTCGATGCCATCGGTATCGGGCAAACCGAGATCGACGATCACGAGATCGGGCTTGCGCGTCGCGGCTTCGACGAGGCCCTTCTGCCCCGTTTCCGCCTCATGGACCGTCATGCCCTGCGCTTCGAGCGACACGCGCACGAAGCGGCGAATCTGCTTTTCGTCCTCGATCAGGACGACGGTGAAGGACGGCTCGCTCATGGTTCTATTGGTGTTGATGGTGACGAACCGCCCTCGCGCTTCACGTCAGGGCAGAAGGATCGTCGAGCCGGTCGTCTTGCGCGCTTCGAGCTCTTCATGTGCGCGAGCCGCATCGGACAAGGGATAACGCTGGCGCACGTTCGTCTTCACCTTGCCCGAGGAGACGACGTCGAACAACTCCGCCGCCATCGCATCGAGATCGCTGCGTTTGGCGATGTAGCTGAAGAGCGTCGGCCGCGTGAAGTAGAGCGAGCCGCGTCCTGCGAGCTCCGACGAATCGATCGGCGGCAGCGGCCCCGACGAATTGCCGAAGCTCACGAAAAGGCCGAGCGGCGCGAGGCAATCGAGCGACGCGATGTACGTGTCCTTGCCGATCGAATCGTAGACCACCGGCACGCCCGCGCCGTTGGTGATCTCGCGCACGCGCTGCGTGAAGTTCTCGCGCGTGTAGACGATCGGGTAATCGCAGCCGTGCGCCTTCGCGAGCTCGGCTTTCTCGTCGGAACCGACAGTGCCGATAACCGTCGCGCCCAGCGCCTTCGCCCACTGGCACGCAAGCATGCCGACGCCGCCCGCCGCCGCGTGGATCAGCACGGTATCGCCGGCCTTCACGCGATACGTCCGCCGCAGAAGATATTGCGCGGTCAGGCCTTGCAGCATGATCGACGCGGCGTCCTCATAACTGATCGAATCGGGCAGCCTGACGACGTAATCCGCCGACATCACGCGCTCTTGCGCATACGCGCCCGGCGGACGCGACGCGTACGCCACGCGATCGCCCGGCTTGAATTGCGTGACGCCCTCGCCCACCGCCGTCACCTCGCCGGCGGCCTCCATGCCGAGGCCGCCGGGCAGCGGCATCGGATAAAGACCGGTGCGGAAGTACACGTCGATGAAATTCAGGCCCACCGCATGATGCTTCACGCGGATCTCGCCCTTGCCCGGCGCGCCCACGTCCACGTCGACCCATTTCATGACTTCCGGGCCGCCTGCCTTGTCGAATCGGATTGCCTTGGTCATCGCTTGTTCTCCATCGGTTCGTCAAGCCCGCGCAAAGCGCTGGCGCAAGTCGTCGAGAATCATGCGCGCCGTCGCGATGTTGGTCGCGCACGGCACGTTGTGCACGTCACAGGCGCGCACGAGCGCGTTGATGTCCGGCTCGTGCGGCTGCGGTGTCATCGGATCGCGCAGGAAAATCACGAGGTCGACGCGGCCCTCGGCCAGTTCCGCCCCGATCTGCAGGTCGCCGCCGTGGGGGCCGGAGAGCTTGCGCTCGACCTCCAGCCCGTGCGCCGCCGCGATGCGTCCGCCAGTCGTGCCCGTCGCAACGAGATCGCATTGCGCAAGCGTGTCGACGAACTCGCCCGCGAGCGTGACGATGTCGTCCTTCTTCATGTCGTGCGCGATCAGCGCGACGCGTGTGGTCATATGCGTGATCCTCGATCAGTACGTGCCGGGGTAAGCGCCGCCGTCGATCAGCAGGTTCTGACCGGTGATGTAGCCCGCGTGCACGCTGCATAGAAACGCGCACGCCTTGCCGAATTCTTCCGACGTGCCGAAGCGTCCCGCAGGCAGACTCTGCGCTCGACGCGCGCGCATCTCCTCGATCGGGATGTTCTGCGCCTTCGCCTGCGCTTCCATCGTCACGGCGATGCGGTCGGTGTCGAAGGTGCCGGGCAACAGATTGTTGATCGTGACGCCGGTCGATGCGACCTTGCGTGCAACGCCCGCGACGAAGCCCGTGAGCCCGGAACGCGCGCCGTTGGACAGGCCGAGCACGTCGATCGGCGCCTTCACCGACGAACTCGTGATATTCACGATGCGACCGAAGCCGCGCTCGATCATGCCGTCGATGGTCGCCTTGATCAGCTCGATCGGCGTCAGCATGTTGCCTTCCAGCGCCTTGATCCACATGTCGTGCGTGAAGGTGCGGAAGTCGCCCGGCGGCGGGCCGCCCGCGTTGTTGACCAGAATGTCCGGCGCGGGGCACGCGGCGAGCGCGGCGGCGTGGCCTTCGGGCGTCGTGATGTCGCCCGCGACCGTCGTCACGGTGACGCCGTACTGCGCGCGGATGTGCGCGGCCGTCGCTTCCAGCGTTTGCGCCGTGCGCGCGGTGATGACCAGATTCACGCCCTCGGCGGCGAGCGCCTCGGCACAGCCTCGTCCGAGGCCCTTGCTCGCCGCGCACACCAGCGCGGTGCGGCCCGCGATTCCCATGTCCATCGTCCATCCTCCGTCTTCGTTGTAGAGTTGCCTCGCACGCGCGTCGCGGCGCATGCGAGGGTGCCATGTCTCTCGCGCATTCTAGAAGAATCGGGGCGGCAACGTCGGCGGTCCCTCGGCACCACGCGATTCTTCTTAGGTGCGGGCGGCCTTTTGGGTAAACTGTCGCCACTGTCCGCTCCCCGAGCGTCGAAGGCAGAACATCACACGAGCAGGACGCGCAGCGCGCGCGAGACCCATGAAACAAGACAGCCGCTTCCCCAATCTCTTCATCCTCGATCACCCGTTGATCCAGCACAAGCTCACTCACATGCGCGACAAGGACACGTCGACGCGCACGTTCCGCGAGCTGCTGCGGGAAATCACGCTGCTGATGGGCTACGAAATCACGCGCAACCTGCCGCTCACGACCAAGCGCGTGGAAACGCCGCTCGTCGAGATCGACGCGCCGGTGATCGCCGGCAAGAAGCTCGCGATCGTGCCGGTGCTGCGCGCGGGGATCGGCATGTCGGACGGTCTGCTGGATCTGGTGCCGTCGGCGCGCGTCGGGCATATCGGCGTGTATCGGGCCGAGGATCATCGCCCGGTCGAGTATCTCGTGCGGCTCCCGCCCGATCTCGAGGAGCGCGTCTTTATTCTCTGCGATCCGATGGTCGCGACCGGCTACTCGGCGGTGCACGCCGTCGACGTGATGAAGCGCCGCAAGGTGCAGAGCGAGAACATCGTGTTCGTCGCGCTGGTGGCGGCGCCGGAAGGCGTCAAGGTATTCCAGGACGCGCATCCGGAAGTAAAGCTCTACGTTGCGTCCCTCGATTCGCATCTGAACGAGCATGCGTATATCGTCCCGGGGCTCGGCGACGCGGGAGACCGCCTGTTCGGCACGAAGAACTGAGCGCCCGCAACATTTTCGCGATTCCTGTTCATCCCGCCGCGCCGTCCGCGCGGCGGTTTGCGTTTACTGCCGCCTTTTCGAGTTTTCGCCGCGATTCGCCGGAATTTCACGTCGTTTGCATCACTTTTCGTGTGTCTGTCCGCGCGCAGCGGTTCTGAGAGCGGGCGCCGCCATGCTAAAATTTCGGTCTGATCCTATCCGGGCTCCGCCGGATTCGGCGATCCGCGAGCGGACTCGCGACCGGCGCCCAAGCGCGGCGCGGACAGACACATTCGGCATCACAAAGCACGAGAGCACACTAGGCGCACGGCTAGACGCCCGCGCGCGATGGAGAAAGGTAATGGCGGGTCATTCGAAATGGGCCAACATCAAGCATAAGAAAGCCGCGGCCGACGCGAAGAAGGGCAAGGTCTGGACGCGCCTCATCAAGGAAATCCAGGTCGCGGCGCGCATGGGCAGCGGCGAGGTCGATTCGAACCCGCGCCTGCGTCTCGCCGTCGACAAGGCCTACGACGCCAACATGCCGAAGGACAACATCAACCGCGCGATCCAGCGCGGCGTAGGCGGCGTCGATGGCGCGAACTACGAAGAAATCCGTTACGAAGGCTACGGCATCGGCGGCGCGGCGATCATCGTCGACACGATGACGGACAACCGCACGCGCACCGTCGCGGAAGTGCGCCACGCATTTTCGAAGTTCGGCGGCAACATGGGCACGGACGGCTCCGTGTCGTTCATGTTCGATCACGTCGGCCAGTTCCTTTTCGCACCCGGCACGCCGGAAGACAAGCTGATGGATGCAGCGCTCGAAGCCGGCGCGGACGACGTGGTAACGAATGAGGACGGCAGCATCGAGGTGATCTGCCCGCCGAACGACTTTCAGAAGGTGAAAGACGCGCTCGAAGCCGCGGGCTTCAAGGCAGAACTCGCCGAAGTGACAATGAAACCGCAGACGGAAGTCGAATTCAGCGGCGACGACGCAGTGAAGATGCAAAAACTGCTCGACGCGCTCGAAAATCTCGACGACGTGCAGGAAGTCTATACAAACGCGGCGATCAACGAAGACTGAACTTCGTATCGCACGGGGCGTGGCGCAAACGAAAGCGCCCCGCCCTCGCATGGAACATCTTTCGCTTCGGCTCGCATGCCGGAGCAGCGCCGCGTGATCTTTGCGGCGCGGCATCGCCACTGGAAGGCGCGTGACGCAGCCGATGTCAGCGCGAGCCGCCTTCGCGACGCTTTGACGGTCGTCATGCGCGCAAGCCAGGGGCCATGCGCCCGCCGCTTTTTCTCAAGCCGCTTTTTGTCAGGATTTCGGGGATTCAAATGAAGTTACTCGTCGTCGGTTCCGGCGGCCGCGAACATGCGCTGGCCTGGAAGCTCGCGCAATCGCCGCGCGTGCAGATCGTCTATGTCGCGCCGGGCAACGGCGGCACCGCGCAGGACGAGCGTCTGCGCAACGTCGACATCACGGACCCGGCGGAACTCGCCGATTTCGTCGAGAAAGAGCATGTCGCATTCACGCTCGTCGGGCCGGAGCAGCCGCTTGCCGCGGGCATCGTCAATGTGTTCCGTTCGCGCGGCCTGAAAATCTTCGGACCGAGCAAGGAAGCCGCGCAGCTCGAAAGCTCGAAGGACTTCGCCAAGGCGTTCATGAAGCGCCACAACATCCCGACGGCCGAATACGAAACCTTCTCCGACGCCGCCGCCGCGCACGCGTACATAGACGCGAAGGGCGCGCCGATCGTCGTCAAGGCGGACGGACTGGCCGCCGGCAAGGGCGTCGTCGTGGCGATGACGCCGGAAGAAGCGCACGCCGCCGTCGATTCGATGCTCGCCGACAACAAGCTCGGCGATGCGGGCGCACGCGTCGTAATCGAGGAGTTTCTCACGGGCGAGGAAGCGAGCTTCATCGTAATGGTGGACGGCAAGCACGTGCTCGCGCTCGCGTCCAGTCAGGACCACAAGCGCCTGCTCGACGGCGACAAGGGCCCGAACACGGGCGGCATGGGTGCGTACTCGCCCGCGCCGGTCGTCACGCCGCAGTTGCACGCGCGGGTGATGCGCGAAATCATCCAGCCGACGGTGCGCGGCATGGAAAACGAAGGCATCCGCTTCACGGGCTTCCTGTACGCCGGTCTCATGATCGACGCGAACGGCAATCCGAAAACGCTCGAATTCAATTGCCGCATGGGCGATCCGGAGACGCAGCCGATCATGGCGCGCCTGAAGGGTGACTTCTCGAAGGTCGTGGAAATGGCCATCGACGGCAAGCTCGACAGCGTCGATCTCGACTGGGACCGCCGCACGGCGCTCGGCGTCGTCCTCGCGGCGCACAACTATCCGGAGACGCCGCGCAAGGGCGACCGTATCAGCGGGATTCCGGCGGAAACCGACAGTTCCGTCACTTTCCATGCCGGCACGACGCTCACTGACGGCAAGCTCACGACCTCGGGCGGACGCGTGCTGTGCGTCGTCGGTCTGGCGGATTCCGTGCGCGGCGCGCAATCCGTGGTCTACGATACAGTCAACCAGATCTCGTTCGACGGCATGCAGTACCGCCGGGATATCGGTTATCGGGCGGTGAACCGCAAGCAGTCGGCGGACAAGCCCGGCGACAAGCACTGACACGTAACCGCGCGGCTTTTGCCGCACGAATCAACGCGCTGCCGGACCTCGTGTCCGGCAGCGTGCTTTTGAGAGTTTTGAGGCGAAGGGTTTACCCCCGCCCATTCATGGCCGCCCGCAGGGCGCACGCAGCATCGATGAGTGAACCGAACCGCAGCGCGGAACAACGTAAAGAACACGACGCAGCCCACGATATCGGGGCCGTCCGCGATTATCTGACGGGCCTGCAGACGCGCATCGCCGATGCCCTCGGCGCCTTCGACGGCACCGCCTTCGCCACCGATGCCTGGACGCGCGAGCCCGGCGCGCATCTGCGCGGAGGCGGCGTCACGCGCATCCTGGAAGGCGGCGGCTTTTTCGAGCGCGGCGGCATCGGCTTTTCGGACGTGCAGGGCGACGCGCTGCCGCCCTCCGCGAGCGCGGCGCGTCCGCAGCTTGCGGGACGCGGCTTCGAGGCGCTCGGCGTGTCGCTCGTGATGCATCCGCGCAATCCGCACTGCCCCACTGTGCACATGAATGTGCGCATGCTCACCGCGACAAAGGCAGGCGAAGCGCCGATCTTCTGGTTCGGCGGCGGCATGGATCTCACGCCGATTTACGGCTACGAGGAAGACGCGCGGCATTTCCATCGGATCTGCCGCGACGCGCTCGATCCGTTCGGCGTGGACCTGTATCCGCGCTTCAAGACGTGGTGCGACGAGTACTTCTATCTGAAGCACCGCAACGAGCAGCGCGGCATCGGCGGGATTTTCTTCGACGATTTTTCGGAGCCCGGCTTCGAGCGCTCGTTCGCGATGATGCAAAGCGTCGGCGATGCGTTTCTCAAAGCGTATCTGCCTGTCATCGAGCGCCGCCGCGACACGCCGTATTCCGAGCGCGAGCGCGAGTTCCAGGCGTACCGGCGCGGGCGCTACGTCGAATTCAATCTTGTGTTCGACCGCGGCACGCACTTCGGCCTGCAAAGCGGCGGACGCACCGAGTCGATTCTGATGTCGATGCCGCCCGTCGCGAACTGGCGCTACGACTGGAAACCCGAGCCCGGCACGCAAGAAGCGCGGCTGTACGAAGATTTTCTGGTGCGGCGGGAATGGCTGTGACCCGGACCGCACCGGCGCGCGCGTCTTGTGCCAAACGCGTCGGCATATTCGGCGGCACCTTCGATCCGATCCACAACGGGCATCTCGCGCTCGCGCGGCGCTTCGTCGAGTTGCTGCGACTGACCGAGCTCGTGCTGCTGCCCGCCGGCCAGCCGTGGCAGAAGGCGGGCGTATCGGCGCCGGAACATCGGCTGGCGATGACGCGCGCCGCGGCGGCATCGCTCGTGCTCGACGGCGTGCAAGTCATCGTCGCCACCGATGAAATTGACCGCCAGGGCGACACCTATACCGTCGACACGCTCGCCCGCTGGCGCGAGCGCGAAGGCGCGGATGCGTCGCTTTCGTTGCTGATGGGCGCGGATCAACTCGTCAAGCTCGACTCGTGGCATCAATGGATGCGGCTCTTCGACTACGCGCATATCTGCGTGGAAACGCGCCCGGGATTCGATGTCTCGACGCTGCCGGCGGTGGTCGCCGCGCAAGTCGGACAGCGCGCCGCATCGCCCGAAACACTGCAAGCGAGCTCGCACGGGCACGTGCTCGTCGACGAGACGCTTCTACTCGACGTATCCGCCACGGCGATCCGCGAGGAAGCGCGCACGATGACAGACGAACACGGCGCCCGCGCACATGCACGCAATCAGGTCCCGCCCGCTGTATGGGACTATATTGTTCAACATCACCTGTACCAGACACGGTAACTATGGAACTTCAGAAGCTTCAACGCGCGATCATCGACGGTCTCGAAGACGTCAAGGCGCAAGACATCAAGGTGTTCAACACGACCCATCTGACGTCGCTGTTCGACCGCGTGGTCGTGGCGAGCGGCACGTCCAACCGGCAGACCAAGGCGCTCGCCAATAGCGTGCGCGAGAAGGTCAAGGAAGCCGGCGGCGACATCATCAGCACGGAAGGCGAAGAGATCGGCGAATGGGTGCTGGTCGATTGCGGCGACGCGGTCGTCCACATCCTGCAACCCGCGCTGCGCCAGTACTACAACCTCGAGGAAGTCTGGGGCGACAAGCCCGTGCGCGTGAAGCTTCAAACGCCGAACATGTTCGGCGGCGCGAACGTGACCGCCGACGAAGACGAGGACGAGGAAGACGCCGCACCCGCGGTCAAACGTCCCGCGCGCAAGACCACGCGCAAGCACTGAAGCCGCTTCATCCGATGAAGCTGGTCATCCTCGCCGTCGGACACAAGATGCCCGACTGGATCACGAATGGCTTCGACGAATACGCGAAGCGCATGCCGCCCGAACTGCGCATCGAGCTGAAGGAAATCAAGCCCGAACAGCGCTCGGCGGGACGCAATGCCGAAAGCGTGATGGCGGCCGAGAAGCAGCGCATCGAAGCCGCCTTGCCGAAGAACGCGCGCGTCGTCGCACTCGACGAACGCGGCCGCGACTGGACCACGATGCAACTCGCGAACGCCCTGCCCGGCTGGCAACAGGACGGGCGCGATGTCGCGTTCGTGATCGGCGGTGCGGACGGGCTCGATCCGGCAGTGAAAGCGCGCGCCGAACTGATGCTGCGCGTGTCGAGTCTCACGCTGCCGCATGGCATGGTGCGCGTGCTGCTCGCCGAACAGCTTTACCGCGCGTGGAGCATCACGCAGAATCATCCCTATCATCGCGCGTGAGGCTTTTTCGACGTTGGATCGAATGCCGTGCGCGCCATTCGAACCCGACTTCAAGATGCCGACTCATCGCTTCGTTTATCTCGCGTCTCAAAGCCCGCGCCGTCAGGAGCTGCTGCGTCAGCTCGGCGTGCAGTACGAACTCCTGCTTCCCCGTCCCGACGAAGACGCCGAAGCGCTCGAAACCGAGCTGCCAGGCGAGTCCGCCGATGCGTATGTCGTGCGCGTATGCGCGCTGAAGGCGCACGCGGCGCGCGCGCGGCTGCTTGCGGGCGGCCATGCAAGCGCGCCGGTGCTGGTCGCCGATACGACCGTGACCATCGACGGCCTGATCCTCGGCAAGCCGCGGCACGAAGAAGACGCGGTTGCGATGCTCGAACGCCTTGCGGGACGCGAGCACGAAGTGCTGACGGCGCTCGCCGTCGTCGATGCGGATGGCGCGCTTCTCGAACCTGCGCTCTCGCGCTCGACGGTGCGTTTCGCGCGTGCCGATCGTGCTGCGCTGCAGCGCTACGCGGCGTCCGGCGAGCCGCTCGGCAAGGCGGGCGCGTACGGCATACAGGGACGCGCGGCGGAGTTCATCGAGCGAATCGACGGGTCCTATTCGGGTATCATGGGTTTGCCCCTTTTCGAAACAGCAGCACTCTTGCGCGTGGCGCGCGTCGCATTCTAAACAGGCCATGAACGAAGAAATCCTGATCAACGTCACACCGCAGGAATCCCGGGTCGCACTGGTTCAGCAAGGCGCCGTTCAGGAACTTCACGTCGAGCGCACGCTTTCGCGCGGACGCGTCGGCAATGTCTATCTCGGCCGTGTCGTGCGCGTGCTGCCGGGCATGCAGTCCGCGTTCATCGATATCGGTCTCGAGCGCGCCGCGTTTCTTCATGTCGCCGACATCTGGCATCCGCGCATCGCGGGCGAGCCGCATTCGTCGGCGCCGCATGTGCCGATCGAGAAGATCGTCTTCGAAGGGCAATCGCTGATGGTGCAGGTCGTGAAGGACCCGATCGGCACGAAGGGCGCGCGGCTGTCGACGCAGGTGAGCATTGCGGGACGCACGCTCGTGTATCTGCCGCAGGAGCCGCATATCGGCATCTCGCAGAAGATCGAGAGCGAGGCGGAGCGCGAGGCCGTGCGCGCGCGCCTCACGGCCGTGTTGCCCGCCGACGAGAAAGGCGGCTACATCGTGCGGACCATTGCCGAAGACGCGACGAGCGAAGAGCTCGCGGCCGATGTCGCGTACCTGCGCAAGACCTGGGCGACGATCGTCGCTCAAGCGCAGCGCGTGCCGCCCACGACGCTGCTCTATCAGGATCTGAACCTCGCGCAACGCGTATTGCGCGACTTCGTCAATGACGAGACCACGCGCATTCAGGTCGATTCGCGCGAAACATATCAGATGCTCGCCGACTTCGCGGCGGAGTTCACGCCGGCGGTGGCTTCGCGTCTGCATCACTACACCGGCGAGCGGCCGCTCTTTGATCTGTACAACATCGAAGCGGAGATTCAGCGCGCGCTGTCGCGGCGCGTCGATCTCAAGTCGGGCGGTTACCTGATGATCGACCAGACCGAGGCGATGACGACCATCGACGTCAATACGGGCGGCTACGTCGGCGCGCGCAACTTCGACGACACGATCTTCAAGACGAATCTCGAAGCGGCGCATACCATCGCGCGGCAACTGCGCCTCAGGAATCTCGGCGGGATCATCATCATCGACTTCATCGACATGGAGAATGTCGAGCACCGCGATCAGGTCCTGGGGGAACTCAAGAAGGCTTTGTCACGGGACCGCACGCGCGTGACGGTGAACGGGTTCTCGCAGCTCGGGCTCGTGGAGATGACGAGAAAGCGCACGCGTGAGTCACTGGCTCACGTATTGTGCGAACCGTGCCCGACGTGCGAGGGGAAAGGTCAGGTGAAGACGCCGCGCACCGTGTGCTACGACGTGCTGCGCGAAATCATGCGCGAGTCGCGGCAGTTCAATCCGCGTGAGTTCCGGGTGGTCGCGTCGCAGCAGGTCATCGATCTCTTTCTCGAAGAAGAGTCACAGCATCTGGCGATGCTGATGGACTTCATCGGGAAGCCGGTTTCATTGCAGGTCGAGAGCAATCTCAGTCAGGAGCAGTACGACATCGTGCTGATGTAAGTTCTGCGACAACCTCGCCCGAAGCGCATTCGAGCGAGGTCCGGAACCAGGACACAAAGCAGCCTTCGCGCCTCACGCCGCCTGCTGCTGATACTGAATCCGATGCAGATGGGCATACAACCCATCCTTGCGCAACAGCTCGGCATGACTTCCCTGCTCCGCGATCTTCCCTGCTTCCATTACGAGAATGCGGTCCGCGCGCTCGATCGTCGACAACCGGTGCGCGATGACGAGCGTGGTGCGTCCTTTCATGAGCGTCTCGAGCGCCGACTGCACGTGGCGCTCCGATTCCGAATCCAGCGCCGAGGTCGCTTCGTCGAGAATCAGGATCGGCGCGTCTTTATAGATCGCCCGCGCGATCGCGAGACGCTGGCGCTGCCCGCCCGAGAGCCGCATGCCGTTACCGCCGACCAGCGTGTCGATCCCATCCGGCAGCGACGACACCACATCCGACAGATTCGCCGCGGCGAGCGCCGACATCACGCGCTCGCGATCCGGCGTCTGACCATACGCGACGTTCGCCGCGATCGTATCGTTGAAGAGCACGACGTCCTGGCTGACCATCGCAAGCTGACCGCGCAAATCGTGCAGGTTGTACTCGGTGATCGGCACGCCATCGACGAGCACCTGACCGGCGCGCGGATCGAAGAAGCGCGGCAGCAAATTCACGAGCGTCGTCTTGCCGCTGCCCGACGGACCCGCAAGCGCGACCATCTCGCCCGGCGCAACCTTGAACGACACGCGATCGAGCGTCGGCCGGTCGATGGAGCCGTAGCTGAACGTCACGTCGCGGAATTCGACCTCGCCGCGTGCGCGCGGAAGACGCCGCCCGCCGCCCTCGGGCTCGGCCGGTTCGTCGATCAGGCCGAAGATCAGCTCGGCCGCCGTCATGCCGCGCTGCAGGGGCTGGTTGATATCGATCAGATGCTTGAGCGGCGAGATCACGAGCAGCATCGACGTGACGAACGCGACGAAACCGCCGACCGTGGTTTGATCGTTCGCCGACTGCACGACCGCGATCGTGATGACGATCGCCAGCGCGATCGACGCGAGAAACTGCGTGAGCGGCTGTGCGAGCCCGCCCGATACCTGCATGCGCATCGCATAGCCGCGCAGGCGATGGCTCATCTCCGAGAAGCGGCCAATCTCATACGGCTCGCCGTTGTGCACCTTCACGACCTTGTAGCCGCCGACCGTCTCCTCGACGATATACGACAGCTCGTTGGTCAGCGTCTGATGCTCGCGGTTCAGGCGCCGCAGCCGGCGGTTGATCTTGCTGACGAGCCAGCCGATCGCGGGGAGGATCACCGCGACGATCAGCGTGAGGCGCCAGTTGAGGATGAACAGATAGCCGAGCAGGAAGACGACCGTGAGCGAATCGCGCACGAGGGTGACGACCACGCTCGACAGCACGCTCAGGATCTGATTGACCTCGAAGACGATCGCGTTGATGACCGTGCTCGCGGTCTCGCGCTGGAAGAAGCCGGCGCTCGTGTGGATCATGCGGTGGAACATTTCGAGCCGCAGTTGCAGCAGGATCTTGTTCGTCACGTAGGAAAGAAAATAGCCGGATGCGTATTGCGCCGCGCCGCGCACGAGCGCGAGGCCGATGACCGCGGCCGGCACGAGCCACTTCGCGTGATCGCTGCTCTTGGCGCCGAAGCCGTGGTCGAGCAAAGGCTTCAGCAGCATCGGGATGCCCGCCTCGGTCGCGGCGACGATGCCCATCGTCAACAGGCCGAGAAGAACCATGCCCATCAGCGGACGGATGTACGGCCATAGGCGTTTCATGACCGCCGCGGGCGAGCTGCTTTCGAGGCCGCCGATCGGTTTGCGCAAACTTGCCTGATTGTTCAAAGGTGTATCTCCACTTCGCCCAGCGCCTGACCCACTTGTCGCGCGGCGTTTGTTGGTAGCGTCGTCAACCGGGAGACCGGCCACCGTTCAGCCGATTGGATCGCGGCCCGGCTTGCCCTGCGGCTGGCGTGCGTCGTGGGTGATGACCGCAAGCAGCACGGCCCAGAGGAGCGCGATGAGCGCGGTGCTCATCACCACCGTGAATACGTCGATGCTCAAGCCGAAGATGATAACCGACCCTGACACCGCGATCCCGCAATACGCAGCCGTCGACACATCGCGCTGCGGCGATTTCCGATAGCGCATGAAATACACGAGCGGCCCGAAATAAATCAGTGCCAGACAGACGACGCCCGCCGCGCCCAGTTCAGAAATCGTCGAAAAAAATTCGCTGTGCGCGCGCTGATTGACGATGTAGGCCGGCACCTCGCCCTTGCTCGCCATCTCCCTGAGGGAGGGCTCCAGACGCCCCTTGCCGACGCCGATGAGAGGATGCGCCTCGAACAGATGAATCGACGCGCGCCAGAGTTGCAGGCGCGCGCCGATGGAACTGTACTCGGCCGAGCCTTCCGACAGGCGCACGATGTCCGAGCGCGTCGCCATCACGCGCTCACGACCGAGCGGCGATGCGAGCAACGTCGACATGGCCACTACGGCGACGACCAATGCGGCGAACCAGTGTCGCGGCTTCCTGATCCAGTTGAAATTGAGCGAGCACAGCACAAGGAACAGCGGAATCGCGAGCCACCCGCCGCGCGTGCCCGAAAGATACGACGCATAGACGCCGCCCACGAAGCCCAGGAGCTTGATCGCGACGCCAACGCGCTTGGCGAGGACATTGGTAAAGTCATCCCAGCGGATCGTCATCGCCGAAAGAAAGCCGAGCAAGAGCGCAGTGTTACCGTATGGAATTGGATTCGTGTAGTCGTTGCCGAGGCGATTGAGATCGTTGATCGTCATATGGAGGTTGCTGTCCACAGCCCATGCGCCCGCGCCGAGCGCACCGAGCGCGCAGCCCCAGCCAAGCGCCTTCAGATAGCAGATCGGAAAATTCGCCAGCAACAGAAAGATCGGCAGACTCAATGCTAGCCGCGACAGGCCGTCGAACTCTCGCGGCAGATAATAGCCTTCGATCGCCTGCTGCAACGGCAAGTACACCATATAACAGAGCATGCCCGCGGTGTACCACGGATAAGCGCTGATGAGCAGACGCCCCTTCAGCCGAAACGGCTTGCTGAATCCGGCGAAGAGCGCGATAGCGAGCAGCACAAAAAAGCAGTAACCGGTTCCACCCCGGACGACTAACGTGGTCGCGGGCCCCAGAAAGACCATGCCGGCGACGAAAAGACGCAGAATTTTTTCCAAATCAAGAACCTGACGTGAGTTAGACCGGACGGTCCGGTCGCGCGCCCGGAAAACCCGCGATATTATAGCCGTTGCCGCCTGGCACGCTCTTCGCTCACGGAACGCCTGACACGCGGCCGTGAAGGCATGCCGGGCATTCCATGCGTTGTGAATCCGACATGCCAGCGACACTTCAAACAGAGCCGGACGCACCGCTCGCGAGCCTCCTGCTCATCACGTTCAATCAGCAAGAAACCGTCGCCGATGCGATCCGCGGTGCGCTGAGCCAGACCTGGGCGCCACTTGAAATCCTCATTTCAGACGATGCCTCCTCCGACGACACCTTCGCGGTCGCCGAGCGTTGCGTAGGCGACTATCGCGGCCCGCACACCGTTCGGCTTTGTCGCAACGACACGAACCTCGGCATCAGCGCGCATCTGAGTGCGCTCGCGGCGCGCGCATCGGGCGAAATGCTGTTCATCGCAGCGGGCGACGATATCTCCAGATCCGAACGCGTCGAGCGCGTGATGTGCGACTGGCTCGCGAGCGGCAGGCGCTACGACCTCGTTGCGACGGACCTGCAAGACATCGACGCCGAAGGCAATGTGCACGGCGTGCTACGCGTGACCGACCTCGACGACTACCACAGCTTCGAGGACTGGTCAGGCAACCGGCCGCATGTCGTCGGGGCGGCGCATGCCTGGGCGCGCCGGCTCTTCGAGGAATTCGGGCCGATCGCACCGGGCATCTACGGAGAAGATCAGATCATGACGTTTCGCGCGATCATGAGTCACGGCGCCCATACGCTGCATGAACCGCTCGTACAGTACCGGCGCGGCGGCCTGTCCAGAAAACGCATTTGGCGCACGCCAGCGGATTTCGTCGCGCGCATCAAGCTCGCCAATATCAACGGTGCGGGCGAAACCGGTCAGCTCGTGAAAGATGCAGAGAAACTGGGTGTCGGCGGCCCGATGCGCGCGCTGCTCGCTGCGAAATCCGCGCGCGAAACATACGTCAGCGCGTTATTCGGCGAGCGCTCGCTCGCCCGCAAGCTCACGCTCTTCGGGATGTCGAAAGACGTGGACTTCGGCTTTCGATTCAGGATGTTCATCTATGCGACCTGTCCGTGGCTGCTCTCGCCGTTCTTCTTCGTGAAGCGGCATCTGCGCGGACGAGCGCGCATTCACGCCATTCGAAAGGCACCATGACGTCCCCCACGCTCGGCATCGCCATCATCACCCATAACGCCGCCGCGCGGCTCGCACAATGCCTTCAGGCGGTCTCCTTCGCCGACGAAATCGTCGTCATCGACGGCGGGAGCACCGACGCGACCGTGGGCATCGCCGAGGCGCATCGCGCGCGCGTGATCGAGGCGCGCGACTGGCCGGGCTTCGGCCCGCAGAAAAACCGCGCGCTCGATGCGCTCTCGACAGACTGGGTGCTCTCGATCGACGCCGACGAAATCGTGTCGCCGGAACTGGCGGCTTCGATCCAGGCGGCGATCACCGATCCGCAGGCAGACGTCTACGCGGTCGATCGCCTGTCGAGCTTTTGCGGCGTGTGGGTAAAGCACAGCGGCTGGTATCCCGACTGGATTCCGCGGCTCTTCCGGCGTGGCACGGCGCGCTTTTCGCCCGATCTCGTGCATGAGCGCCTCGTGCTGTCGACGGGCAAGCCGGTCGCCCGCCTCTCCGGCAAGCTGATGCACTACTCCTACGAGGATTTCGAAGCGGTGCTGCGCAAGCTGGATGCATACTCGACGGCGGGCGCGCAACAACGTCATGCGGCCGGCAAACGTGGCGGCTTCGGCATCGCGCTCGCGCGCGGCGCGTGGGCGTTCGTGCGGACTTATGTGTTGCGGCGCGGCTTTCTGGACGGCAAGGCCGGCTTCATGATCGCGGTGTTCAACGCGCAGACGGTCTACTACCGGTTTCTGAAACTCGCGCACCTGAACCAGATGCGCTGAGCGTCTCAGCGCTTCGTGGCAATGTCCCGCGCAAGGTCGATCAGCACTCGCACGTGCGAATCGACACGGGTGTCGTAGCGCACCGCGTCATCCGGCACGCGCGCGGCGTCGCGCCGCGTTTCGATGGCATCGAGCACCGTGCGGCGCAGATCGTCGGCGTCGCCGGATTTGAAGACGTGCTTCGCGTGGTCCGCGATCGCATCGCAGCAGCCGATGCACGCCGGAAAGATCACCGGTGTGCCACACATGACCGATTCGATGCCGACGAGCCCGAACGGCTCGTAGCTCGACGCGAGGATCGTGAAATCCGCTGCGCGGTACGCATCCTCGATGTTCTTCGCATAACCGACGTAGCGCACGTTCGCCGCGGCCTTCTCCGGCGCGCGACCCGCGACGGCGATCACCACGTTCATGCCGGCGAGCGCCTTTTCGATCAGCGGCAAGCCCTTGCGTTCGTGACTGCTAGACGGAAAGAGCAGCACGGTCTCATCGGGTTTGAAACCGAAGCGTTCGCGCAGGCGTGCACGCGTAGCGGCATTGACCGGTGAGAATCGCGCGCCGTCGACGGGCGGATAAAGCACGCGGATTTTCCGGCTGTCGACACCGTATAGCACGCGCAGTTCGTCGCTCATCATGTCCGAATGCGCGACGATCACCTCGGCCTGAGCGTACTGGCGGCGTTCCAGCGCGATCTGCCGCGTGTCCGAGCGCTTTTCGCGCCGCCCGGTCGCGCGCAGAAAGCCGATGTGCGTGCCGCCGCAAATGGCGATCTCGGAACCTTCCACGCGATTGCAACCGATGAGCACATCGACCTTCGCACGTTTGCGCGCGCGCTTCAGCGCCCACGAGAAGTAGGCGTCGCGCAGCTTGCCCGGCAGAAACGACACCTTGATGCGATGCGCCTCGATCAGCCGGCTTTCGGCCAGCGACATATCGATCTTGCGCGCGAAGAACGCGGGCTTGCGCTTGCCGTCGAAGCCCGCGGCGGCGAGACCGCGCACGAGATCCATCGCATAGCGCTCGAGACCGCCGGAATGCTTCAGCGCATTCGCCGATATGCCGATGCGCATCAGTAGACGATTTCGATCGCGCTGCCCGCGAATTCACCGCGCAACGCCGTGATGAGTTCGTCGGTCGGCTTGACGCGCCATGCGTCACCGAGGCGCACTTCGCCTTCGGCGTGCTCGCTGCGATAGACGATGCTTACGTTCAGGCCGTTAGGAATGGGCGCGCTTTGGCGCGAACGTCCGTTATCGCGAGCGGGCGGCGCGGCAACAGGCGCCGGCGTTTCAGCGCCCGCCGCATGCGCTTCGAGCACACGGCGCAGGCGCAACGCATCGGCGTTGCCGTTCATCTCGACCTTCACCGACTGCGCATAGCGGCTGCGCGCGCGCTCGAGATCCATCGCCGTATCGACGGTAAAGCGAATGCCGCCCGTAAAGGCGTCGTTGCGCGCCTGACCTTGCACGACGAGCAACTCGTCTTCCTTGAAGAGCGCCTTGTTCGCTTCGAACTGCTCGTTGAAGACGGTGACTTCGCACTGCCCGCTGCCATCGTCGAGATTGACGATCAGCATCTTGCCCCGCTGCGTCATCTGCGTGCGCATCGCCGAAATGACGCCCGCGACCAGCTTGTCGCGCCCTTCCTTCAACTCGCCGATTTTCTGGCGCACGAAGCGTCGCACTTCGCCTTTGTAGGCATCGAAGAGATGCCCCGACAGATAGAAGCCGAGCGCGGTCTTCTCTTCCTGCAAGCGCTTCTTGTCCGACCACTCGGGTTCGTCGACATATTCGTGTTTCGCGAGCGGCGCGTCGCCCATGTCGAAAAGGCCGGCCTGCATCGCGTTAGCGGCGGCCTGATCGGCGGCTTCCATCGCGAGCGGCACCGATGCGAGCAGTTGCGCACGATTCGCATGCACCGTGTCGAACGCGCCCGAGCGGATCAGCGCTTCCACCGTGCGACGATTCACGACACGACGGTCTATGCGCTCGCAGAAGTCGAACAGATCGACGAACGGGCCGTCCTCGCGCGCGCGCAGGATTTCCTCGATCGCGTTCTGACCGCTGCCCTTTACCGCGCCGAGACCATACCGAATGGTTTTCGAGCGCTTGCCGTCGGCTTGCGCAACCGGCTCGAAGCGATACGCCGAGCGGTTGATGTCCGGCGGCAGCACCGCCATGCCGTTCGCGATGCAGTCCTCGAAGAGGATCTTCACCTTGTCGGTGTCGTCCATGGCGAGCGACATGTTGGCCGCCATGAATTCAGCCGGATGATGCGCCTTCAGCCACGCCGTGTGATACGCGAGCAACGCATAGGCGGCCGCGTGCGACTTGTTGAAGCCGTAGCCGGCGAACTTCTCCATCAAGTCGAAGGTCTCGTCCGCCTTCTCGCGCGTGAGGCCGTTCTTCGCCGCGCCTTCCGCGAAAATCTCGCGATGCTTGGCCATCTCCTCCGGCTTCTTCTTGCCCATCGCGCGACGCAGCAAGTCCGCGCCGCCGAGCGAGTAGCCGCCGATGATCTGCGCCATCTGCATCACCTGCTCCTGATAGACCATGATGCCGTAGGTCTCTTTCAGAACAGGCTCGACTCGCGGGTCCGGATATTCGACGATCTCCCGCCCGTGCTTGCGCGCGCAGAAGCTCGGGATCAGGTCCATCGGGCCCGGACGATACAACGCCACGAGCGCGATGATGTCTTCGAAGCGATCCGGCTGCGCGTCCTTCAGCATGCCTTGCATGCCGCGGCTTTCGAGCTGGAACACAGCGACGGTGTTTGCTTTCTTGAGGATCGAGAACGACGCCGGATCGTCGAGCGGCACCTGCGAGAGATTCCAGTCCTTTTTCGACGGATCGAGCCGGCGAATATAGCGCTCGGCCCAGTCGAGAATGGTGAGCGTGGTCAGGCCCAGAAAGTCGAACTTCACGAGGCCGACGGCTTCCACGTCGTCCTTGTCGTACTGGCTGACGACGCCGCCGTCCTCGCCTTGCGTATAGAGCGGACAGAAATCCGTGAGCTTGCCCGGCGCGATCAGCACGCCGCCAGCGTGCATGCCGACGTTACGCGTGAGCCCTTCCACGCGCTGCGCGAGTTCGAGCAGCTGATGCACTTCGTCTTCGCTGTCGAAGCGTTCCTGCAGCGTCGGCTCTTCCTTCAGCGCATCCGCGATGGTCACGTGCTTGCCCGGCTTGAACGGAATAAGCTTCGCGATGCCGTCCGTGAACATGTAGCCGAGATCGAGCACGCGGCCGATGTCGCGTACCGCGGCCTTCGCGGCCATCGTCCCGAAGGTCGCGATCTGCGAGACCGCATCTGCGCCGTACTTTCCCTTCACATACTGGATGACGCGGTCGCGCCCTTCCTGACAGAAGTCGATATCGAAGTCGGGCATCGACACGCGTTCCGGATTCAGGAAGCGCTCGAACAGCAGGTTGTAGCGCAGCGGATCGAGGTCCGTGATGCCGAGCGCATACGCGACCAGCGAGCCCGCGCCCGAACCGCGCCCCGGGCCGACCGGCACGCCATTGTTCTTCGCCCACATGATGAAGTCGGCGACGATCAGGAAGTAGCCCGGAAAGCCCATCTTGATGATCGTGCCGCACTCGAAGTCGAGGCGCGCGTAGTACGTTTCGCGCTGCGCTTCACGTTCGGCTTCATCCGGATAAAGCTGTTGCAGACGGACTTCGAGACCTTCCTTCGACAACTGCACGAGGTAGTCGTCGAGCGACATGCCATCGGGTGTCGGGAAAAGCGGCAGCTTCGGCTTGCCGAGTTCGAGCGTCAGATTGCAGCGCTTCGCGATCTCGACCGTGTTCGCGAGCGCCGACGGAATGTCGGCGAAGAGCGCGCACATCTCGTCCTGCGTGCGGAAATACTGATCGTTCGTGAAGCGCTTCTGACGACGCGGATTGGCGAGAATGTCGCCTTCGGAAATGCACACGCGCGCTTCGTGCGCGGTGTAGTCGTCGGGCGTCATGAACTGCAGCGGATGCGTCGCGACCACGGGCAGCTTCAGCTTCGCGGCGAGCTTGACCGCTTCCTGAACGTAGGCCTGCTCACCCGGCAGACCCGCGCGTTGCAACTCGATGTAGAACGCGTTCGGAAAAAGCGCCGTCCAGCGCTCGGCGTTGCGTTGCGCGCCGGCTGCATTGCCTGCCGCGAGTGCCATGCCGATGTCGCCCGTCTGCGCGCCCGAGAGCGCGAGCAGTCCTTGGGCCAGGCCTTCTTCGAGCCATTCGACCATCACCTCGGCGCGGCCGCGATACTGGTTCGTCAGCCATGCGCGGCTCAACAGCTCGCACAGATTGAGATAGCCCTGCTTGTCGCGCACGAGGAGCAGCAGACGCGAGGGCTTGTCGCGATCGGCGGGATTCGTGATCCAGACATCGCAGCCCGCGATGGGCTTGACGCCATTACCGCGCGCTTCCTTGTAGAAGCGCACGAGGCCGAACGCGTTGCCGAGATCGGTCAGCGCAAGCGCGCCTTGCCCGTCTTTGGCGGCAGCCTTGACGACGTCGTCCAGCCGCACGATGCCGTCGGCGATCGAGAATTCGGAGTGGACGCGGAGATGAACGAAGCGGGGATCTGACATGGCGGTATTGTACATGCGGGATACACGCGAAAACGGGCGCGGCGAAGCGCGTTGGCCGAACGGATAAGGCCTGCGCGCACGCCCGACATTGCGCACGCGCAAGACCCGGCGACACGGCAGATCGAATCCCGGAGAGCCACGTGCCGTTTGCGGGATAATACGTGTTTTGCGCGCGTTTCATCCGCGCACTTTTTACCCGTTACAGCCGTTTGCGCGTCATCCGATCATGAGCATTCTGAATCTCTCCGCCTACAAATTCGTCACCATCGAGGACGGCCCCGCGTGGCGGCCGCTCGTCACCGAACGCTGCAACGCGCTCGGCCTGAAAGGCACGATTCTGCTGGCGCCGGAGGGCATCAATCTTTTCATTGCCGGTCCGATTGCCGAAGTCCGCGAATTCATCGACTACATTCGCACGGATGCCCTCTTCGGCGGCCGTTTCGCCGATCTGCAGTTCAAGGAAAGCCTCTCCGCGAAGCAGCCGTTTCGCCGCATGCTCGTGAAGCTCAAGCGCGAAATCATCACGATGAAAAAGCCCGCGATCAAGCCGGAACTCGGCCGCGCGCCTTCCGTCGACGCGCCCACGCTGAAAGCTTGGCTCGACCGCGGCCATGACGACGAAGGTCGTCCGGTCGTGATGCTCGACACGCGCAACGCGTTCGAAGTGGACGTCGGCACGTTCGACAACGCGCTCGATTACCGCATCACGAAATTCAGCGAGTTTCCCGAGGTGATCGAGCAAAATCGTGCGGATCTGCAGGACAAGACCGTCGTGTCGTTCTGCACCGGCGGAATCCGCTGCGAAAAGGCCGCGATTCACATGAAGGAAGTCGGCATCGAGCACGTTTATCAGCTCGAAGGCGGCATTTTGAAGTACTTCGAGGAAGTGGGCGGCGCGCATTACACCGGCGAATGCTTCGTGTTCGATTACCGTACGGCGCTCGATCCGAACCTGCAGCCCACCGCGACCGCGCAGTGCTTCGGCTGTCGCGCGGTGGTGTCGGTCGAAGATCAGATGTCGCCGTTCTACAAGCCAGGCGAAACGTGCCCGGCTTGCCATCCCGACGCAAAGGTCAGCCGCGCGGCCTAGAGATCGACAAGAGCCCGATGACCTATCGCGGCCGCTTCGCGCCCTCGCCTACTGGACCGCTGCACGCGGGTTCTCTCGTCAGCGCGCTCGCGAGTTTTCTCGATGCCCGCGCGCACGGCGGGAGCTGGATCGTGCGCATCGAGGATGTCGATGCGCCGCGCACCGTGCCCGGGGCCGCCGATGAAATCCTCGCGACGCTCGCGCATTTCGGTATGCATTCGGACGAACCGCCGGTCTGGCAAAGCGAGCGCGGCGATGCATATCAGGCCGCGTTCGAACGTCTTCAGGCGGCAGGCTTCATCTATCCCTGCGGCTGCACGCGACGCGAAATCGCGGATTCGCTGGTGCACGCGCACGCGCGCCATGCGACGCTCGCCTATCCAGGAACATGCCGCGGCGGCCTGCATGGCAAGCCCGCGCGCGCATGGCGGCTGCGCGTGCCGGATGGCGATGCGGCGGTCGTTACGTTCGTCGATCGCTGGCAAGGACCGCAAACGCAGAATCTCGCAACCGAGGTCGGCGATTTCGCGCTAAAGCGCGCGGACGGGCTGTGGGCGTATCAACTGGCGGTCGTCGTCGATGACGCCGACGCCGGAATAACGCACATCGTGCGCGGCGCGGATTTGCTCGATTCGACCGCGCGGCAGATCTATCTCCAGCGCTGCCTCGGTGTGCCGACGCCGGCTTATCTGCATGTGGCCGTCGTCAACAACGACGTCGGCGAGAAACTGAGCAAGCAGACGGGCGCGGCGCCGCTCGATCGGCACGCGCCTCTCCAGGCGCTCGTCGCAGCGGCGCGGCATCTGGGCATCGATGTGTCGACCGATTCCCTCGACACGTTCTACAGCGCCGCGACGGCCGAATGGGCGAAGCGCTTCGCGCGCTAGATTCGTCGCCCGAAAGCAAAAAAGGCAGCCGCGCGGGCTGCCTTTTTCGTTCGGCGTCAGGAACTCACGACGACTTGCGCGGCATCCCAAGCCCACCGAGCAACGCCGCGAGCGGCTGTTTCGGCGCGCTCTTGCGCTCGGGTTCGACCGTTTCCTCGTGACGCTTCATCGCCGAAGGCGACGGCTCGTACGGCTTCAGGAAAAATTCGTCGACGGGCTGCTGACGGCCACGCGGGCGATCGTGCGCGCCCGCCGGACGGCGCCGCGAACCAGATTCGTCGCGCGAGGCATGACGATGCTCGGTCCGCTCCGGGCGGCCCAAGCGCTCATCGCGACGCGGCGCCGATCCGTCGCGGCGCGCACGCTGCGTCACTTCGAGAGTTTCGACTTCGAGCGGACGCTTGATCAGTTTCTCGATGTCCGCGAGCTGCTTACGCTCGTTCGCGCTACACAGCGACAGCGCATCGCCCGACGCACCCGCACGCCCGGTTCTGCCGATACGGTGCACGTAATCTTCCGCGTTGAACGGCAAATCGAAATTGATGACGGCCGGCAACTCGGCGATATCGAGACCGCGCGCCGCGACGTCGGTGGCGACGAGCGCCTCGATCTCGCCCCGCTTGAACGCGTCGAGCGCCTGCATGCGCTCGCCTTGCGTGCGGTCGCCGTGAATCGCCGTCGCAACGATGCCGTCGCGCTCCAGCACGCGCGCGAGCCGGCTCGCGCCGATCTTGCTGTTGCAGAACACGATGACCTGCTTCAACTCGCGCTCGCGAATGAGTTGCGAGACCGCGCCGGACTTGTCGCTTTCATGCACCTCGAAGACGATCTGGCGCACGTTGGTGGCGGTCGAATTGCTGCGCGCGACTTCGATCGTCTGCGGATTGCGCAAGTACGTGGACGCGAGCTTCTTGATTTCCGGCGAGAACGTCGCCGAGAAGAGCAGCGTCTGACGCTCCTTCGGCAACAGATTCAGGATGCGCTGCAGGTCGGGCAGGAAGCCCATGTCCAGCATGCGGTCGGCTTCGTCGAGAACGAGCATCTGCACCTGGCCGAGATTGACCGTCTTCTGCTGCACGTGATCCAGCAGACGCCCGGGCGTCGCGATCAGGATCTCGACGCCGCGGCGCAACGCATCGGACTGCGGGTTCATATCGACGCCGCCGAACACCACCGTGCTGCGCAGCGGTGTGTGCTTCGAGTAAGTCTGCACGTTGGCGGCGACCTGGTCGGCGAGCTCGCGCGTCGGCGTGAGCATCAGCGCGCGCACCGGATGGCGCGCGGGCGAGGCGCTCGTGTTCGCCGAGGGCAGCAGGCGCTGAATGATCGGCAGCGAGAAGCTCGCGGTCTTGCCGGTGCCGGTCTGCGCGGCGCCCATGACATCGCGGCCCGCGAGGACGACCGGAATCGCCTGCGCCTGGATCGGCGTGGGCGTGGTGTAGCCGGACTCGCTCACCGCTTTCAGGATGTCGGCGGACAATCCGAACTGGTCGAACGTCGGCGCGTCGGCCCCTGCGGTGGACGTGTTCGTGGCGGCGGAATCGGACATGGTGACTATATTGGCTTTCGCTAAAGTGCCGCTCGATGCGGCGCGCGTAAAAAATCGGTCGAATCGTTCGGTCGATCGTCGCGACCGGTTGCTTACGCGGATGGGTTTCGTTGGCGCACGCGGCGCATCAATCAGGCACGAAGTGCGCGCTAGACGGGGCGGCCTGTTTCGAGCCTGACTCGCCCGTTCCGGTACGCGAGCCCGCGCTCCGATAGGACACGGCTTCGATGACGCCTTCAAGGCACGCGGCATCACCGATTTTCTGGAGCGGCGGTTCGCTCGAGGCCCGTGTACCGCTCAAGCCGGCATCGAACGGCGATGCCGGAAAATCCGGAATCCGGTCCGGCAACGATTTCACAGCCGGAAAGCCGCACATTGTAGCACCGCACGCGAGTACGCTCGCGCGGCGCGACAGCGCGGTCCGACCTTCTTCCAGCATGCTGCGCGCCTACTTCTTGCGCGCCTCGCAATCCGCGAGCAGGGGCGGCGAGTCCTTCGCGGCCATTTCGTCGTACAGGTTCGCCTGCGAGCCCTTGGTCCACCACGTGTACTGATCGGCGACGTATCTCGCGCCGGATCCCGCAACCACGTTGACGAACAGCAGCTTGCGCCCGTCGACGGTCAGCGCCGCGAAACTCTGTCGATTGCGCGTGTTCGTGTACTGCACTGACACGCTTTTGCCGTCCTTGCAGTCGTAGCGGGTCGTCTGCGTCGACGCGGTCTGGATCTGCGGCACGGTGAGCGGCATTGCAACGGCCGATTGCGTGACGAGCAATGCGAACGTGAGTGCGATGGGTTTCTTCATCATCCGATTTGCGATGGTTTCGAAGTCGATGCGAGCGCAGCGATCACGGATCGATCACGTCCGCGCATGCGTCGGTCGGCGCCGCCGCGACATGCCCGACGACCGGCACGATCTTCAGTCCCGCCGAGGCGATACGGCACGGCGCCGCGGCAAGCCCGCAGCCTGAAAGTCCCAGCGAAACCGCGACGAGCGCGGCCAGTGCTTTCCATATCACGTTCTCGCTCCCGCCGGCGCCCGTGGGCCGGTCATCTGGCCGAAACCGGCCGCACCTTGGACGCCGCGAGTTTCGCGCGCTCGCGCGCCTCGTCGGTGTCGGCCCCCGTCGCCAGCGCGACGCCCATGCGGCGCTTCACGAAGCTCTCCGGCTTACCGAACAGCCGCACATCCGCGCCCGGCACGGCGAGCGCTTGCGCCACGCCCTCGAACGCGATGCCCGCTTCATCCAGACCGCCGTAGATCACCGCGGACGCGCCCGGCTCGCGCAGGGCGGTATCGACCGGCAAGCCGAGAATCGCGCGTGCATGCAATTCGAACTCGGAGAAGCGCTGCGTCGCGAGCGTGACGAGGCCGGTGTCGTGCGGACGCGGGCTCACTTCGGAGAACCAGACGTCGTCGCCGCGCACGAAGAGCTCGACGCCGAAGAGCCCGCGCCCGCCGAGCGCGGTCGTCACCTTCGCGGCGACATCGCGCGCTTTCTCGAGCGCGGCGGGGCTCATCGCCTGCGGCTGCCACGATTCGACGTAATCGCCCGCGACCTGCACGTGCCCGATCGGATCGCAGAAGTAAGTTTGCGTTTCGCCGCTCGCGGGGTCCGCCGCCCGCACGGTGAGCTGCGTGATTTCGTATTCGAAGTCGATGAAGCCCTCGACAATCACGCGTCCGTAATTCACGCGCCCGCCTGCCATCGCGTAATTCCATGCCGGTTCGACGTCGGCATCGCTGCGCAGCACGGACTGCCCCTTGCCCGACGAGGACATCACCGGCTTCACGACGCACGGAAAGCCGATCTTCGCGATTGCCGCCTTCATCTCGTCGAGCGATTGCGCGAACGCATAGGGCGATGTCGGCAGGCCGAGCTCCTCGGCGGCGAGGCGCCGGATGCCTTCGCGGTTCATCGTGAGCTGCGTGGCGCGCGCCGTCGGGATGACGGTCGCGAGTTTCGCCGCTTCTATTTCGGCGAGCGCGTCTGTCGCGATCGCCTCGATCTCCGGCACGATCAGATGCGGCTGCTCCTTCTCGACGAGCGCGCGCAGCGCCGCGGCGTCGGTCATGTCGATCACGTGCGCACGATGCGCAACCTGATGCCCCGGCGCGTTCGCATAGCGGTCGACCGCGATCACTTCCACGCCCAGGCGCTGCAACGCGATGATCACTTCCTTGCCGAGTTCGCCCGCGCCGAGCAGCATGACGCGGGTCGCGTTGGCGGAAAGCGGCGTGCCGATGCGCCACGCATCAGGACGGATTGAATCGGTCTGCATGAGTGCTCCAGGGATCGATCGGTGACGAGGCCAATAAAGCCGAAAGCGGCGGAATTGGGCGCGATGTTAACACGCAGCGCCGACCGTAACACTCTGCCGTCCGGTCTATTGACAGCGTCCTCGCAAACCGTGTTGACACGAAAATGTCGACGGGAATTCCCGCGCATTGCCGATCGATGACAGCCGCGGACGGTCAAGTCGAACATTTTGTTGCTCGTGGGCGCTAGACAAATAGTAGGACGCGTGCGATACCCTTACGGTTTCGCCTGCTTCAGGATCATCGATGCCCATGCATTTCCTTCGCGCATACGCTCTTCGTTCGGCGCGCTCATCGTCAGGTTTCCTGTCGCGCCGCAAAGCGGCGCTTTCGCTGGCGTCCCGCGCGTGCGCATTCGTCGTCGCGGCGACGGTCGTCTCCGGCTGCGCGATGCCGAAGCACCCCGATGCGAGCGCGCCGCCCACCGATCCTTATAATCCTGCCGCCACGCAATTACTCGACGACACGCAATGGGAGCTCACGAGCTGGACCGACGCGAGCGGCCAGCCGCGCGCGGTGCCGCACGCGGGCGAGAGCGACGCGCGGCCGATCACGCTCGATTTCTCGACCGCGAATGGTCATCGCCAGGCGAGCGGTTTTTCGGGCTGCAACCGTTTCGCGGGCGCATACGCACTGAAGGACGGCAAGCTCACGTTCGGCCCGCTCGCCGGCACGCGCATGGCGTGCGTGCAGGGTGCGGGTGCCGCGCTGGAGCGGCCCTATCTCGAGGCGCTTGCGCATATCGCGAAAAGCGGCGTGCAGATGAACCCGCCGCAAACGCTGCAACTGACGCTCGACGACGGTCAGGTGCTCATCTTCTCGGCTCGCGCGAAGTGATGTGTTGCGTACATGCGGCACGCGTGTCGTGCCTGCGCGGCGCCCGCGCGGTTGCCGTTAAACTGCTCGATCGAACAGTCCGGCCGGCAGGCGCGGCCGAGTGGCAGTCTCCGGGTCACAACCTGATTCGTTTCACCCAACATTGATTCAATCTCAAGCATGCACATGGTAGTTCTCGGCTGGTTCGGTGCATCGGTCGTCTGGTTTCTTCCGCTCTTCTGGCGCATTGTCAAGCTCGCGCTGCCGGGCAGCGCAGGCGTGCGCGGCCCCGGCACGATCCGCCTCTGGCTCGGCTTTATCGGAGTACTGCTCGCGAGCAGCACGCTGGAAGGCGCGCTCGCAAACTCACTCGAAACGCAGTTGAACATCAACCGCTGCGGGCGCGCGCTCGCCACAGCGTTGAGCGGACCCGCGCATTTGGGCGGCGCAGCCGCGCTCGCGGCAATCGTGCTCGCGATATGCCTGCCGTGGCTGATCGAATTCAGCTGGCGTTCGGTGCTGGCATGGGCGGACGAAGCGTTCGGCTTCGGCCTGCCGCAAAGCTGGCTCACGCCGCGCGAGCGCGAAAGCGAGTCGCGACAAAGTTCGCCCAGCCGCGACAAGACTCGCAACAAGGCGGGCAACTGGTTCGAACGGCGCGCGCACGCAAGAGCCGCGCGCGATACGCAGGAACGCGCTCATCGCGCGGAGCGTTTCGATGCGCCGCCGCCGCGCACGTCGCACGACGAGCCGACGCTCGGTCTTCCGACCGCCCCCCGGAGCAGCCGTTATCAGCGGCCGACCGTGTGGCGCCCGCCTTCGAACGGCAAGAGTGCCAAACGCACGTCGATGGCCACCGCGAGCGCCATCGCCACCGCCGAGGCTTACGCGAAGCGCCCCGCGTTCGAGGCGGCCGGTGTCCCGCGTCCGGTGACGCAGATCGAGCCGGTCGCGCCTTCGGACTGGCTGAATCCGTCGGCGTCATCGGCGAATCGCGAGGCCAGCGCGCCGTTCGGGGCGCGTCGGGCGTCCGCGTTCGAACCTTCGGGCTCGGGCTTGCGCGCGTCTGTCGCCGTCGACAAGCCGCGCATGTCCGCGCCGCCGACGCCCGCGCCTCGCATGGATCGCCCGCGCAGTCCGGTGACGTCGATGCCCGCGCAACGGCCGTCAGGCGCGGCGAGCATATCCACGTCCGTCGCGACGGGCGTGAGCGCCGCGCGTAGAACGCCTCTGCCTCGGGCGCCACAGGGCTTCCGACGTGCGCCATCCGTGCATCCCTCCGCGGTCGGTGCGACGCGTGAATTCGCGCCGACACCGCTCGCCGCACCGGCGTTCTCGCGGCCGGCCACACCGCTCGGGCCGCCCACGCCGCCGCCCGCGCCCGAAGCGATTCAGGCGACGTTGCGATCCATCGAGGAAAAAACCGCGCTGTGGACGTCGCTCGCGGGCGCGAGTCTCGCTCGCGGACATGTGGCGATGGCGCGGGCCGGCCAGTCCGACGTTCAGCCGAACGCCGAGGAGGTGAAAGCGTCGACGACAGCCGACGAAGGCATCGTCGGAACGGTGCCCGAACCGCGCATCGAGCCGCAGCCGCAGGTGCCGCCGCCTGAAAAGGCCCGGGAAATCGAAGCGCGCATCGAGCCGGCGGCGCCCGTGCCCGCACCGATCCAGCAATTCGACGCGGCCATCGAGGCTGTGACGCCGCAGCCCGAACGGGTCCGGGAAGTCCATCCGCACATCGAGCCGATGGCACCCGCGCCCGAAAAGGTCCAGGAAACCGAAGCGCGCATCGAGCCGCCATTGATCGACGCGCACGTGATCGCCCCCGCGCTTGTCGAGCCGCCGCCGCTCTTCGACTTGCGTCTGCCGGAACCGCCGGCCCCCGCCGAGCCGAACGCGGCCGAGGCAAACGCAACGCAAGCGCCCACGCGCATTCACTTGCCGTCCGAACCGGCACTGCCTCGCCCGGCCGAGACGGCGGCGCTTCCGCCCGTCGCGCGACAGCCGGAACAAGCACAGGACTCGCGCGATCTCGCGCCGACGCCGCCGTGGCTCGACATGCCGGAGTCCCGCGCAGCCCACAGCGAGCCCCCTGCCCCGCCGCTCTTGCGCGTCGCCGACGAGCCGGACGATGTGCTCGACATGCCGGAGGAGGAGCCGCAACCCGTCGCCGAGCGCCAGGTCGCCGGCGACGAATTCGCATCGCCGTCGAACATCGTGCGCTTTCCGGTCGTCGCGCCTCCCGTCACGAGTCAGCAGGCCGCGACGCCGCCCTCCCCGCCCGAACCGCGCCCGCCGGTGCGCGGCTCCGCGCCGACCGAGTTCGAGTTCCATGCGCCGCACGCGTCGGCGGTGGAATTGCCGACGCTCGATCTGCTCGAACCCGCGTCCGGCGAAATCGAGCCCGTCTCCGAGGAGCATCTGAACGAAACCGGCCAGTTGATCGAGCAGCGTTTACAAGAATTCAAGGTGCCGGTGACGGTGGTCGGCGCGTCCGCCGGTCCGGTCATCACGCGCTTCGAGGTCGAGCCGGCGCTCGGCGTGCGCGGCAGCCAGATCGTCGGGCTGATGAAGGATCTGTCGCGCGGCCTCGGCCTCACGTCGATCCGCGTCGTCGAAACGATTCCCGGCAAGACCTGCATGGGCCTCGAACTGCCGAACGCGAAGCGCCAGATGATCCGCCTCTCGGAGATTCTCGAGGACGACGTCTATCGAACGTCGAAGTCGAATCTGACGATCGCGATGGGCAAGGACATCGTCGGCAATCCGGTCGTAACGGACCTCGCGCGCGCGCCGCACATGCTGGTCGCGGGCACGACGGGCTCGGGCAAGTCGGTCGCGATCAACGCGATGATCCTCTCGCTGCTCTACAAGGCGAAGCCCGAGGACGTGCGCCTCATCATGATCGATCCGAAGATGCTGGAGCTGTCGGTCTATGAAGGCATTCCGCATCTGCTCGCGCCGGTCGTCACCGACATGAAACTCGCGTCGAACGCGCTCAACTGGTGCGTCGGCGAAATGGAGAAGCGTTACCGGCTGATGTCGGCGGTCGGCGTGCGCAACCTGCAAGGCTTCAACCAGAAGATCCGCAATACCGAGGCCGCAGGCAAGAAGCTCACGAACCCGTTCTCGCTCACGCCCGACGCGCCCGAGCCGCTGTCCACGCTGCCGCTCATCGTCGTGGTCATCGACGAGCTCGCGGATCTGATGATGGTCGCGGGCAAGCAGATCGAGCAGTTGATCGCGCGTCTCGCGCAGAAGGCGCGCGCGGCCGGCATCCACCTGATTCTCGCGACGCAGCGGCCGTCCGTCGACGTGATCACCGGCCTCATCAAGGCGAACATTCCGACGCGCGTGGCGTTCCAGGTCTCGTCGAAGATCGATTCGCGCACGATCCTCGACCAGATGGGCGCGGAATCGCTGCTCGGCGCGGGCGACATGCTGTTCCTTCCGCCCGGAACGGGCTATCCGCAGCGCGTTCACGGCGCGTTCGTCGCGGACGACGAAGTGCATCGCGTGGTCGAGCATCTGAAGCAGTTCGGCGAGCCGGAGTATGAGGAAGGCATTCTGTCCGGCCCGACCTCCGAAGGTGGCGGCGCCCAGGATCTCTTCGGTGAAACACCCGACGCCGAAGCCGATCCGCTCTACGACGAAGCCGTCGCCTTTGTCGTGCGCACGCGCCGCGCGTCGATTTCGTCGGTGCAGCGGCAGTTGCGCATCGGCTATAACCGCGCGGCTCGCCTCGTCGAACAGATGGAAGCGGCCGGCCTCGTCTCGTCGATGAGCAACAACGGCAACCGCGAAGTGCTCGCGCCGCCCGGCCCGGCGGACTGAGCGTTACCAGAGCCGCAGGCGGCGCAGCAGAAAGATGGTGATGGCGGCACAGCCCGTCATCACGCCGACCACGATCCAGAACGACGCCGGATCCTTGGTCCCCGGCAAGCCCGCCACGTTCATGCCGAAGATGCCCGTCACGAGCGTGGCGGGCAGCAGCAACGCGGACATGATCGCGAGCCAGAGCAGCTTGCGGTTGATGTCCTCCGACAGCGCCGTGGCGATTTCATCCTGCAACAGCTTCGCGCGTTCGTAGAGACCTTCGAGACCGCCGCCGAGGCCGTTCAACACCTGAATCGCCTGCACGAGCGCTTCCATCGAGCGCGGCTCGGCCCATTCGAGGCGGCGCAATACGAGCTGCGTCAGCGCGTTGCGCTCGGGATCGATGAACCGCTTCACTTCGACGATGCGCCGCCGCACGTCGCCCAGCACCGCGCGGCATCTGGAATGGCTTCCTTCGAGCACGCTTTCCTCGACATCGTCGAGACAATCGCCGATTTCGTCGATGCGGTCCGCGAAGGTATCGTTCAGCGCGCGAATGAGTCCCGCGAAGAGGTCGACGGTATCGCGGAATATCGCGCCTTCGAGGACCGCGTGGCGCAACCGGTCAGTCGATTGCAGCGGCCGTGCGCGCACGGTGATCATGCGATGTTTGTCGACGTAAAAGCGCAGCGCGCCGGTCGCACGGTTCGCTTCGCGCGCGCCGGGCGCGGCGGCATCCGGCGTCTTCGCGACGAGTTCGAGGTCCGCGACGACGCCGTACATGAAGTTCGAACCGATATGCACGCGCGGACGCTTGTCCTCGCCGTTCAGGAATTCGCGCGCGACATCCGGCATCGACGTGACGCCTTCGAGCCAGCCCTCGACGGTGTCGTCGTTCGCCGACAGATGCAGCCACGTCGGGCCATTGCCCGCGACGGAATCGCGCGCTTCGTCCCACGTCAGCCGCAGCGCCTCGCCGCCGGCAAAGCTGAACGCGCTGATGAATCCCGGCGGCGCCGGCTCGTTGCGCTTGAGCGGGCGCTCGCGCGCGTCGAATGGTTGAGTCATGTTCAATCTTGCATTTCCTGCTATTGCCTTTCGGTTTCCTCAGGACATCTTCAGTCAAATGGGCGCGAAAAGCGCTTCGGAACCGCATCGTACTAGAACTCGTAGCGCCCCCAGAAGAAAGCGACGTCGCCATCGTTCAGGCCGGGGATGTGCGGGATGATCGTCGCCATGACGGACGCGCGCCGGTAGCGTATCGAGCCGATCGGCAGCGCGAGCGGCAGCGGCAGGTAATGAGCGATGTCGCTGCGCGCCGTGCGCCGACGAAGAACCCGCCGCCCGCCTGCAATCCGCCGAGCACCGGTTTCGTGTACCACTGTCGTGCGTAGCCGCCGATCGGTCCGAAGTTGTGATGCGAATCCGAAAAAGCGAACGCGAAGAGGATGTCCTCGTTGCCGTTCGCATCGGTCCAGTGCTTGCCCGCGCCCGCCGCCGTATGACCACGGGTTGAGTTCGCTGCGATTGTCGAAGCCATCGATATGCCAGACGTAACCGGCTATGTAGAGATACCATGTGCCGTCGTGCGCGACGCGCATCACGCGCTGACACGCCGACTACATCCAGTCCCGCTTGAAATCGCACTCCTTGTTGTCGTCCGCCCGCACCGCGAGCGGCGCGCACAACATCGAAACCATGACCGCCTTGAGCAGTTTCTTTTTCATCGTCGTCGGACAGCATGCCGCGGTGTGGGTCGCGGCTCGTCGGCCGCTCTCGTCGCTCCGACATCGTCACGACGGCGATACGAACTTGAAATCGACCGGCGAGCCAATCGACAGTTGCTTCGGGTCCGACGCGAGCTCACCCGTCTGCGGATCGCGGCGGAAGAAGTACGCGCTGTCGGTTTCCTGATTGCCGACGACGAGCCAGCGCCCGGTCGGATCGATCGCGAATTCGCGCGGCGTCTTGCCGAGCGTCGGATAGCGTTTGACGAACTTCAGACGGCCGTTCTTCGGGTCGACCGAGAACTGGACGAGCTCGTTGGCGTCGCCGCGATTGGTCGCGTAGAGGAAGCGCCCGTCCGGCGACAGATGAATCGCCCCGCCGCCGATCTTCCCTCTGAAGCCGGGCGCGATCATCGACGCGATCTGGGCCTGCGTGAGATTGCCGTCGCGGTAATCGAACACGAGCACCGACGCGTTCAGCTCGGTCGTCAGATAGGCGTGCTTGCCGCTCGCGTCGAAGATCAGATGGCGGGGCCCCGAGCCCGCCTTGATCGGCGTGTAGCGCGCTTCGGTCGGACCGAAGAGGCCGCGGCTCGATGCGGACGGATCGGCCGTGTAACGGTAGGCAAACACCTTGTCGACGCCGAGATCCTGCGCAAAGAGATATTTGCCGTCGGGCGAGAACACGGTCGAGTGGACGTGCGAATTGTCCTGCCGTCCCTTCACCGGTCCGCGGCCTTCGTGATGCACGGTCAGCACCGAGCTGCCCACGTGGCCGTCCGAGCCAAGCGGAAAGACCGCAAAGCTGCCGCCCGGATTCGAAGCTACGGAGTAGTTGGCGGTCAGCAGATATTTGCCGTCGGGCGAAAGCGCGAGGTAGCAGGGATCATTGCCGTCCGACGAAACGCGGTTGAGAAAGCTCAACTGCCCTGTCGCACGATCGAAGCGAAAGGCGCTCACGCCGCCGCGCTGCGTCGCCGGTCCGTTGTCGCCGGGCAATTCGTTCACTGCATACACGTAATTCCGGTCGCGGCTCACGACGAGATACGACGGATTGACCGTCTGCGCCGACGCGATGCGGGACAGCTCACCGCTGCTCGTGTCGAAACGATACACATAGATGCCTTCGCTCTTGCCGCCGCCCGTATAGGTGCCAATGAGCAGATCGTAGACTTCGCCCGGCGACCCGTTCATCGTGGCCGTGCCGCTCGCCGCACCAGGTGCGGGGGGCGTCGCAGCCGTTTGCGCGAAGACTTGCGCGGCCGCCAGCGAGAGCATCAGCGCGACGCCTTTCGCCCACGCGATGGGCCTTCCGCGCATCGGGCGCGCGTCTTGCAATACGGACCTGGGCGAATTCGCGCCGCTGGGATGGCTCGGGTGCATGAAACCTCCTCATCGTCTCTTTGCTGCGTGTTATACGGGGCGACGCGCGAGTTCGCCGGCATCGCAAGGCCCAAGGACGTGCGAGAGCAAATTCCGCTCCAAACGGCGTGCATCGCCATGGCGAGCGATGGAGTTCGCCGCCGAAGTACGCCACGCACGACAGGCCAGCCGACACGATTCGAACCAACAGCAGGAGTTGCCGCGATGACTATCCACCTAAGCCTTGGCCCGCTCGTCTCGCTGATCGCCGGGATCCTGATTCTCATCATGCCGCGATTGCTGAACTTCATCGTCGCGATCTATCTGATCGTGATCGGGCTGATCGGCCTGTTCGGCATGGGATCGGCCCATTTCTGACGGGCGCGCGACTGTCGTTGTGACGCCGATTCACGTCGGCGGTTCCGCGTGCGGCCCTAAACGCGCACGCGCGCACACGGCCCGACACGCGCGTGCGCACAGTGTCACGAAAGAAGGACAGGCGTAACGAACGTAGCTTCGTCAGCCGTTAGCAAGTTGATCGAGACGCAGGCGTCCTTGCAGCGACAACGCCCCGACCGAAACGCCGCCGACGCCGAAGCTGTATCGGTTGAAACAGCCGCGTTCCGTGAGGAATGCGGCGGCGGTTTCCATCGCGTTGCGTGACAGACCGAGATGCTTGTGATCGAGCGCGAGAAGTGCCTCCGCATCCGAGACGTGGCTTGCGGCGGAAAGAATGGCGATGCAGTCGGCTTTCGACGGATAGAGCATGGGTTCTGTTCCTCGAAAACGCTACGTTAGGGAGCGGCCGGACAGTGCGCAGAGCAGCTTGCATGGCCCGCGTGCGCATCGCGCCCGGATCATGCGTGAAAGACGCGCGAAAGGCGCAAGCGTTTCAGTGTCTGGAAGTAACAAAGGAAACGGCACCGTGACCTTTCACGAAACTTCATTCTAAACATCAGGCGAATGCTTTTTCAACGGCGCGCTGGACGGTTCGCTAGTGCTTTTCCGCCAACGCTGCGCTCGTTACTGTCGCGCAGGCCGTTGCGCGAGGTCGTCACGCGCGGCCCGGTTTTCTGCTTGCCGCGAACGATTGGGGCAGAATGCGGCCAGAAAGCTGCGTGGCGTGCGTCGCGTCATTCGTCCACGACGCCGCGCTTTGCTCGGGGCACGCGCGTCCCGAACATTTTGCTCAACCCGCGGCGCGTTTCGATTCGACATGCGCCGCCAGCAGGAAGATGTTTCGCTTATGCCAGCACTGATCGAAGACTATGCGATGGTCGGCGACGGCCATACCGCCGCCCTCATATCCCGCGACGGCTCCGTTGATTGGCTCTGTTGGCCACGGTTCGACTCCGGCGCGTGCTTCGCGGCGCTGCTCGGCACGCCCGAGCATGGCCGATGGCTCCTCGCGCCCGAGATGCCCGACGGCGAAATGCCCGTCACCAGGCGCCGCTATCGCGACGACACGCTGATCCTCGAAACGGATTTCGAAACACCGCAAGGCGGGGTGACGATCGTCGACTTCATGCCCTTGCGCAACGGGCATTCGGAGCTGGTGCGCATCGTGATCGGCCGACGCGGCACGGTGCGCATGAAAATGGAGCTCGTGTTGCGCTTCGATTACGGCTCGGTGGTGCCTTGGGTCTGCCGCCTGCCCGACGACAGCGGCATTCGCGCGATCGCCGGGCCGGATCTCGCGCTGCTGCGCACGCCGGTCGATCTCGTGGGCGAAAACATGCGCACTACCGCCTCTTTCGACGTGACCGCCGGCGAGCGCGTGCCCTTCTCGTTGTGCTATTCGCAGTCGCATCTGCGCCTGCCGCACGCGTCCGATCCGCATACCCAACTCGCGCGCACCGAGAATCACTGGCGCGAATGGTCGGGGCAAAGCGAGCTCGAGGGCCGCTGGGCGAGCGCGATCCGCCGCTCGCTCATCACGCTCAAGGCGCTCGCCTACGAGCCGACCGGCGGTATCGTCGCTGCGCCCACGACTTCGCTGCCGGAGCAGCTCGGCGGCACGCGCAACTGGGACTATCGCTACTGCTGGCTGCGCGATGCGACCATTACCCTGCTCGCGATGATGCGCGGCGGCTACTACGACGAAGCCCGCGCGTGGCGGGCGTGGCTGGGGCGCGTGATGGCGGGTTCGCCGTCGCAGATCCAGATCATGTACGGCATCGCGGGCGAGCGGCGCCTGCCCGAGTGGGAGATCGCGTGGCTTCCCGGCTACGAGGGCGCGTCGCCGGTGCGCATCGGCAATGGTGCGGTCGATCAGTTGCAACTCGACGTCTACGGCGAAGTGATGAACGCGCTGCACCTTGCGCGCGTCGGCGGCCTTCAAAGCGACGAAACCGCCTGGTCGATCCAGTGCGCGATGCTGCAGCACCTCGACACCATCTGGGAGGAGCCCGACGAAGGCATCTGGGAAGTGCGCGGCGGCCGCCAGCACTTCACGTTTTCGAAGGTCATGGCCTGGGTCGCCTACGACCGCGCGATCAAGTCGGCGGAAAAGTTCGAGCTGCCTGGCCCGATCGACCACTGGCGCGCGATGCGCGCGCGCGTCCGCGCCGAGGTGCTGAAAAAGAGCTGGAATCCGGCGCTGAACTCGTTCACGCAGGCCTACGGCAGCGATGCGCTCGATGCGAGCCTGCTGCTCATCCCGTTGCTCGGCTTTTTGCCGCCAAACGATCCGCGAGTGACCGGAACCGTACATGCGATCGAGACCAATCTGACGCACGATGGCCTCGTCAAGCGTTATCACACCGCCGAAGTCGCGGACGGGTTGCCGCCCGGAGAAGGCACGTTTCTGGCTTGTAGCTTCTGGCTGGTCGACAATCTGGCGCTGCAGGGCCGGATCGATGAAGCGCACGCCATGTTCGAGCGCCTCGTCGGTCTCGCGAACGACGTCGGGCTGCTGGCCGAGGAGTACGACACGGTGGCGAAGCGCATGGTCGGGAATTTTCCGCAGGCCTTCACCCACGTGGCGCTGGTGCACACCGGGATGAACCTGATGCGTCACGAGCAGGAGATGGCAAAGGCCACGGGCCAGCCATCCGGCTCAGGCAATCATGACGAGCCGGAAGAGCAAGCCGAGATCGATGCTGCGACAGGAAAGTCTTAAATAACTGTTTTGTTTGGTGAAATTGGTGTTTGCCGGTTATATTGTTGCAATGCACAAATAATAAGTTACGGAGATCTGTTGTTTCCAGGCCGGCAAATTCGACCGATCGGTTGAAATCAATGCTTAATGCGCGGAAAATCTTGCCCGCGCCGAGTCAAGGTTGTCCGAGCGTCGGTATTGCGCGGTTGGTAGTGCGGGAAACGCAGCGGGAAACGCAGGCAGGAAGCATCGCAGTAAAGACAGTGCCCCGGCAGCATGGCAACAACTCGCCACGCTGCGGGGGGTCATCGAATGCCGTTGATGTTCATCGCCGGATGTATTGCCGGGATCAACGGGCGTACCGGTTCCACCGGAGTTACTGGGGCAACCATGCTCTATCAAATTCACGAATTCCAGCGAGCAATGCTGTCTCCCCTCACAGCATGGGCAGAGGCCGCATCGAAATCTTTCGTCAATCCGGCCAGTCCGCTCGCCTATATTCCCGGCTCGAGTCGTCTGGCCGCGGGTTACGAGTTGCTCTACCGGCTCGGCAAGGACTACGAGAAGCCCGAGTTCAGCATTCATCAGATCGTCAAGGACGGGCATAACATCCCGATCGTCGAGCAGACCGTGATCGAGAAGCCGTTCTGCCGTCTCTTGCGCTTCAAGCGCTTCGCCGACGACAGCGCCACCGTCACCAAGCTGAAGAACGAGCCGATCGTGCTCGTGTGCGCGCCGCTCTCGGGTCACCACTCGACACTGCTGCGCGACACGGTGAAAACGCTGCTGCAAGACCACAAGGTCTATATCACCGACTGGATCGACGCGCGCATGGTGCCGATCGAGAACGGCCCGTTCCATCTGGACGATTACGTCGAGTACATTCAGGAGTTCATCCGCCACATCGGCGCGAAGGATCTGCACGTGATCTCCGTGTGTCAGCCGACCGTGCCGGTGCTCGCCGCCATTTCGCTGATGGCGAGCCGTGGCGAAGACACGCCGCGCACGATGACGATGATGGGCGGCCCGATCGACGCCCGCCGCAGCCCGACGTCCGTCAACTCGCTCGCGAACGAGCACTCTTACGGATGGTTCGAGAACAACGTCATTTACACGGTGCCGGCGAATTATCCGGGCGTCGGACGCAAGGTTTATCCGGGCTTCCTGCAGCATGCGGGCTTCGTCGCGATGAATCCGGAACGCCACCTCACGGCCCATTGGGACTTCTATCAAAACCTGCTGCGCGGCGACGATGACGACGCCGAGCAACATCGCCGTTTCTACGACGAATACAACGCCGTGCTCGACATGGCCGCCGAGTATTACCTCGAGACGATCCGCATCGTGTTCCAGGAGTTCCGGCTCGCAGAAGGCACCTGGGAAGTCAACGACGAACTCGTGCGTCCCCAGGACATCAAGCACACTGCACTCTTCACGATCGAAGGCGAACTCGACGACATCTCCGGCAGCGGCCAGACGCGCGCCGCGCACGATCTGTGCACCGGCATTCCGGCGAAGCACAGGCGGCATTTCACGGCGGAGAAGGCCGGCCACTACGGCATCTTCTCGGGCCGTCGCTGGCGCACGATGGTGTATCCGCAGCTGCGCGAGTTCATTCTCGAGCACGACAAGACGCCGAAAACGGAAGCGGTGCCCGCGTAAGTACGCGCGCGGCGGGACCGATTCCATCGCTCGAATAAAGACGTCGCGCCTTGCAGAAGGCGCGACGTTTTTTCTTTGACAGCGTCCGATCAGCGGCGTGTCAGATAAGCCAGCAGCAATTCGGTGTTCATGCGGACGATCTGCTCGCGCTGGCCCGGCTCGTTGAAATCGAGCCCGAAACTCGCTTCGAGCGTGAATCGGTTCGAGACAATGTAATAGCCGAGTCCCGACAGTACGATGTAGAGCTTGAGCGGATCGACGTCGGTGCGAAACAATCCTGCCTTTTGGCCACGATCGAGAATGGCCGTGAGCGTCGTGACCATCGGCGAAATGAGTTCGCGGATTCGATTCGAACCTTTGATATATCTCGCCTCATGCAAATTTTCGTTATTGATGAGGCGCAGCAATTCCGGGTGATCCCGATAGTAATCCCAGACGAAATGCGCAAGACGCGTCATTGCTTCGATGGGCGCGACGCCGTCGAGTTCGAGCGTACGCTCGGCATCGACGAGCGCGGCAAGGGCATGTTCGAGCACGGCGGTGAATAACTGCTCCTTGCTACCGAAGTAGTAATAGAGCATGCGTTCATTGGTCTCCGCCCGGCGTGCGATCTGATCGACGCGGGCGCCGAACAGACCTCCGGCAGCGAACTCTTCTGCGGCGGCAAGTAAAATACGGCGCCGGGTGCCTTCAGGATCTCTTTTGATTTTCGGCTGATTCATGGTGGCATGACTCGGGAGCCGCGTTGCCGGATTAGCGTCACGCGGCCCGCATTGGGGTACATGACGTGAACGGGCGCTGCCCATGGTTATTGGGAAACACCGTCCTGCGGTCAAACGGAAAAGCGCTTCGATTATGCGCACATCGAAGGACATTGGCAATTAGGATTGAAAGCCATTCGCCACGACGGTTGACGACTTCGGCGATAATGTCGGTCAAAGCCGAGCGCGTGCCGGAAAGCGGGACACGCGCCGAACAGGCAGCGTGCCGTCGTCGTGTACGCCGAAGCGTTTTCTCGCATCGAAGCGCGGCGTGATCACAGCGACGCCCTTCGCCCGCGTCGCGCACATGCTGCGCCAGTCCCCAAGGCATCATCGCAATTCCTCGTGACCGCAACCGTTCCCAAGACGCTCGCCGAGCGCATCGAAGATCTGCTGCCGCAGACGCAATGCACCAAGTGCGGCTATCCGGCCTGCCGACCGTATGCCGACGCCATCGCCGCGGGCGAGGCGAACTACAACCAGTGCCCGCCGGGCGGCGCCGAAGGCGTCGCGCGACTGGCCGCCTTGCTCGGCAAGCCCAATATTCCGCTCGACACGACGCACGGCCTCGAACGCGCGCGGCCCGTCGCCGTGATCGACGAGAACGCGTGCATCGGCTGCACGCTGTGCATGCAGGCGTGTCCGGTCGATGCGATCGTCGGCGCGGCGAAGCAGATGCACACGGTCATCGCGCAGCTGTGCACGGGCTGCGATCTGTGCGTGCCGCCCTGCCCGGTCGATTGCATCGCGATGGTGCCCGTCACCGGCGAGCGCACCGGCTGGGATGCCTGGAGCCAGGACGAAGCCGATGCGGCGCGCGCACGGCACGACCGCCGCGTCGCGCGTCTCGAACGCGAGCGCGCGGCTGCGGAAGCGCGGGCAAGCGCGCGTCAGGCAGCGCGCGCCGCACAAGCGGACCAGCCAGCGCCCGAAGCGCCGCCAGCGCAAGCGGCCGCGCCCGCTGCCGCGCCAGCCGCGAGCGACGATCCGGAAGCGAAGAAACGCGCGATCATCCAGGCCGCGCTGGAGCGCGCGCGTAAAAAGAAAGGAGAGATGGCGAAGCTCGGCGCGGGTCCCAAAAACACGGACCACGTCAGCGCCGCGGTGCAGGCGCAGATCGACGCCGCCGAGCAACGCCGACGCCGTCTCGGTCTGACGGACGACGAAAACGCGTCCCATCCCGGCGAGCACGATCACAGCGACAAACCCGCGTGAGAACGGACATCGAATCATGAACGCCACGAAGCGCCGCGCCATCTACGAGACGCTGCAAAGCCTGAATCCGCATCCGACGACGGAGCTCGAATACACGACGCCGTTCGAACTGCTGATCGCCGTGATGCTGTCCGCGCAAGCGACCGACGTCTCCGTCAACAAGGCGATGCGCAAGATGTTTCCTGTGGCCAATACGCCGGCGGCGGCGCTCGCGCTCGGCGAAGAAGGCGTATCGGAATACATTCGCACGATCGGGCTTTACCGCACGAAGGCGAAGAACGTGATCGCGACGTGCCGCATTCTCATCGATCAATACGGTGGTGAGGTGCCCGACAATCGCGAGGCGCTCGAAGCGCTGCCGGGCGTCGGACGCAAGACGGCGAACGTCATCCTGAACACGGCGTTCGGGCAGCCGACGATCGCCGTCGATACGCACATCTTCCGCGTCGCGAATCGCACGGGGCTCGCGCCGGGCAAGGACGTGCGCGCGGTCGAGACCGCGCTCGAGAAGTTCACGCCGAAAGAGTTTCTGCACGACGCGCATCACTGGCTGATCCTGCACGGCCGTTACGTGTGCAAGGCGCGCGTTCCCGAGTGCTGGCATTGCGCGATCGAGCCGCTCTGCGAATATCGGCCGAAGACGCCTGCGCCGGTCGAATGAGCCGGTTTTGGCGGACCGGGTGCGCCGCGGTCTACAATAGCGAGTTCGGAAACCCGCAATCGAATCAATACGTTATGTTCAACCCCAGCCGCGACGAAGTTCGCCAGTTCTTCACCGAAACCTGGCGCAAGGAACGCGCCGGCGAGATTTTGACGCCGCTCGAAAGCATGGCCGCCGACTGGATCGGCGAGCATCCCGAATATCACGACGCGCTCGTGAATCCCGATTCTCGCGAGGCCGATTACTCGCCCGATCGCGGCCAGACCAATCCGTTTCTGCATCTGTCGATGCATCTTGCGATCAGCGAGCAATTGTCGATCGATCAGCCGCCGGGCATCCGCCGCGCGCACGACAAGCTGGTCGCGCGCCTGGGCTCGCCGCATGACGCGCAGCACGCGATCATGGATTGCCTCGGACAGGTGATCTGGGAAGCGCAGCGCTCGGGCACGCCGCCGGATACGGACGCCTACCTGGCGCTGATCGAGCGTCGTGCTTCGCGCGACTGAGCACGCGAAAACACCGCCGCCAAATGAAAACACCCCGCTTGCAAAGCGGGGTGCTGTCTGCTGACGAGACCTCGAAGCCGCGCGCTTACTTCTTCAGCACGAGACTGCCGTCGAGCGATTCGATATACGCCGCGAGATCCTTCAGATCGCTCTGCGACAGGCTCTGCACCTGCGCCGCCATGATGGCGTTGTTGCGGCCGAAGTTCGGGTTGTTGCCGCCGATCTGATACTGGCGCAGCGCCCAGTAGATATAGCTCGCATGCTGGCCTGCGAGCCGCGGATACTCGCCGCTCACCGGCTTGTTGAGACCGGGGCCGTGGCAGGCCGCGCAGTTGTGGCTGTCGGACAGCGCCTTGCCGTTGCTCACATCGGCCGCGTGCGCCGCGCCGACCGTCATGCCGATGAGCGCCGCTGCCGCGCATGCTGCCTTGAAGCTGGTGTGAAGTGCCTTGGAGGGCTTCATGGATTCTCCTTCCCGTTATCGCTTTGCCGTGTCACGCGCGGATCACTTGTCGGGATTGTTCTTCGATTGGGGAGTCTGCGCGGCATAGTACGCGGCGATATCGGCGATGTCCTGATCCGACAGCGTCGTCGCGATGGCGCGCATCGTGTCGAAATGACGGTCGCCCTTCTTGTAGGCGTGCAGTGCATTGGCGATGTACTGCGCGTTCTGGCCGCCCAGCATCGGCACTTCGTAGACTTCGGGGTACGCGGTGCGATAGCCGGGGATGCCGTGGCAGCCGATGCACATCGCGACCTTGCCCTCTGCGGCCTTCGCGTTGCCGACGACGTCGGCCGACGCCTGGGTCGCGAAGCCGGCGAGACCGGACAGCGCTGCAATCACGGCACATTTGCCGACGAAATTGTTCATAGCTCTTCTAACCTGGCTTGAGGGGAAATCCGGCGCTCCAAAGGCCGCGGCCCGCGCCGAGCGCTTACAACCTTCTCGGGACTGTTTGCTGCTACAGGGTCTGTCGCCACGCAGGCCAAAAAAATCGCGCTAATTGTACCGCGCGACCTACCCCCCGTCCACACGCGAACCGCGCCGAAGCCCTGCTGGCAAGGGGAATCGGCTGAAAAGCAGTCACGTGGCCTGCGACAATTCGTCCCTGTACACGCGATGAACCCGCTTGCGCGCACGCTGCACACGCGTTTGGCACGCTGCGGCAACCCGCCGATGGAGCGGCTCAAACGATACCCGGCGCCCCTCAATGCCGAAAGGTCTTCTGACTTATACTGGGATTTTTTTCCTGACCGGATCTTCGTCATGCGTTTCGAAGGCTCATCGCAATACGTCGCAACCGACGATCTCAAGCTCGCGGTGAACGCCGCGATGACGTTGCAACGGCCGCTGCTCATCAAGGGCGAACCCGGCACCGGCAAAACCATGCTCGCGGAAGAAGTCGCGGGCGCGCTCGGCATGCCGCTCCTGCAATGGCACATCAAGTCGACGACCAAGGCGCAGCAAGGCCTCTACGAATACGACGCGGTCTCGCGCCTGCGCGATTCGCAACTCGGCGACGAGCGCGTGAAGGACATCCGCAACTACATCGTCAAGGGCGTGCTGTGGCAGGCGTTCGACTCGGACCAGCAGAGCGTGCTGCTCATCGACGAAATCGACAAGGCGGACATCGAATTTCCGAACGATTTGTTGCGCGAGCTCGACCGCATGGAGTTCTACGTGTACGAGACCCGCGAGCTCGTGAAAGCGAAGCACCGGCCGCTCGTCATCATCACGTCGAACAACGAGAAGGAACTGCCGGACGCGTTCCTGCGCCGCTGCTTCTTCCATTACATCCGGTTCCCGGATGCCGAGACGATGAAGGCGATCGTCGAGGTGCACTTCCCGAACATCAAGCAGGATCTGCTCGCCGCCGCGATGCAGAGCTTTTTCGAGCTGCGCGGCGTGTCGGGACTCAAGAAAAAGCCGTCGACATCCGAACTGCTCGACTGGCTCAAGCTGCTTCTCGCCGAAGACATTCCGCCCGAAGCCCTGCGCTCGTCCGATCAGAAGCAGATCGTCCCGCCGCTGCACGGCGCGCTTCTGAAGAACGAACAGGACGTCGCGCTGTTCGAGCGTCTGCTCTTCATGAACCGCAACCATCGCTAAAGAAATGAGCCGCTGGATCGAACCCGTCACACTGGAAGGCGAGCATGTCAGGCTCGTGCCGCTCACGGCCGGTCATGAACAGGCGCTCACGGCCGCCGCGAGCGACGGCGAATTGTGGAAGCTCTGGTACACGTTCGTGCCCTCTCCCGACAAGACGCGCGTTTACATCGACACCGCGCTCGACATGCGCGAGCGCCTCGGCGCGCTTGCGTTTGCGGTGATCGATGCGAAGACGGGCGATGTCGTCGGTTCGACGCGGTACTTCAATGTCGACGAAGCGAATCGGCGGCTGGAGATCGGCCATACGTGGTACGCACGACGCGTGCAGAAGACGGCGCTCAACACCGAAGCCAAGTTGCTGCTGCTGACGCACGCGTTCGAGAAGCTCGATGCCATCGCGGTGGAGTTCCGCACGCATTTCATGAACCACGCGTCGCGCGCCGCGATCGCGCGGCTCGGCGCAAAGCAGGACGGCATCCTGCGCAATCATCAGATCGGCCGCGATGGCGTGCTGCGCGATACCGTCGTGTTCTCGATCATCCAGTCGGAGTGGCCGGCGGTGCGCGCCAATCTGACCTACCGCCTCGACCGCTGAAACCCGTCACGATGGAGAGCGCGCCATGCTGATCGACTTTTTCTACTCGCTGCGCGACGCGAAGCTGCCCGTCTCGGTGAAGGAATATCTGACTTTGCTCGAAGCGCTGAAGGCGCAGGTGATTTCGCCGTCGCTCGACGAGTTCTACTTCCTCTCACGCATGACGCTCGTGAAGGACGAGAAGTACTTCGACAAGTTCGATCGCGCGTTCGGCACGTACTTCCACGGCGTGACGCAGCTTCCCGACGAAGCCTTCGACATTCCGCTCGACTGGCTCAAGAAGCGCCTCGACCGCGAATTCACCGCGGAGGAAAAGAAGCGCATCGAGGCGCTCGGCGGCCTCGACAAGCTCATGGAGCGTCTGAAAGAGCTGATGGACGAGCAGAAGGAGCGCCACGAAGGCGGCAACAAGTGGATCGGCACGGGCGGCACGTCGCCCTTCGGGCACGGCGGCTATAACCCGGAAGGCATTCGTATCGGCGGGGAATCGTCGGGGAATCGAACCGCCGTGAAGGTGTGGGACGAGCGCGCGTACAAGGACTACGACGATCAGGTCGAAATCGGCACGCGCAATATCAAGGTCGCGCTGCGTCGCTTGCGGCGCTTCGCACGCGAAGGCGCGGCCGAAGAGCTCGATCTGCCCGACACCATCCGCAGCACCGCCGCCAACGCGGGCTGGCTCGACCTCAAGATGGTTCCAGAGCGTCACAACAACGTGAAAGTGCTGATGCTGCTCGATGTCGGCGGCTCGATGGACGATCACATCAAGCGCGTCGAAGAACTCTTTTCGGCGGCGAAGGCGGAGTTCAAGCATCTCGAGTTCTACTACTTCCACAACTGCGTGTACGACTATCTGTGGAAGCACAATCGGCGACGTCACACCGAACGCACGCCGACCTTCGACGTGCTGCACAAGTTCACGCCCGACTACAAGCTGATCTTCGTCGGCGACGCGACCATGAGTCCCTACGAAGTGCTGCAGCCTGGCGGCTCCGTCGAATACAACAATGCCGAAGCGGGCGCGGTGTGGTTGCGCCGGCTCGCCGATCAGTTTCCGCATCACGCGTGGCTCAATCCCGAGCCCGAGCGGCTATGGGAATACCGCCAGTCGATTTCGGCGATCCGCAATGTCCTCGGCAATCGCATGTACCCGCTCACCATGGCGGGCCTCGAAACCGCCATGCGCGCGTTGTCGAAATAAAACCGATAGAACCAGCATGAAAGCCTCTCCCACGGCGCCCGTCGCGCTGCGTCCCTTCTTTGACTCGTCCCTCTCGACCATCGTCGCCGGCTTCGTCGCAATGATGACCGGCTACACCAGTTCGCTCGTGCTGATGTTCCAGGCGGGCCAGGCCGCGCATCTCAGCAACGCGCAGATTTCGTCGTGGATCTGGGCGCTCTCGATGGGCATGGCGGTCTGCACCATCGGGCTGTCGCTGCGCTATCGCGCGCCGATCGTCGTCGCGTGGTCCACACCGGGCGCGGCGCTCCTCGTGTCGTCGCTGCCGAACGTCGCGTATGCCGATGCGATCGGCGCGTTCATCGTCTGCGCGGTGCTTATGAGCGCGGTCGGTCTCACCGGCTGGTTCGACACGCTGATGAAGCGCATTCCGTCGGGCATTGCCGCCGCCTTGCTCGCGGGCATTCTCTTCGAGATCGGCATCGAGATCTTTCGCGCCGCCGGGCACCGGACCGCGCTCGTCATCGCGATGTTCTTCACGTATCTCACGGCCAAGCGCTTCGTGCCGCGTTACGCGATTCCCGCCACGCTCATCGCAGGCATCGCGATCGCAGGCGGGCTCGGGCTGCTCGACTTCACGCACTTTCACGTCGCGCTCGCGCATCCGGTTTTCACGATGCCCGCGTTCTCGCTCGCCGCGGCGATCAGCATCGGCATTCCGCTTTTCGTCGTCGCAATGGCGTCGCAGAACGTGCCGGGCATCGCCGTCCTGCGCGCCGACGGCTACACGACGCCCTCCGCCCCGCTCATCTCGACGACCGGCATCGCGTCGCTCGTTCTCGCGCCGTTCGGCTCGCACGGCGTCAATCTCGCGGCCATCACCGCCGCGATCTGCACCGGCCGCGAGGCGCACGAGGAGCGCGACAAACGCTACACGGCGGCGGTCTGGTGCGGCATCTTCTATCTGATCGCGGGCACGTTCGGCGCGACGATCGCCGCCCTGTTCGCGGCATTTCCGAAGGAACTGGTCGTGTCCGTGGCCGCGCTCGCGCTCTTCGGCTCGATCATGAGCGGTCTCACCAACGCGATGCAGGACGCGCGTCAGCGCGAGCCCGCGCTCGTCACGTTCATGGTGACGGCATCGGGCCTCTCGCTATTGTCGATCGGCTCCGCATTCTGGGGATTGATCGCGGGCGTTTTGACACATTTCGTGCTCAATGCCAGACGATCCTGACGCGGCCTACAATGACGGAATCGGCCCCGATTTCCGGCCGGTTCTCCGCAATACATTCGTATTTCCGTCATGGCCTTGATCGACAAACTGCTGGCGCGCTCCACGCCGCCCGGCGCCACCCAGAAACGCAAGACAATCGTGCGCGTGCTGCTCGACGACGCCGGGCACGTCCAGGACGTCGTCCTAAAACTGAGTTGCGGCGATCCGGCGAAGGACGCCCACGCGCTCGACGAAGTCCGCAAGATGCGCTTCGCACGGGGTCAGCTCGGCTCGGGCACGGTGCGGCGGTGGCACGAGCTCGCCTACGCGGCCGACTGAAAGGCGTTTGAACGCGCAGTCTCGCGCCCGGTCGAAAACCGGCGCACACGGTATCAGCGCGCTCGCCACGCTCGGGACTAGAATGGGAGAATGACATTCAGGGGCGCGCCGCGCGAAGAAGTCGCCGCACGGCGTCGCAATCATGGGCAATCCGCGGGTTGGTTACCGCAATTTGACAAGGCGCAACGCGTCTGAGACTCCACATGACATCCGCTCTCGACCAGCTCAAGCAGTACACGACCGTCGTCGCCGACACGGGCGACTTTCAGCAATTCATTCAGTTCAAGCCGCAGGACGCGACCACGAATCCGTCGCTGATCCTGAAGGCCGTCCAGAAGGACGATTACAAGCCGCTGCTCGAAAAGACCGTCAAGGAGCACGCGAAGAAGCCGATGCCGCAGATCATCGACAATCTGCTCGTGGCGTTCGGCACCGAGATTCTCAAGATCATTCCGGGCCGCGTGTCCACCGAAGTCGACGCACGCCTCTCGTTCGATACGAAAGCGTCGATCGACAAGGCGCACGACATCATCAAGCTGTACGAGAACGCGGGCATCGGCCGCGATCGCGTGCTCATCAAGCTCGCGTCGACGTGGGAAGGCATCCGTGCGGCCGAGGTGCTGCAGAAGGAAGGCATCCACTGCAACATGACGCTGCTCTTTTCGCTCGCGCAGGCGGTCGCGTGCGCCGAAGCGGGCGCGCAACTGATTTCGCCGTTCGTCGGCCGTATCTACGACTGGTACAAGAAGTCCGCCGGCGCGGAATGGGACGAAGTGAAGAACGGCGGCGCGAACGATCCGGGCGTGCAGTCGGTGCGGCGCATCTACTCGTACTACAAGAAGTTCGGCTACAAGACCGAGGTCATGGGCGCGAGCTTCCGCACGGTGAACCAGATCACCGAGCTCGCCGGCTGCGACCTGCTGACGATCAGCCCGGACCTCCTGAAGAAACTCGCCGACAGCAACGACCGCGTCGAGCGCAAGCTCTCGCCGGAAGCGGTCAGGAACGAGAACGTGGAGAAGATTGCCGTCGACGAGCCGACCTTCCGCTTCCTCGTCAACGACGACGCAATGGCAACCGAAAAGCTCGCGGAAGGCATCCGCGCATTCGCCGCCGATGCGATCAAGCTCGAGAAGCTGATCACCGCGCTTCAATGACGCATGCATGAAGTAACCGCACGTCGCGCCGGAAGATTGGTGCGACGTGCGGTTTTTTCTATTTCGCTGCCTATTGACGTAATTTGACGGTTTCCGAGTCAACGTGGGACCCCGTTGCAATAGACTTTCGAGCTTTGGCGGCATGTCCGCTTCATATGCACGGAGTCACCGGTCATGCAACTGGACACCTATCTCTTCTATAACGGCGATTGCGCTGCGGCGCTCGAACTCTATCAGGCAGCATTCGGCGCGCAGATCGCCACGCTGGTCCGCTTCCGTGACGCACCGGACGGCGGCAACGCACCGCCCGACTGGCAGGACAAGATCATGCACGCGGTGTTTTGCGTGGGCCCGAACGCGATCATGGTCTCGGACGGCCGCTACGGTCAGCCGCGCAAGGACTACTCGGGCTTCACGCTGTCGATCGCCGCGGAGGACGCGCAATCCGGCGAGCGCATTTTCAACATGCTCGCCGAGGGCGGCAACATCCTGACGCCGTGGCAATCCACGTTCTGGACGCAAGGCTTCGGCATGCTCACGGATCGTTTCGGCGTGCCGTGGCTCATCAATGTGGTGCACGAAGGCGAAGCACGGACGGCCTGAGTGGTCATCGCTTCATCGCGTCATCAATTCATGGATTGAGCGCTCGCGCGCCTTCGATATTCCACTGCCGCTCGATTTCCGACAGACGCAGCCGCAGGCGATCCACCTGCTCCACGAAACGCATCGCGAGCCAGTGCATGCCCTGCGTCGTCGCGTTTCCGTCGTCGTCCGGGCATGGCGGCACGCCCGGCGCATCCACTGCGCGGTACAACAATCCCACGCGCCCGAAGCGCAACGCGCGAGCCATCTGCAGAAGCTGCTGGCGCACCGCGTACTCGCCCGGCGAGCACGCGATCGCGAAGCGGCTAGGCGTGGCGCTCGCGACTTCGGGCATCGACATGACCAGCATTTCCAGCGCCGCGAGAATCGAGCGGTGCAGCCGCTGGATCTCTTCGAGCCGGGTCATCGGCACATCGGTTTCCTTCGCGACCGACTCCATCAGCCCGCGCGATTGCACAAGCCGCTGGCTCATCGCGTAGAAGCGCCGCGCGGTTTCCTCCGCGAGAAGCGGCGTACCGTCGAGCAAGGCGCCGTAGAGCCTTGCGCACTCGCGCAGATTGTCCGCGAGCCGGTATCGCCAGGAATATGTCGCGTATTGCGGCAGGACGAAGGAAAAGCCGAGCGCGATGACGACGCCGATCATCACGTTGGCCGTGCGCCACAATCCGGTGGAAAGCGGCAGGTCGCCGTGGCCGGACACGATGACCATGGTGATTGCCGTGAGCAGCGCGACGTAGCCCGCCTTGCCGATCGCATAGTAGGCGCAGCCGCCCGCGATCACGCACATCAGCACGAAGAACACCATCACGGAGCCGGTGAGCATCTGCGCGAGGATGAGCACGAGTCCGAAGAACGCGCCGAGCGCCGTGCCCATTGCGCGCTCGCCCGCCTTCTTGCGGATGTTGCCGTAGTGCTGCAACCCGCCGATCACGACGAGCACCGATACCGACGCCCATACGCCGTGCGGCATGTCGATACCCGTCGTGACCGCGATCGACACCGCCATCGCGAGCGCGACGCGTACCGCATGAATCACGTTCGCGTGCCGGTAGCGGAAGTACGGCGACGTAATCGAATGAAGCAGGCGCGCGAGACGGCTGCGCCTGAGTGACGTCGATGTCGGAGAAAGCATGGTTCGCTCACCTCGATGAACACGCACGCCCGTCGAACAAAGGCTGCCGGAAAACGAAACGCCCGTAACGGCCGGATGGCTGTTACGGGCGTTTTACCAGCTTTTCGCGCGCCGCGCCGGGCACGTGCGCGTGCGCGATCGGTCGGAATCAGCCTTCCACGATATCCAGATAGTCTTCCGGACGCGTGCGGTCGTCCGAGCGCTTGAGGCCCAGCACGCGCACGAGCAGGCTCACGACGATCGAGACGATCAGATTCGCGATCAGCGCCCACACCGCCGCGTAGCCCGGCACGACATAGCCGAACAGATGCAGCGGGTAGATCGAGCCCTTCAGTTGCAGCGACACGGCCATCCACGTGCCGACGCCGATGCCCACCGCCCAGCCGAGCAGCAAGCCGCGATGATCGAGCACCCGCGTATAGAGGCCGAGCACGAGCGCGGGCAGCGTCTGGATGATCCAGATGCCGCCGAGCAGTTGCAACTGGATCGCGTAGGTCAGCGGCAGCGCGAGAATGAAGACCACCGCGCCGATCTTCACGATCAGCGACACGAGCTTCGCGACGTTCGTTTCCTGCTCCGGCGTCATCGACGTATTGACGAACTCGCGATGCACATTGCGCGTGTAGAGGTTCGCCGCCGCGATCGACATGATCGCCGCCGGAACCAGCGCGCCAATGCCGATCGCCGCGAACGCAACGCCCACGAACCACGACGGGAAGTAGTGCAGGAAAAGCGCCGGCACCGCGAAGTTCGCGCCATATGCCTTGAAGTACGACGCGTACTCGGGCATGTCCTTCACGCCCGATGCCAGCGCCATGTAGCCGAGCAGCGCGAGCAGGCCGAGCACGAGCGAGTATGCCGGCAGCAGCGACATGTTGCGGCGGATCGTGTTGCCGGAGTTCGACGAGAGAATCGCCGTCACCGAGTGCGGGTACAGGAAGAGCGCGAGCGCGGAGCCGACCGCGAGCGTCGCGTACGCGCTGTAGCCGTTCAGGCTCGCGGCATCGGGCGCTTTCAGGAGCAGCTTCTCGGGCGGCACGACGCTGAATATATGGCCGAAGCCGCCGAGCTGCGCCGGAATCACGATCATCGCGGCGATGATCGTGATGTAGATCAGCACGTCCTTCACCACCGCGATCATCGCGGGCGCGCGCAGGCCCGACGTGTACGTGTACGCAGCGAGAATGGCGAACGCGATGATGAGCGGCAGATCGCCGACGAAGCCTTGCGTCGAGAACCCGAGCGCGCCGATCACCACTTCGATGCCGACGAGCTGCAGCGCGATGTACGGCATCGTCGCGACGATGCCCGTCACCGCGACGGCGAGCGCGAGCATGCGGCTGTTGTAGCGCGCGTGCACGAAGTCGGCGGCGGTCACATAGCCGTGACGCTTCGCGATGCTCCAGAGCTTCGGAAACACGACGAACGCGAACGGATAGATGAGGATGGTGTACGGCAACGCGAAGAAGCCCGTCGCGCCCGCGCCGAACACGAGCGCCGGCACCGCGACGAACGTATAGGCGGTGTACAGATCGCCGCCGAGCAGGAACCACGTGACGATGGTGCCGAAACGGCGCCCGCCGAGGCCCCATTCGTCGAGCTGGGCGAGATCGCCCTTACGCCAGTGCGCGGCGATGAAGCCGAGAATCGTGACGCCGACGAAGAAGAGAACGAAGACGAAGGTTGCGGTGGCGTTCATCATCGCGCACCTCCGTTCTTTCGTCCCGAGGGCAGCGCCTTCGTCTTCTTATAGACGACGGCGGTGATGACCGCGCTGATCAGCACCCACAAGAGCTGATACCAGTAGAAGTACGGAAAGCCCCAAAGAACGGGCTCGATCTTGTTGTAAAACGGCACCCATACCACACCGATCCACGGAAGGATCAGAAGCCAAAGCCAATGCTTGTTGCGCGGTTGTCCAGTGCCGGTCGTAGCTTCGTGAGCCATGAACGGTCTCCTCTTGTTTTGTTTCGCGTCGTTATTGCGAGCCCGGCGGGATGCCGGTTGTCGGGTAGACACGCCGCTGAAAGCGCCCCGAAATAACAGAGGGAGTATATGGACCCTTAAAACACGGTCAAGCAGGGGGATTCCCGACTATTCCGCTGATTCGAAAGCTTTTTGTAAATAGGCCGAAACCCTCGTTCCGGCCCCCGCTGCTTGCGCTGCGTCAATCAGATCGAGAATGAGCCGCTCGTGGCGACGCCTGCGCTTTGCGCGAGACCCTTCACCCACTTGCGCGCAGGCAAGCCGAGCTGCGCCTCGATGAGCTTCGCGCGCGCGTCGAGCGCGTCGAACGAAACGTCGAGTGCGGGACCGGCGAACGCGATCGCGACGCGATTGCCGTCATGCACTTCGGGCAGCGCGATCACGCGATGATCGAACGCCTCGTTCAGATGACGCATGTTGCGCACGAAGCTCGGATGATCGCCGAACAGATTGATCGTGACGACGCCCGCTTCCGGCGTGAGACACGCGCGGCAAGCGCGATAGAACGAGACGCTGTCGAGCACGGGGCCGCGCGCGGTGGCGTCGTACAGATCGATCTGCAACGCGCCGATCGTGCCGTGATTCCCGCGATCGTTGACGAACTCCCAGGCGTCGCGTTCGGTGACGGTGAGGCGCGCGTCGTCGTAGGGCAGCTCGAACATCGCGCGCGCGGCGATGACGACCGCGGGATTCAGTTCGACGGCTTCCACGTTCGCCGGCTTCAGAAAGCGATAGCAGAACTTCGTGAGCGCCGCGGCGCCGAGCCCGAGTTGCACGATGCGCTCGGGCGTCCCGACGAAGAGCAGCCACGCCATCATCTGCTGCGCGTATTCGAGTTCGATGTGATCCGGCTTCTTCAGGCGCATCGCGCCTTGCACCCATTCGGTGCCGAAGTGCAGGTAGCGCACGCCGCCCTCTTCCGAGAAGGTCACGGGGGCGAAGCGCGGCTTGCGGGGCGCCTCGATGCGCGGCGCGTTCGCGAGATCGTCGCGATCGTCGTCGGCGCGCCTGCGCTTCGATTTGTTGTCGTCTTTTTTACGGCCGAACGCGCGCGCTTCTGCCGACGCACGTTTGATGAGATTCGTCATTGTGTGGAGAGAATGTCGCGCCAGATGCGCAATTTTTGATCGAACGAGAGGATAGCATTGGCCGCGCTCGACGACGGCAGCACGAGCGTCGCGTAGCCGGCGGCGCTCAGCACGGGCGCGAATTTGCCCGAGGTCTTGCCGTTGAAGCACACCTTGCGCAACGCCGGAAAACGCGTGTGAAACACCGCGAAATCATTGGGCGATGCGTTGCGGATCGCCGCGTCTAGGCTGCCTTCGCGCTCGCATGCGGCGAGCACGTCCCATAAACCGATGCCCTGCGCGACGAGACGCGCGAGACGATCGTCATAGGCGAGTGCGTGCAAGTCCTCGCCGATCGCTGCGCCGACCAGCCGCCAGAATTGATTGCGCGGATGCGCGTAGTACTGCGTCGCCGCGAGCGATGCGACGCCCGGAAAACTGCCGAGTATGAGCGTGTGCGTGCCTTCATCGCCGATGGGCGCAAAGCCTGCAAGCTTCATTTTGCCTCGCCGTGCGCGACGCGCTTCGCATGCGAGCTCAGGTGATCATAAGAGCGGGCATGTTCGCGCCTATGCGGGCCGTGCATGGTGGCGAGCTTGCTCCAGAGCGCATCGAGCATGCATTCGGTGACCATCAGCGGCGCGTCGTGACGTTTGAACACCGAACGGCGCGCGACGAGCGAATGCGCCCGTTCATTCGATTGCGCCGATGCGAGTCGATGAAGCGGATGCCGCGCGGTGATTCTTCGGCTCGCCAGCGCCGAACGCGACACGCTGCTATCGCTATACAGCAGTTCGGCGAGTGGCCGCGTGCGCAGGCGGCGCATCGATTGCCATACGCCCGTGCTGTGCGATAGAGGCACCACGCTGTGCGCGACGACGAACGGCGCGCCATCGACTTTCAGCGCGACTTCGCGCACCCACACCGGCGTGCGCGGCGTTAGCCCGAGCGCGCGCACTTCATCCTGCCAGGGCATGTCGACGGCTTCGCGCGTGACTTCGACCGTCACCGCGCCAAGCGTGCGCAGATGCGCGGTGAGCGAACCGCCGCGTGTGAGCCAGTCCTTTTGTGCGTCGGTAAGCGATGAAAGCGGGATGATGCGCCAGTGCGCATCGATGGGATCGTTGGGCGTGAGCATGCCGGCAATTATAGGATCGTCCACCGCTTCGGACGATTCGTATGGAGCCGACGTGCCGACAGAACGAAACTCAGTGTCCGCTCATGCGCGCGTGACGGCCGGCCGCGCGCCCCGAGCGAACATTGACAAATCATTGAGAGGACAGCGAATGTCGGAAAACAAGAAACAGACATCGAAGAAAGTTGCGCATCTCGCGGCGGAGACGCTGCATGACCCGAAGGCATCGACCGTCAAGAAAAGCCTCGCCGCGTCAGCCTTGTCGCAGTCACACACCAAAAGGCAAACGGGCGCCGCGATGGAACACAAGGCGAGCGAAGTGCTTCACAGCAACAAGTACTCGGTAGAAACCAAGACGCTGGCGGCCTCAGTTCTTGCGCAATCCGGCAAGGAACGCAAGCCCAAATAAGAAACGCGCCGCCGGTTTCCCGGCGGCGCGGTCATCGACAGCGTTCGAGCAAACTTATCGCGCGAGCAGCAGCGCATTCGTGCGCTTGACGAAGCTCGCCGGATCCTCGAGCGCGCCGCCTTCTGCAAGCAACGCCTGATCGAAGAGCAGATGGCACCAGTCGACGAAATTGGCGCTGTCCGCATTCAACGCCTTCACCAGCGGATGCTCGGGATTCACTTCGAGAATGGGCTCCGCTTGCGGCGCTTTCTGCCCCGCTGCCTTGAGCATGCGCTGCAGATAGCCGCTCATGTCGCCTTCATCGGCGACGAGACAACTCGGCGAATCGGTGAGGCGGAACGTGAGACGCACGTCCTTCGCCTTGCCTTCGAGCGCTTCCTTCATCTTCTCGACGAGCGGCTTCATTTCCTCGCCGACCTTCTCCTGCTGCTGCTTTTCCTCGTCGTCGAGCGCGCCGAGATCGAGGTCGCCGCGCGCCACGCTCGCGAGCGGCTTGCCATCGAACTCATTGAGGAACGACAGCATCCACTCGTCGACGCGATCCGTCAGCAGCAGGACCTCGACGCCCTTCTTGCGGAACACTTCGAGATGCGGGCTGTTCTTCGCGGCTTGCCAGCTATCGGCGGTGACGTAGTAGATCTTCGTCTGCTCGGGCTTCATGCGCGCGACGTAATCGGCGAGCGACACGTTCTGCGCGTCGCTATCGTTATGCGTCGATGCGAATCGCACCAGCTTCGCGATGCGCTCGCGATTGCTGAAATCCTCGCCGATGCCTTCCTTCAGCACCTGCCCGAACTCGTTCCAGAAGGTCGCGTACTTCTGCTTGTCCGCTTCTTCGGTCGCTTCGGCGGAGGACGACGCGATCTCCTCGAGCATCGACAGCACGCGCTTGGTCACGCCTTCGCGAATCGCCTTCACGTCCCGGCTTTCCTGCAGGATTTCGCGCGACACGTTGAGCGGCAGATCGGCCGAATCGACCACACCCTTCACAAAGCGCAGATACGCGGGCAGCAGTTGCTCGGCATCGTCCATGATGAACACGCGCTTCACGTAGAGCTTCAGCCCGCCGCGATGCTCGCGGTTCCACAGATCGAACGGCGCGTGCTTGGGCACGTACAGCAGTTGCGTGTACTCGCTGCGGCCTTCGACGCGGTTGTGCGTCCACGCGAGCGGATCGTCGTGATCGTGCGAGATGTGCTGATAGAACTGTTTGTACTGATCGTCGCTGATGTCGTTCTTCGGACGCGTCCAGAGCGCGCTCGCCTGGTTGACCGTCTCGTCCTCGTCCTTCGTGACCATCTCGCCTTTCTCGGCATCCCACTCTTCCTTCTTCATCAGAATGGGCAGCGCGACGTGATCCGAGTACCTCTGGATGATCGACTTGAGCCGGTGCGACGACAGCAACTCGTCCTCGTCGGCGCGCAGATGCAGCGTGATGGTCGTGCCGCGTTGCGCGCGCTCGATGTCCTCGACTTCGAAATCGCCTTCGCCCGCGCTCGTCCAGCGCACGCCCTCGTTCGCCGGCAAGCCGGCGCGGCGCGTCTCGACGGTGATATTGTCCGCGACGATGAAGCCCGAATAGAAGCCGACGCCGAACTGGCCGATGAGCGCCGCGTCCTTCTGCTGGTCGCCGGAGAGCTTCGAAAAGAACTCCTTGGTGCCCGAGCGCGCGATCGTGCCGAGATGGGAAATCGCTTCCTCGCGGCTCATGCCGATGCCGTTGTCATCGATGGTGATGGTGCGCGCGGCCTTGTCGAACGACACGCGGATGCGCAGGTCCGGATCGTTTTCGTAGAGCGCGCTGTTCTCGATGGCTTCGAAGCGCAGCTTGTCGGCAGCATCGGATGCGTTGGAAATCAGCTCGCGCAGGAAAATTTCCTTGTTGCTGTAGAGCGAATGGATCATCAGGTGCAGAAGCTGCTTTACTTCTGCCTGAAAGCTCATGGTTTCTTGCGCCATGGTCGGGTCCTCTGTGTTGATTTCGTTAGTGCGATGAAGTCGGCCGCGCGCACTCGCCGCGCGGTCAATTCGCCGGATATAAGGGCGGCCCGGCATTTTTCAAGAGCGGCGAGTCCGGATAAGATGCGTTTCCCGAACGACCGATCACTCCGTCACCGCGATGTCCTTCCTGCGCCGTCACGACCGCCACGCCCGGCCTCTTTCACGCCACGAGGCGCAGATGGCGCGGGTGGTGTTCGGCGATGCGATCGACTACGCGACGGTCAAGGTCTACGCATGCGGCTATCTTCCGTTCGGCCTGCAACCGCACCGCACGGCCATGGCGCCCAACGGCAACCTCTATTTCCCGCGCGGCTGTTTTCAGGACGACTTCTCCGCCTGCGACCTCGCGGATCGCATGTGGTTCATTCACGAGATGACGCACGTCTGGCAGTTTCAGCTCGGTTATCCGGTGCGGCTGCGCGGCGCGATCCGCATCGGCTTGACGTATGCGTACACGCTCGCCGACGGCAAGCGACTCTGCGATTACAACATGGAAGCGCAAGGCAACCTGCTCGCGGATTATTTCGCGCTGAAGTTCTGCGACGGGCAAAACCGGTTATACGAGCATCGCTACCGGCATATACCCGGCGCGCTCGCGCTCTATGAAACCGTGCTCGCGGACTTCATCCGCGCGCCCGCAGAGCGCCGCAATCTGCCCGGACGCGGCCGCTAGGCGCTGCGTCGCGCGGCCTTCTCCAGACAGCTCGACAAGAGACCGGGCAGCGCCGGGTCGCCGCAATTGGCGATGTTGAAGCGCATCCACGTCGTCGGCGACTGGTGGGGCGAGAACAGGCTGCCGGGCGTCAGCAGAAAGCCCGCTTCGTGACCCGCCGCCGCCAGGCCATCGGAATCGACACCCGCGTCCGCCCACAGGAACATGCCCGCCGCGGGCGTCGCGAAGAGCTTCAAACCGGTCTTTTCCAGCATGTGCGCGGTCGTGTCGCGCACGCCGTCGAGCCGCGCGCGCAGCCGTTCGACGTGGCGCCGGTAGTGCCCTTCGGTCAGCACCTTGTAGACCACGCGTTCGTTGATTTCCGGGCTCGTCATGCCGACGAGCATCTTCTGATCGGCGAGCGCCTTCGCCACCTCCGGCGCCGCCGCGATATAGCCGACGCGCAGATTGGCCGCGAGCGTCTTCGAGAAACTGCCGAGGAAGATCACGCGTTTCAGCTGATCGAGGGATGCGAGGCGCGTCGCGGGAAAGCCCGCCGGGCACAGATCGCCGTACACATCGTCCTCGACGACGATGAAATCGTATTCCTGCGCGAGCTGAAGAATCCGGAACGCCTGCGCCGCCGTGAGCGACGTGCCGGTCGGATTCTGCAAAACGGAATTGATGATCAGCATCTTCGGCCGCCAGGTCGCGACGAGCGTTTCCAGCGCGTCGAGATCGGGGCCCTCGGGCGTGTACGGCATGCCGACGAGCCGCGCGCCCTGCGACGCGAAGCGCCCGAACATCTGGAACCACGCCGGATCGCCGACGATCACCGCATCGCCGGGCTTCACATACAGACGCGAGATGAGGTCGATCGCCTGCGTGATCCCCGACACGAGCACGATCTGCCGCGCCGCCGATGCGCCGATCTCCAGCTCTTCGAGCCGCGTCTGCAACTGCTGGCGCAGCGGCAGAAAACCTTGCGGCGTGCCGAAGCCGAGCATCTGCGCGCCGCTCTGGCGCGAGAGCGAGCGAAGCGCGTTGGTGATCAGTTCGCCATCGAGCCAGCGTCCCGGCAAATAGCCGAGGCCCGGCCCTTTCTCCGGGCTCGACGTGTGCAGCATGTTGCGCAGCAGCCAGACCACGTCGATGGTGTTTTGCACCGGCTCGCGCTCCGCCGCGGCGGCCGGCGCCTCGCCTTTCGCGACGAGCGTGGGCGCGACGCGCTCTCGCACGTAGAAGCCCGACCCCCGCCGCGAGTCGAGATAGCCGTGGGCGACGAGCCGCTCGTAGGCCTCGACGACCGTGAAACGCGACACGCCCTTGTCGAGCGCGAGCTTGCGGATCGACGGCATGCGCATGCCGGGCCGGAACACGCGCTCGTCAATGCGGCGGCGGCCCCATTGCACCAGCTGGTCGACGAGCGTGAGTTGCGCGGCGTCGTGCGGGGCGGGAATCTGGTCGAGCGGAACGGACATGCGAGCCTCCGTTGAACGGCAAGCGCGGCTGTGAGCCGGGAAAGAACTGTACCGAATAGTCTTGGGCCGATTGTACCGTTACTGTTACGGTGATAGCGGCTACATTTTGCTTTCGGCGGTCCGGCGCGCGAGAAGTAAAGCGTTATGCTGTCGGCCCCTGTTCATCGCACTGCCCGTCATGACCGATCATCGACTCAAACTCGATCACCTGGTGATCGCCGCACGCACGCTGGAAGAAGGCGCGCAGTTCGTCACCGCCACATTCGGCGTCGAGACGGCGGCCGGCGGCGCGCACCCGCTGATGCGCACGCACAACCGGCTGCTGAATCTGTGGGGCGGCGCGTATCTGGAAGTGATCGCGATCGATCCATCGGCGGCGAGCGTCGAATCGCCAAGGCCACGCCTTTTCGCGCTTGACGACCCCGCGATGCAGCGTCGTCTCGCGGACCACGGCCCGCAACTCGTGCACTGGGTCGCGCGCGTCGATCGTCCGAAGTCGCTGGTGCGCTGGCGTGAGCAGTATCCCGGGCGCATCCCGCCCGTCGCGGCCATGTCGCGCGCCGGCAATACGTGGGGCCTGACGGTGCCCGACGACGGCGCGTTTCCGGCGTGGCACGGCGCGGGGGACGGCGTGCTGCCGTCGCTGATCCAGTGGGACACGCCGCGCCATCCGAGCGACGCACTTGCTGAAACGGGCATCGCGCTGCGAACGCTGACGGGCTTCCATCCACAGGCGCAAGCGGTGTCGGAGCAGCTTGCGTGGCTCGGCGCGGCGCATTTGATGTACGTCGAGCCGACGACGGGCGCGCCGGCGCTCGTTGCGCAGTTCGATCTGCCGGACGGATCGACGCTCACGCTGGGTGAATCGGCGGAACAGGCGCAGGCCCGCGAGGAAGCCGCGCGGCAGGCGTCGAAGCGCCGGCGCGCAAGGAAGACAGATACGCCGGACGAACCGGAAGCACCACCGCAACTCGACTGAACGCGCATCCGACAAACGAGGAGACACCGCACGATGAAAACCCGCGAAACCGAAGGCATGCTGCTCGGCCTGATCGGCGTCGTCATTTTCAGCCTGACGCTGCCGATGACACGCATCGTCGTCGCGGAGGTGCATCCGCTGCTGAACGGGCTTGGGCGCGCGCTCGTCGCGGCGATTCCGGCCGCCGCGCTGCTCGTGTGGCGGCGGGAAAAGCTGCCGTCCTGGCCGCAGGTCAAGAGCCTCGCCGTGGTCGCGCTCGGCGTGATCATCGCGTTTCCGGTTTTTTCGGCATGGGCCATGAAGACCGTGCCCGCCTCGCACGGCGCGGTCGTGAACGGCCTGCAACCGCTGTGCGTCGCCATCTATGCCGCTTGGCTCTCGCACGAGCGGCCGTCGAAGGCGTTCTGGGCGAGCGCGGTGGCGGGCAGCGCGATCGTCGTCGCGTTCGCGTTGCAGGCGGGCGGGGGCGGCCTGCAGGTCGGCGATCTGCTGATGCTCGTCGCGGTCGGCATCGGCGCGCTCGGTTACGCGGAAGGCGCGCGGCTCGCGCGTCAGATGGGCGGCTGGCAGGTGATCTGCTGGGCGCTCGTGCTCTGCGCACCGTTCCTGTTGCTGCCGGTCGGCTGGCTCGCGTGGGCGCAGTTGTTCGGAAGCCATGCGGCGCATCCCGAACCGCTCGCGCTCAAGACGTGGCTCGCGTTCGGCTATGTCACGCTGTTCTCGCAATTCATCGGCTTCTTCGCGTGGTACGCAGGACTCGCGATGGGCGGCATCGCGCGCGTCGGGCAAGTGCAACTGCTGCAGATCTTCTTCACGATGGCGTTTTCCGCGCTCTTCTTCGGCGAGCACGTGAGCACGTCGACCTGGCTGTATGCGGCCGCCGTCATCGTGACCGTCGTGCTCGGCCGCAGGACAGCCGTGCGTCCCGCGCCGCAAGCGGCGGTCGTCGCGGCGGGCACGACGCACGCAAGATGACGCACTCGCGCGATAATTGCGGATTGCCGTTCTTAAGCCCAGATTCAACGATTCGCGGCCCACGCCGCGAGAGACATTATTCCCGAGACAGTCGAGGCCCTTCATGAACCAAGCCGATCTCCGCGCCACGCCGTGGCAACTCTCCGAACGCGCACGCAAGCTCACCAGTTCGGCGATTCGCGAAATCCTGAAGGTCACGGAGCGGCCGGAAGTCATTTCATTCGCGGGCGGCCTGCCCTCGCCCGCGACGTTTCCCGTCGAGGAAATGCGCCACGCCTCGGAACGCATCCTGCGCGATCAGCCCGCCGCCGCGCTCCAGTACAGCGCGACCGAAGGCTACATGCCGTTGCGCGAATGGGTCGCGGCGCGCTATTCGGTGAACGGCGCGCATGTCCGCCCGACGCAGGTGCTCATCACGACCGGCTCGCAGCAAGCGCTCGATCTGCTCGGCAAGACGCTCGTCGATCCGGGCAGCCGCGTGCTCGTCGAAACGCCGACGTATCTCGGCGCGCTGCAGTCGTTTTCGCTCTTCGAGCCGCATTACGTGCAGGTGCCGACCGACGAATCCGGCCTGATCCCCGAAACGCTCGACGCCGCGCTCACCGCCAACGCGCGCCTGCTCTACGCGCAGCCGAACTTCCAGAACCCGACGGGCCGCCGCCTGCCGCTCGAGCGCCGCCGCGCGCTCGCCGCGTTCGCGCAGCGTGCGTCGTTCCCGGTGATCGAGGATGATCCCTACGGCGCGCTCGACTACGCCGGCGCCCCGCTGCCGACGCTCCTCTCGATGGCGCCCGAGCATGTCGTGCATCTCGGCTCGTTCTCGAAAGTGCTGGCGCCGGGCCTGCGCGTGGGCTACATCATCGCGCCCGAGGAATTGCACTTCAAACTGGTGCAGGCGAAGCAGGCGACCGATCTGCACACGCCGAGCCTCACGCAGCGCATCGTCTACGAAGTGGTCAAGGACGGCTTCCTCGATCAGCACGTGCCGACCATCCGCGCGCTCTATCGCGACCAGTGCGAGGCGATGCTCCGCGCGCTGGAACGCCACATGCCCGCCGGCGTCGAATGGAACCGGCCGGAAGGCGGCATGTTCGTGTGGGTGAAGCTGCCGCAGCATATCGACTCGATGAAGCTGCTCGAGCAGGCGATCGCGCAGAATGTGGCCTTCGTGCCGGGCGGCCCGTTCTTCGCGAACGAGGCCCAGCACAATACGCTGCGTCTCTCGTTCGTGACGGTTCCCCCCGCGACGATCGACGAAGGCGTGGCAAGGCTCGGCGCGCTGATTCGCGCGAGCGTCTGACTCTCCGGGCGCGACCGCGCCCTTTTCATCCAGTTTCCAGTTACAAGGAGCAACCGATGGCATCCAACGTGTACGACAAGCTGAAGGAACTCGGCATCGAACTGCCCGCGGCGGGCGCACCCGCCGCCGCCTATGTGATGAGCGCGCAGAGCGGCAACACCGTGTATCTCTCCGGGCACATCGCGAAGAAGGACGGCAAGGTGCATGCCGGCAAGCTCGGCGACAACATCACGACAGAAGAAGGCAAGGCCGCGGCGCGCAGCGTCGCCATCGACCTGATCGCGACCCTGCACGCGCACGTCGGCGATCTGAACAAGGTGAAGCGCATCGTCAAGGTGATGAGCCTCGTGAATTCGACGTTCGACTTCACCGAGCAGCACATCGTCACGAACGGCGCGTCGGAACTCATTGCAGAAGTCTTCGGCGATGCGGGCAAGCATGCGCGCTCGGCGTTCGGCGTGGCGCAGATTCCGCTCGGCGCGTGCGTCGAGATCGAGTTGATCGCGGAAGTCGCATGAAGGCGTCTCCCGTCGCCCGTTAGCGAAACCCGACGCGCTCAGGCCGTCGGGTTTTTTTATGAACCGACCGAACCGACAACATTCATGTCCTCACGCACCGTCCAGTTCAAGCAGGTCGACGTATTCTCGCCGGTTCCCTTCAAGGGCAATCCGCTCGCCGTGATCTTCGACGCCGAAGGCCTTTCTGCGCAACGCATGCAGGAAATCGCGCGCTGGACCAATCTGTCCGAGACGGCGTTTTTGATGCCGCCGACCGATCCGCGCGCCGACTATCGCGTGCGCATTTTCACGACGGCGGTCGAACTGCCCTTCGCCGGGCATCCGACGCTCGGCAGCGCGCACGCGCTCATCGACAGCGGCTACACGCCGAAGACACCCGGCAGGCTCGTGCAGGAATGCGGCGTCGGGCTCGTCATGCTCGCCGAGCGCGACAACGGCGAGTGGGCGTTCGCTGCACCCCCCGCGACCATCGCGCCGCTCAGCGCCGCTCAGAACGAGCGCCTCGCCGATGCGCTCTCGCCCGCGGTAATCGATTTCAGCGCGCCACCCGCCGCGGTCGACAACGGCGCGCCGTGGCTCGTCGTGCGCGTGAAGGACGCGGCGCAATGTCTCGCGCTGTCGCTGGACGGCCGCGCGCGTGAATCGTTGCAGCCGCTCGTCGCGGAAGTGGGCACGCACGGCATCGCCGTGTACGGGCCGCACGACGCCGATGGACCCGCGACCTTCGAACTGCGCGTGATTCTGCTGGGCGCGGAAAACATCGAAGATCCGGTGACGGGCAGCGCGAACGCGGCGCTCGCGACGCTTCTGACCCAACAAGGAAAGCGGCCCGGCGTGTCATACAGCGTGCGACAGGGCACCGCGCTCGGGCGGGATGGCCGCGTGAGCATCGCATACAGCGACCAGGAGGACGGCGCGCCGATCTGGATCGGCGGCTGCTCGGTAACTGTGATCGACGGCACATTCTGCATCTGAAACAATGACCTACGCGCTGCCGGGAGGCGCGCGTATACCCCCAAGCGGCGCCCCTTTCTTAATCTTCGAGGCTTCGCTAATATCTGAACAATCGGGGATCAGAACGCAATCGCGGTTTCCACATCGGCGAAAGACGGGCGTCGCGAGTGTGAACCGCTTGCGCCGCAGCGCAAACGTATGCTCTTGACGACACCGAAGGCTCGCCGTCTCGCTCATGTCGGGCTTCGGGCGCCGCTGCGAAGAACCGCTCGCCGAACGGCCGTTGCGCTACCTCCTTGCGTGGATACGGACGTGGATCGGGTCTCGGAGAAACAAGCCGCCGATCATCCGCCGCGCGCCGCGCACGGTATAGTCACTCGTTTCGGCCGAACGCCTCAAAACATGCATCGCTTCATCCATCTCGCGCAGTTCGCAGCACGCCACGCGCTACGAAATAAAGCGCCGACGGACGCCCCATGAAGCGCACGCGCTCTCACGCTTTTTCCGACACCCTCTTCGGCGCGCCATCGGCGCGGCGTCGGCGCGCGCTCCTCGCGATTCCCGTGCTCGGCACCTTCGTGCTGGTGCTGCTGTGGGCGGTGATATTCGCCCGGCTCTCCGTCGAGCGCGAAGCGACGACACACGAATCGATGGCCTCCGCCGCCATCCTCTCGTCGGCGCTCGAGCAGCACACCATCAAGGCGATCCATCAGGTCGACCAGATCACCCGCTTCGTCAAATACGAGTACGAGAAGTCGCCCGACAACTTCGATCTGATCGCCACGGTCGAGAAAGGCGTCGTGCAGAGCGACACGCTCGTGCAGGTCTCGCTGATCGACGAATACGGCACGCTCATCGCCAATACGTCCGATCCTCATCCGAAGCCGATCGACCTGTCCGATCGCGAGCACTACAAGGTCCACGCCCATTCGAACGACGACCTGCTGTACATCAGCCGCCCGGTGCGCGGCCGCGTGTCGGGCCTGTGGACGTTGCAGATCACGCGGCGGCTCAATCATCCGGACGGCTCGTTCGCGGGCGTCGTGGTCGTATCTGAGGATCCGGCCTATTTCACGAGCGATTTCTACAATGTCGCGTCGATCGGTCGCGAAGGCGTGATCGCCGTCGTATCGGATAACGGCTCGGTGCTCGCGCGCAGCACGGGCGGCAGTCTCGCCGAGAGCGCGGCGGCCAACTCCGCCACGAAAAGCAACGCGCACAACGGCCCGGCCGACCGCACGCACGCCGCCTTCAGCGCGAGCGGCGTCTATCCGACGACGGACCACGCATCCGGCATCTACGTCGATCCGATCGATCAGGTGAAGCGCATCGTGTCGTACCGGCATATCGACGGCTATCCGCTCGGCGTGCTCGTCGGTCTCTCCGAGCGCGAGGAGATGATCGACTACAACCACACGCGCAATGTCTATCTGCTGATGGCGAGCTTCATTTCGCTCGCGATGCTCGGCTTCTTCGCGGTGGCGACGGGCCTCATCGGCAAGCTGCTCGGACGCGAGCGCGAGATGACGCATCTCGTCGAATTCGATCTGCTGACGGGCCTGCGCAACCGCTACTCGACGCTGCGCGCGCTCAGGCGGGAAGTGGCGCAACCGGAGAACATCGGCCGGCTCGCGCTGCTCTTCATCGACCTCGACAACTTCAAGACTGTCAACGACACGCTCGGCCACAATGCAGGCGATATCGTTCTGCAGATGACCGCGTCGCGGCTTGCGGAGACGGTCGGCCAAAGCGGCGCGCTCTCGCGCATCGGCGGCGACGAGTTCGTGGTCGTCGTGAAGGGCGATGACGTCGAACAGCGCGCCGTCACGCTCGCCAACGATATCTCGACGATGTTCGCCACGCCGTTCGACGTGCGCGGCAGCGCGTTCGTGCTGCATGCGAGCATCGGCATTGCGCTCTTTTCGGTGCCGAACGAAAGCGAGATCGATCTGCTGAAGAAGGCGGATCTCGCGATGTACAGCGCGAAGGACGCGGGCCGGAACTGCTATCAATTCTATTCGCCGCAACTGTCGCATCGCGCGGATCATCTGATGAAGTGGGAGCAGCAACTGCGCGTCGCCCTGACCGAGCAGCAACTCTTCCTCGTCTATCAGCCGAAGATCGATCTCACGCGCCGGTGCATTACCGGCTTCGAGGCGCTCGTGCGCTGGAATCATCCGCAGCACGGACTCATTCCTGCGAACGAGTTCATTCCGGTGGCTGAATCGACCGGGCTGATCGTCGCAGTCGGCGATTTCGTGATCTACACCGCGTGCATGCAGCTCGCGCAGTGGCAGCGCGATGGTTATAACGGACTGTCGCTCGCCGTGAACATCTCGGCCGTGCAGTTCTGGCGCGGCGACTTGCTGGAGACGGTCGCGCGCGCGATCGAGTCGAGCGGTATTCCGCCCGACAAGCTCGAACTCGAAATCACCGAAACGGTGATGGTCGAGTACCCGGAGCTCGTGCAGGAGAAGATTGTCGCGTTGAAGCGGCTGGGCGTGCGCATCGCGCTCGATGACTTCGGCACCGGCTATTCGTCGCTGTCGTATCTGAATCGCTTTTCGGTCGATACGCTCAAGGTGGATCGCTCGTTCGTCCAGGCGATTCCCGAAGACCGCAGCGTGTGCGTCATGGTGTCGGCGATCATCAACCTGGCGCGCTCGCTGGGGCTCACGGTGGTCGTCGAAGGAACCGAACGGGAAGAGCAGATCACGTGGCTTGCGGCGCTCGGGCCGGTGGAAGCGCAAGGCTTCCTGTTCTCACGCCCGGTGCCGGCGGATGGCGTGCAGGCGCTGCTCGATCGCTTCGGCGTGTGCGGATGGCCGCGTGGTCAGTCGCCGCGCTCGCGCAAGGATGCGGGCCAGGAGTCGAGCACCGCGCTGACGGATGCGCGCGGCGGCTGACTCAGAACCCGCGCGAGAGAACGGCCGTTCCAATCGTCACCACACCCAGCACCAGATTGATCACGACGAGCCGCCGCACCGTGGCGACGGCGCGGGCGCCATCGGGCCAGTTCTGCGCCTGCACCGCCCGCCGGATGCGCGGGAACACCCCGAAGCGGATATGACCGAAGATCAGCATCATCACGATGCCGAGGCCGGCCATCGCATGCAATGGCCACACCGCGTGACCGCCGCCGAATTCCATGAGCAGGAAGCCGCCGGTGAGCAGGATCACGAGCACCGAGGCGCCGACCCAGTTGAAAAAACGTGCGAAGACCGACTCCCAAAGCGGCAGACGCATTTGCGGCGTGAGATCACCGAGCGCGGGGCGCAGGCAGAAGTGGGCGAAGACCATGCCGCCTATCCAAACGGCTACGCCGAGTAAATGCAGAAAGAGCGCCGCTTCGATGGCTTTGTTCATTGGGGATTCCGGATGCAGTTCAAAACGTGATGGACGGGTTGCGGTGTAAAAGCTGAGGCGCACACCAGCCGACTCTCGCTGAAGATTGAATATTGCTGCTACATGGCGAGACTGGCCGGTCAAACCCAGAACACTAAGAATGCGAGCCGCGCAGCGAGTTCCCGCGTTCGGATATTAATGATGCGACGCGCGATCATTCCGATGATGCTTGCTACCGTCATCGGAACGTTTGCAAACCTGAATTCGCGAAATCAAAGATGGTCATGCGGCGAAAACAACCTCCACTCGTCCCGCGTTCGTCGAGCGCCGCGGCGGACCGATCGGCGGATGCGAGAAAGCCCGCACGAAGCGGGCTTTCAAGGTACGCAGCAAACAAACTGGAGGGACGCCCGACCGGGACTTTTATCCCTCGAACACCGGCCTCAACTCCGTCACCTTCAACGACGAATCCGGCGCGCGCCCCTTCCTCGCGCGCTTGCCGAGATGCAGTTGCAATTGCGACCCGCTGAGCTTCTCGTCCTTCGGCTTGCCGCCGCGCCCGGTGCCGATCATCATCACGCCGCGCGCATCGAACGCGAGCGCCTGGCGCAGCGTTTCCTTCGCGTCGAGGCCCATCAGGATGACGCCGCGACCGCCGCCCGACAGCGTCTTCATCTCGTCCATGCCGAAGACGAGCAGCTTGCCCGCACTCGACAGACACCCGACAAGCGTCGCCCCGGGGATGACAGGCATCGGCGCGAGCGGAGCCGCACCGTCGTCGATCGTCATGAACGCCTTGCCAGCTTTCTGACGGCTCACCATGTCGCCGAGCTTTGCAACGAAGCCGAAGCCATTGCTCGACGCCAGCAACAACTGCTGCTCCGCATTCGCCGCGAAATAGTGCAGCAGATGCGTGCCCGACTCGAGCTCGATCAGCGACGTCACGGGCACGCCGTCACCGCGCCCGCCCGGCAACGCCGAGACCGGCACCGAATACACGCGCCCCTTGCTGCCCCACGCGACCAGCGAATCCGGCGTGCGCGCCTGGAATGCCGCATAGAGTCCGTCGCCCTGCTTGAACGTGAAGCCCGCCGGATCGAGTCCGTGGCCCTTCAGCGCGCGCACCCAGCCCTTCTGCGAGACGACGACCGTCACCGGCTCGTCGACGACGCGCGCCTCGAACGTCGCACGCTTTTCCTGCTGGATGAGCGTGCGGCGATCGTCGCCGAATTGCTTCGCGTCGGCTTCGATTTCCTTGATGAGCACGCGCTTCATCGCGGCATCGCTGTTGAGCAGTTCTTCGAGCTTGGTCTTTTCGTCGCGCAAGTCGGACAGCTCCTGTTCGATCTTGATCGCTTCCAGCCGCGCCAACTGACGCAGACGAATCTCGAGGATGTCTTCGGCCTGGCGGTCCGAGAGATTGAAGCGCGCGATAAGCGCCTGCTTCGGCTCCTCCGATTCCCGGATGATGCGAATGACTTCATCGATATTCAGGAAGACGATCATCCGCCCTTCGAGAATATGGATGCGGTCGTTGACCTTGCCGAGGCGATGCTGCGTGCGCCGCGTCACCGTCACGAAGCGAAATCCGATCCACTCGTGCAGGATCTCGACGATGCCCTTCTGCCGCGGTCTGCCGTCCGCGCCGATCATCACGAGGTTGATCGTCGCGTTCGATTCGAGGCTCGTATGCGCGAGCAGCGAGTTGACGAACTCCGTCTGGTCGATGCGGCTCGACTTGGGCTCGAACACGAGACGAACCGGCGCGTCCTTGCCGGACTCGTCGCGCACGGCGTCGAGCAGGGCTAGCATCGACTGCTTGGTCTGGACCTGCTCGGGCGTGAGCGTCTTCTTGCCGAGCTTGATCTTCGGGTTGGTGAGTTCCTCGATTTCCTCGAGCACCTTCTGGCTCGACACGCCCGGCGGCAATTCCGTGATGACGACCTGCCACTGGCCGCGCGCCATGTCTTCGATCTTCCAGCGCGCGCGCACCTTCAGGCTGCCGCGACCGGTCTCGTACGCCGTCGAGATTTCCGCGGGCGACGAGATGATCTGCCCGCCGCCGGGGAAATCGGGTCCGGGCAATTTCTCCATCAGACCCGCGTGGCCGATCTTCGGGTCACGGATCATCGCGACGGCGGCCTGCGCCACTTCGCGCAGATTGTGCGACGGGATTTCCGTCGCGAGCCCCACCGCGATGCCCGATGCGCCGTTCAGCAACAGGAACGGCAAGCGCGCAGGCAAGAGCTTCGGCTCTTCGAACGAGCCGTCGTAGTTCGGCATGAAATCGACCGTGCCCTGATCGATTTCATCGAGGAGCAGGCGCGCGATCGGCGTCAGGCGCGCTTCCGTGTAGCGCATGGCCGCCGCGCCGTCGCCGTCGCGCGAGCCGAAGTTGCCCTGCCCGTCGATGAGCGGATAGCGCATCGAGAAGTCCTGCGCGAGGCGCACGAGCGCGTCGTACGCGGATTGGTCGCCGTGCGGGTGATACTTGCCCAGCACGTCGCCCACCACGCGCGCCGACTTCACCGGCTTCGCGTTGGACGCGAGGCCCATCTCGCTCATCGCGTAAAGAATGCGGCGCTGCACGGGCTTTTGTCCGTCGCAGACATCGGGCAGCGCGCGGCCCTTCACCACGCTCACCGCGTAGTCGAGATAGGCGCGCTCGGCGTAATCGCCGAGCGTCAGTTGTTCGCCGTCCGGTGCGGTCTGTTCGGCGAAGAGATCGTCTGTGATTCCCATCGAATATCGATATCCGTTATGCGTTGCTCAAGTCGCGCTCAAATGTCCGCTTCGACTTCGTTGCCCTTCTCTTCGAGCCAGCTTCGGCGCGAGGCCGCTTCGCCCTTGCCCATCAGCATCGTCATGCGCGAGACGGTGAGGTCGAAGCCGAGATCGCCGAGGCCGACTGGCAGCAGGCGGCGCGTGTCCGGGTTCATCGTCGTGTCCCAGAGCTGCTCTGCGCTCATTTCGCCGAGGCCCTTGAAGCGGCTGATGGTCCACGCCGTGTCCCGCACGCCGTCCTTGCGCAGTTTGTCGAGGATGGCTTCGAGCTCGCCCTCGTCGAGCGCATAGAGTTTCTGCGCAGGCTTCTTGCCGCGCGCGGGCGCATCGACGCGAAAGAGCGGCGGACGCGCGACACACACATGGCCGCGTTCGATGAGTTGCGGGAAGTGCTTGAAGAAGAGCGTGAGCAGCAGCACCTGAATGTGCGCGCCGTCGACGTCCGCGTCCGAGAGGATGCAGATCTTGCCGTAGCGCAGATTCGACAGATCGATCTGGTCGTCGGGGCCATGCGGATCGACACCGATCGCGACGGCGATGTCATGCACTTCGTTGTTCGCGAAAAGACGGTCGCGTTCCGTTTCCCACGTGTTCAGCACCTTGCCGCGCAGCGGGAGAATCGCCTGAAACTCCTTGTCGCGGCCCATTTTCGCGGACCCGCCCGCCGAATCGCCCTCGACGAGAAAAAGCTCGTTGCGCGCGATATCCGTCGATTCGCAATCCGTGAGCTTGCCCGGCAACACGGCGACGCCCGAGCTCTTCTTCTTCTCGATCTTCTGGCCGGCGCGCGTGCGGGCCTGCGCCTGACGGATCACGAGCTCCGCCAGCTTCTTGCCGTACTCGACGTGCTGGTTCAGCCATAGCTCGAGCGCAGGCCGCGAGAACGACGACACGAGCTTCACCGCATCGCGGCTATTGAGACGCTCCTTGATCTGCCCTTGGAATTGCGGATCGAGCACCTTCGCCGACAGCACGAACGACACGCGCGCGAACACGTCTTCCGCGAGCAGCTTCACGCCTTTGGGCTGCAGGTTATGAATCTCGACGAAATTCTTCACCGCCTGAAAAAGGCCATCGCGCAGGCCGGATTCATGCGTGCCGCCCGCCGGCGTCGGAATCAGGTTCACATACGATTCGCGCAAGAGCGGCCCTTCCTCGCTCCACGCGACGACCCACGACGCGCCCTCGCCTTCCGCGAAGGTTTCCTCGGTGTTGCGCGAGCTTTCCGCATAGCGCTCGCCTTCGAACAACGGAATCAGCAGTTCGCTGCCGCCCATGCCTTCGAGCAGATAGCCGCGCAGACCGTCTTCATATTTCCACGTCTGACGCTCGCCCGTCTTCTCGACGACCAGCACCACTTCGACGCCCGGCAGCAGCACGGCCTTCGAGCGCAAGAGACGCTGCAATTCGCCGAGCGGCAGATTGGCGGAATCGAAGTACTTCGGGTTCGGCCAGGCACGCACGCGTGTGCCGCTTTTCTTGGCGCCGCGCTCCGCTGGGCGCGTCGTGAGTTCTTCGATGACGTCGCCGTTGGAAAACGCGAGTTGCGCGACCTTGTTGTCGCGCCAGACCGTCACTTCGAGGCGCGTCGCGAGCGCGTTCGTCACCGAAACGCCGACGCCGTGCAGACCGCCCGAGAAGGTGTAGGCGCCGCCCGCGGCCTTGTCGAATTTGCCGCCCGCATGCAGCCGCGTGAACACGATCTCGACGACCGGCACGCCTTCTTCCGGATGCAGGCCGAAGGGAATGCCGCGGCCATCGTCCTCGACGGAGACGGAATTATCGTTGTGCAGCGTGACGATGATCTGCTTGCCGTAACCGCCGAGCGCTTCGTCGGAGGCGTTGTCGATCACTTCCTGAATGATGTGCAGCGGATTCTCGGTGCGCGTGTACATGCCGGGCCGCTGCTTGACCGGCTCCAGCCCCTTGAGCACCTTGATCGATGCTTCGCTGTAGCCGGCTGCCTTGGCGTTCATGACGAGGCGCTTGCCGCGTTCAGTACCTGTCGCCATTGCGCTGGATTTTTTCGTGGACATAGTTGAACGTTGATCCGGCTCTCGAGCGTTCTCGCGGGAAATGCCACAACGTGACGCCCGATGTGCCGGCGAATGCTAGATGAAAATGCCTGGCCGGATGCCGGTGCGGGAGGCGGAAAACCGCCCGCCGATCCGAGCCGCGCTAGGAGAATAGCGGTTTTCGCCCGCCGCGCCCACCTCGGACCGATAAAACGCGTGTCGTGCGCGGCCGCCGAAGCGCCTACTTGCGCTTTGCTTCCAGCTCTTCCCAGCGCTCGAGCGCGACGAGCAATTCCTCTTCGATCGCCGCGTGGCGCTCCGACAGCCGCGCGCCTTCCTTCGCATCCCTGGCGAAGATCGAGCCGTCTTCGAGCTGCGCACCGATCGCCTTCTGCTCTTCCTCCAGCTCGGCGACGCGCGCCGGCAGTGCTTCGAGCTCGCGCTGTTCCTTGAACGACAGCTTGACCGTGCGCTGCGCGTTGCGGCCTGCCGCGCTTTCCTTCGGCGTGTCGTCCTTCGGCGCTTCCTTGGCCGTCTGACGCGCCGCTTCTTCCGCGATACGCGCCGAACGTTCGCGCTGAATCTGCCAGTCGGAGAAGCCGCCGACATACTCGCGCCACAGGCCGCCGCCCTCCGCGGCGAACACCGAGGTCACGACGTTGTCGAGAAACGCGCGGTCGTGGCTCACGAGCAACACGGTGCCGTCGTAATCCGCGAGCAGTTCTTCGAGCAGTTCGAGCGTGGGAATGTCGAGGTCGTTGGTCGGTTCGTCGAGCACGAGCACGTTCGCGGGCCGCGCGAACAGTCGCGCGAGCAACAGGCGATTGCGCTCGCCGCCCGAAAGCGAGCGCACCGGCGAACGCGCGCGCTCCGGCGCGAACAGGAAGTCGCCGAGATAACTCATCACGTGCTTCTTCACGCCGTTCACTTCCACCCATTCGCTGCCGGGGCTGATGGTGTCGGCGAGCGATTTGTCGAGGTCGAGTTGCGCGCGCATCTGATCGAAGTACGCGACCTGAATGTTGGTGCCGATGCGCACGCGGCCTTCGTCGGGCTGCAGCTCGCCGAGCATGAGCTTCAGCAGTGTCGTCTTGCCGGCGCCGTTCGGGCCGACGAGACCGATCTTGTCGCCGCGCATCACGGTGGCCGTGAAGCGGTCGACGATCGTGCGCTCGCCGTAGCGTTTCGTCACGTCAGTCAGTTCCGCGACGATCTTGCCGGACTTCTCGCCCTGGCCGACATCGAGCTTCACGTTGCCCTGCACATTGCGGCGCTCGGCGCGCTCATTGCGCATTTCCACGAGCCGCGCGATGCGCCCGACGCTGCGCGTGCGCCGCGCCTCGACGCCCTTGCGAATCCACACTTCTTCTTGCGCGAGCAACTTGTCGAATTTTTCCTGCTCGACTTTTTCGACCTCGAGTTGCTGCGCCTTCCTCGTCTGATACGCGCTGAAATTGCCCGGATAAGACAGCAGACGCCCGCGATCCAGCTCGACGATGCGCGTCGCCACGCGATCGAGAAACGCGCGATCGTGCGTGATGAAAAGCAACCCGGTGCGCAACGTGACGAGCAACTCTTCCAGCCAGCGAATGCCGTCGAAGTCGAGATGGTTGGTCGGCTCGTCGAGCAGCAGCACGTCAGGCTGCACGACGAGCGCACGCGCCAGCGCCACACGCTTTTTCATGCCGCCGGACAGGTCGCCCGCGCGCGCGTCGCCGTCGAGGCCGATTTGCGCGAGCGTGGTTGCGACACGCGTGCGCCAGTTCCACGCATCGCGCATATCGAGCGCCGATTGCAGCGCGTTCATGCGCGCGAGCAACGCGTCGTGCTCGGCGCCTTCGGGCGTGTCGGCGAGCGCGTGCGCGACGGCGTCGTACTCGTCGAGCAGTGCGCGCGCATCGGTCAGGCCGGAGGCGACGACATCGAACACGGAGGCGTCGAGATCGAACTCGGGCTCCTGCGGCACGTAGACGGTCGTGAGCTCGCTCTGACGCGTGACGAGGCCGTCGTCGGGCGCGGCGAGCCCCGCGACGATCTTGAGGAGCGACGACTTGCCCGCGCCGTTGCGGCCGATCAGCCCGACACGCTCGCCCGCTTCGAGCGAGAAGTCGGCGTGGTCGAGCAATGCGACGTGGCCGAACGCGAGCTGCGCGTCCGAAATGGAATAAAGCGACATGGGAAAACCGGATGAATGGCGAAGAATCGGTGACGAAGCCGACAACCGATGGAAGCGGCCATTGTACCGGGCGCCGCGCCCGACAACGCGCGACGCACGCGGCTTAGGCCGAACGGATGAGGGTTCGCGGCCCAAAAACAGGAAGGCCGCCCGGATTCCCGATCCGCGGCGGCCTTCCCTCGTCTCGAGCCGAAAAACGCGTTACTTCACATGCACCTTGATCGACTGGCTCATTTCCGGCCCATAGGAACGGTGCGCGCCGTCGCCGAACTGCATCGTCAGCGTGTGATCGCCGGGCGGCAGCTTCACATCGGCTTCGGTCTGGCCCTTGCCGAAATGCAGCGACGTATCGTTCGCCGGAATCACGGTGCCCTTCGGCAGCGGCTTGCTATCGATCAGCAGATGGTGATGGCCGGTGCCGTCGGTCATCGTGCCCGCCGGCGCGATCGACATGCCATCGACGCCAAACCTCACGTGCACGGGGCTCGTGACGGTCGCGCCATCCTTCGGCTCGATGAAATAGACGCGCGCCTGCGCATGCGCCGCGCCGGCGTATTGCGCGAGCACGATCGCGCCCGTCAGCATCGCACCCAAGACCTTTTTGTTCATCGTTTTCTCCATGTTGTGGAACCGGTCGCTGGCGCGAAAGCGGCGCCGCAGACTCAAAAAGCATACACCGGGCTTTCGGATCGCCGTAATCGGGACCATCCTGTGGACGGTGCGATGCGGCGGGGCGTCGGGTTTCACGGCCCGGGCCGGGGACGATCGCGCCGATTCCTGTAAGATGCCGGGTCGCCGCGCCGCGCATCGTCTTCGAGCGCACGCGTCCGTTTATTTCTTTCGAATCAAGAGTCTGTCGTGAGCGAAGTCATCGAATTCAAGAGCTGGGTCTGCCTGATTTGCGGCTGGATCTATAACGAGGAAGAAGGTTTGCCGGACGAAGGCATTCCCGCCGGCACCCGTTTCGACGACATTCCCGCCGACTGGCGCTGCCCGTTGTGCGACGTGGGCAAGGCCGACTTCGTCGTCGTCGAGTTCTGATCCGGATTGCCGCTTTTCAGGCGGCAGTTTCGTTTCGTTTTTCACCGCGCCACCGCAATCAATTCGCGGCTCGTTTCGTCCACCGGCGCGCGATTCCAGTCCCCATACCAGTCGATGCGCGCAAAACCCGCATCGCGCAAAAGGCGCGCGAGTTCGTCGAGCGTGCGAAAGCGCAGTTCGCTCGCGGCGCTCAGCGTGTCTTCGGGCGTCGACGCGTAGCGGCAGTACGTCGTGAACGCGGCGCGGCCTGTCGTCGACGGATCGGGTTGCGCATGCCGCTCCTGCCACACTTCCACGGTCGTTCCGTCCGGCGCTTCGACGCACCGCGATGAGCGCTCGCGCGTCCAGTCTTCCCACGCGCGCGCCGCCGGATTGCGGCTTTCGAACGCGATCGCGCCGCCTGGCCGGATTGCGCGGCGCGCGGCCCTGAGCGTGGCGAGGAACGCGGCATCGTCGAGAAACACTTGTGCGACGTGGCCCGTCATCACGAGCAGATCCGCCGCGCCGACGAACGGCAGCGCCGTCGCATCGCCTTCGATCCACGTCACCTCGTCGCCTTGCGGACGCGCTCGCGCGACACGCAGCATGTGCGCCGACGGATCGATGCCCGTCACGCGATGCCCGCGCTTCGCCAGTTCGCAGGCGAGCAAGCCCGTGCCGCAGCCGAGATCGACGATATGTCCAGCCGGCTGCGCCAGCGCGAGATAGAACGCCGTGTCGGGCGCGCATGGATTGAGGGCGTCGTAGAGCGCGACGAAGCGCGGATCGTCGTAGCGCATCAGCGGCTCTGGTACCCGATCGCGTCGCGCATCGGCTGGCTCCCGATCATGATCGGGCCGGTGAATGGCGTATCGAGATCGAGGATCACGAGCACCGCCGATGCGATCGACAGCGCGCCGAGCATGATCGTCACGAGCGAGAGCGCGTTGCGCGGCGCGATCAGCCCGAAGCACAGGAAGATGATGAGCAGCCAGCCGACGAGTATCCGGTCGAACGGATAGGAAATCGATCCTTGCGCTTCCTCCACCAGCTTCCAGCGCAGCGCGATGAGTTGCTCGAAGCGCGCGGCGGCTTCGGCGGCAAGCTCGCGATGATACTCATCGTGCGGATGAAGCATGCGCACCTCGCGCTGGGCATTCCCCAATATCGCGCCGAATGTTTTGCTCGCGAGGCTGTCGGTCTTGGTCGACGGCTCGACGTTCGGATAATCGCCGGGGGGGGGGGGGGGGGGGGGGCGCGGGGCCCGGGGGGGGGGGGGGGGGGGGGGGGGGCGCGCGCCCCCCCCCCCCCCCCCCCCCCCCCCCCCCCCCCCCGCGCCCGCCGCGGGGGGGGGCGGGGCGGGTCGGCGCGTCTGTGCGG